>NZ_AP019365.1:4743166-5052833 GCF_033095865.1 Pseudomonas sp. KU43P | reverse complement strand
ATGACTATTTCGGCAACATGAAGGTGGGCGAGCTGTTCAAGCAGCCAGAAATGGCGCAGACCCTGGAGCGCATCGCCGACAAGGGCGTCAACGAGTTCTACCAGGGCAAGACCGCTGACCTGCTGGTGGCGCAGATGCAGGCCGACAAGGGACTGATCACCAAGGAAGACCTCAAAGATTACAAAGCCGTCTGGCGCGAACCGATGGCCCTGAGCTGGCGCGGCAATGTGGTATACACGGCGCCGCCGCCGAGCTCGGGTGGCGTTGCCCTGGCGCAGTTGCTGGGCATCAAGGAAGACCGCGCAGCGGACTTCAAGGGCGTGGCGCACAACTCGGCGCAGTACATCCACCTGTTGGCGGAGATCGAGAAGCGGGTGTTCGCCGACCGCGCCGACTACCTGGGCGACCCGGCCTTCACCAAGGTGCCGGTCGATCAGCTGATCGCCAAGGACTACCTGGCCAAGCGCGCCGCCCAGGTCAACCCCAAGGCCATTTCCGAAACCGACAAGGTCAAGCCGGGCCTGGAGCCGCACCAGACCACGCACTTCTCGATCGTCGACAAGCAGGGCAACGCCGTCAGCAACACCTACACCCTCAACCTCGACTACGGCAGTGGCGTGGTGGTGAAGGGCGCAGGCTTCCTGCTCAACGACGAGATGGACGACTTCAGCGCCAAGCCGGGCGCGGCCAACGCTTTTGGCGTGGTCGGCGGCGACGCCAATGCCATCGCCCCGGGCAAGCGCATGCTGTCATCGATGAGCCCAAGCCTGATGACCCGAGACGGCAAGGTCGAGCTGGTGATCGGCACGCCGGGCGGTTCGCGCATCTTCACCTCGATCTTCCAGGTGATGAACAACCTGTATGACTACGGCATGCCGCTGGATAAAGCCGTGGCGGCACAGCGCGTGCATCATCAGTTGCTGCCCAAGGACACCATCTACTTCGACAGCTATGCGCCGCTGACCGGGCCGGTGGCCGATGAGCTGAAGAAGATGGGATATGTACTGGAGGACCAAGGCTGGGAGATGGGTGATATCCAGGCAATCCGCGTCGATGGGGCGAAGCTTGAGACCGCTTCGGACCCGCGTGGGCGTGGCGTGGGGATGATCGTCAAATAAGCGGCTGGCCCTATCGCCGGCAAGCCGGCTCCCACAAGTACAGCGCAAGCCCAAGCTGGGCGCTTTGCCTGTGGGAGCCGGCTTGCCGGCGATGGGCTGCAAAGCAGCCCTAAGGCCTCATGTTCAGACGCGGAACTGGCTCACCAGCATCTGCAATTGTCCCCCAAGGCGCGCCAGCTCCACGCTGGACTTCGCTGTCTCGTCACTGGCCGCCGCCGTCTGCTCCGACACATCGCGCACATTCAGGATGCTGCGGCTGATCTCTTCAGCCACCGCGCTCTGCTGCTCGGCCGCCGCAGCGATCTGCTGGTTCATCGACTGGATGCTCGAGACCGTGCTGGTGATGTTCTCCAGCGAAGCCCCGGCCTTGCGCGCAAGTTCCACACTGCTGTCGGTCAGGGTACGGCTGCCGTGCATGGCGTTGGCCACTTGCTGGGTGCCGTGCTGCAGGCTGGCGACCAGCTCCTCGATTTCCTCGGTGGACTTCTGGGTACGTTGGGCCAGGCCACGCACTTCGTCGGCCACCACGGCAAAGCCCCGGCCCGCCTCACCGGCACGGGCCGCTTCGATCGCGGCGTTGAGCGCCAGTAGGTTGGTCTGTTCGGCCACCGACTTGATCACATCCATGACGCTGCCGATCTTCTGGCTTTCCTGTTGCAGCAGGTTCATCGCTTCGGTCGACCGGTGCACCTCATCGGCCAGGCGCTCGATCTGGCTGATCGCTTCACCGACCACGAGATCGCCCGCGCGGGCTTCGTCGTCGGCGCCGGTAGCAGCGTGCGAAGCTTGCTCGGCATTGCGCGCCACTTCCTGGACGGTCGCGGCCATTTCGTGCATGGCGGTCGCAACCTGATCGGTTTCAACCTTCTGGCTGTTGGCGCCCGCGCTGGTCTGCTCGGTTACTGCCGAGAGCTCTTCGGCGGCGCTGGCAATCTGCGTGACGCCATCGCGGATACCGCTGATCAGGTCGCGCAGGGTGGTGCCCATGCGTGCGATGCCTTGCTGCAGCACGCCGATTTCGTCGCGGCGTGTCACCTGCAGGTCGTGGGTCAGGTCGCCTCCGGCGATTCGCTCCACCGCATGCAGGGTTTCCTGCAGCGGGCGGGTGATCTGGCGGGTGATGAGAACGGCTGCCAATACACCGGCGAGCAAGGCCAGCAAGGTGGCGATGGTCTGCAGGCTTCGGGCTTGGGTGCTCTCGGCGTCGCGGCGCTCGAGCTGGATCTTGTACAGCGCATCGCTTCGCTTGACGATATCGGCGCCCTGTACGGTCATTTCGGCACGGGCAGTGGTGATTTCGGCGACGGCATCACGGAACTGACGCACGGCATCGCGGTAAGCCTGCACCGACTGCTCGAACTGCTGCACCCGGGTGGCCTCGGCAGGTAGCTGGCGCTTGAGGTCGTCGATTTCCGATAGCGCTGCTTCGAGCTGGCGCAGCGCAGCTTGTTCATTGGCCGCCGTGTTGTCGGCGATGTAGCCGCGAACGTCGATGCGCACTTGCAGCAGTTGCTGGCGTGCCTTGCTGATCAGTTGGTATTGCGCCAGCCGCACGCCATCTGGCTCAGGGCGCGACATGACGTCCTCGGCCAGGCTGTCCATGGCGTGGTCGGCCTTGCTGGCCGACACGTTCATGGCGTCGCGGGCGGCCTGGGTGCTGCTGTAGCCGGCGCGCATCTTGTTCAGCGACACCTTGTACTCGCTGATGGTCTGCCCCAGCTCATTGAGCAGCTTGACGTTCTCCGGGCTCTTGAAGGTGCTGGCCAGGTAGGCCTGCTGCTTGCTGAAACCGTCGAGCTTGGCCTGGGTGTTGGCGGCAGCGGCGTCGTCACCGTTGGCGATCATGTATTGCAGGCGCGCAATACGCAGGTCGGTCAGGTCTTTGTTGAGCTGGGCGATATCGCCCATCCAGTTGCTACGGTCGATGAGGCTGCCCAGGCTGGTCCAGCCAGTGAGGGCCAGCAGGCCGGTGAGGACCAGCACCAGGCCGAAGCCCAGGCCGAGTTTGAGGTTGACGCTGATGTTGGCGAACCACCTGTTCATGCACGCTCTCCAGAAAATTTTCGCTCACTTGATCTTCGATCGCGAGGCGTTGTTGTTCTGGATGCCCGCTTAATCGTGCAGGGGTTATCGGCAAGAGCAGGGGAAGCTGAAACGCTTTTTCAGCAGATTTGTAACCCCATGAAAACGTTTGCGTTTTCATGGGCGGCAACGCGGTCCTGTGAGTTCAAAGGTTCCGCGCACTGAAGGTATCGCAACTGTTCACTTCACCCTGGGCAAACCCCGCCTTGAACCAGCGCACCCGTTGCTGCGAAGTGCCATGGGTAAATGAGTCGGGTACCACACGGCCCTGGCCCTGCTGCTGCAGGCGGTCATCGCCAATGGCATTGGCCGCGTTCAAGGCTTCCTCCACATCACCAGGCTCCAGCCAGTTCAGGCGCTGCTGCGCCTGGAAGGCCCAGACCCCGGCCAGGCAGTCGGCCTGCAACTCCTGACGCACCAGCAGACCGTTGTCGCCCTCCATGCGCTGGCCGTTACGCCGGGCGGCGTCGACTTTGGCAGATACGCCGAGCAGGGTCTGCACATGATGGCCAATCTCATGGGCGATCACGTAGGCCTGGGCAAAATCGCCCGCAGCGGCGAAGCGGGTTTCCATCTCACGGAAGAACGACATGTCCAGATAGACCCTTTGGTCCGCCGGGCAGTAGAACGGGCCCACGGCCGCCGAGGCGAAGCCGCAGGCGGAATTGACCTGGCCACTGAACAGCACCAGCTTGGGGTCGCGGTATTGCTTGCCGGCCTGGGAGAACAGGGCCTTCCAGGTGTCTTCGGTATCGCCCAGGATCGAGGCGACGAACTGCGCCTGCTCATCGTTGGCCGCAGGCGCCTTGTTGCTGGTGCCACTGGGGGCCTGCTGCTGTTGCTGCATCTGCCCCGTGAGTTGGCCAAGAATCTGCAATGGGTCTTGGCCGGTAAGCCAACCGATGCCGACGATCAGCAGGATTGCACCGAGCCCGAGCCCCTTGCCGCCGCCAAAGCGCATGCCACCGCCGCCGCCACCTTCGCCACGGGCATCGACCACGTTGTCACTGCGTCGGCCTTTTCGCCATTCCATGAGGGCTCTCCAGAGGGTGAAACAGAAAGTAAAAGATTAGTTCACCGCAGCCAAAGGTACTAATTCATAACCATTTGGTTATGTATCTCACGCCTGAATTCAATATCCATCTCGCCCGACCTATCCGAAACTGCAAGTCCCTGTGGAAGCTGGCTTGCTGGCGACTGGGCTTGGCACAAGCCCCGATGGGGAACTCCATAATTCCAAGAGAGGAAACCGGCATGCCCGCCCAGGACACCAGCCGCTTCGTGATCCGTGATCGCAACTGGCACCCCAAAGCCCTGACCCCTGACTACAAGACCTCCATTGCCCGCTCGCCGCGCCAGGCACTGGTGAGCATTCCCCAGTCGATCAGCGAAACCACCGGCCCGGACTTTTCCCACCTAGGCTTCGGCCCCCATGACCATGACCTGCTGCTCAACTTCAACAACGGTGGCCTGCCCATCGGTGAGCGCATCATCCTCGCCGGCCGTGTGGTCGACCAGTACGGCAAGCCCGTATCCAACACCCTGGTGGAAATCTGGCAGGCGAACGCCGGTGGCCGCTACCGTCACAAGAACGACCGCTACCTGGCGCCGCTGGACCCGAACTTCGGCGGGGTCGGCCGCTGCCTGACCGACCGCGACGGCTACTATAGCTTCCGCACCATCAAGCCCGGCCCGTACCCATGGCGCAACGGCCCGAACGACTGGCGCCCCGCGCATATCCACGTGGCCATCAGCGGCACGTCGATTGCCACCAAGCTGATCACCCAGCTGTATTTCGAGGGCGACCCGCTGATTCCGCTGTGCCCGATCGTCAAGTCGATCGCCAACCCCGACGCCGTGCAGCAACTGATCGCCAAGCTCGACATGAGCCATGCCAACCCCATGGATAGCCTGGCGTACCGCTTCGACATCGTGCTGCGCGGCCAGCGCAAGACCCACTTCGAAAACTGCTGAGGACACCGCCATGCCAATCGAACTGCTGCCGGAAACCCCCTCGCAGACCGCCGGCCCCTACGTGCACATCGGCCTTGCCCTGGAAGCGGCCGGCAACCCGACCCGCGACCAGGAAATCTGGAACCGCCTGGCCAAGCCGGAGGCGCCGGGCGAGCACATTCTGCTCATTGGCCAGGTGTATGACGGCAATGGCCATCTGGTGCGCGACTCGTTCCTGGAAATCTGGCAGGCCGATGCCGACGGTCAGTACCAGGATGCCTACCACCTGGAAAACGCCTTCAATAGCTTCGGCCGCACCGCCACGACCTTCGATGCTGGCGAATGGACTGTTCACACGGTCAAGCCGGGTGTGGTGAACAACGCATCTGGCGTGCCGATGGCGCCGCACATCAACCTCAGCCTGTTTGCCCGGGGCATCAACATTCACTTGCATACGCGGTTGTATTTCGATGACGAGGCCGAAGCCAACGCCAAGTGCCCGGTGCTCAACCTGATCGAGCAGCCGCAGCGGCGTGAGACGTTGATTGCCAAGCGTTGCGAGGTGGATGGGAAGACGGCGTATCGCTTCGATATCCGTATTCAGGGGGAAGGGGAGACGGTGTTCTTCGACTTCTGAAGTTGTTGGGGCCGCGGTGCGGCCCAATCGCCGGCAAGCCGGCTCCTACAGGAACCCAGCCGACCTTGAGCACTGTGGAGTATCTGTAGGAACTGGCTTGCCAGCGATTGGGCTGCAAGGCAGCCCCACGACCCCAGCCGGCCTTGAGCACTGTGAAGTATCTGTAGGAGCTGGCTTGCCAGCGATTGGTCTGCAAGTCAGCCCCAGGAACCCTGCCGATCTTGAGCACTGTGGAGTATCTGTAGGAACTGGCTTGCCAGCGATTGGGCTGCAAGGCAGCCCCAGGAACCCAGCCGACCTTGAGCACTGTGGAGTATCTGTAGGAGCTGGCTTGCCAGCGATTGGTCTGCAAGTCAGCCCCAGGAACCCAGCCGACCTTGAGCACTGTGAAGTATCTGTAGGAGCTAGCTTGCCAGCGATTGGGCTGCAAGGCAGCCCCAGGAACCCAGCCGGCCTTGAGCACTGTGAAGTATCTGTAGGAGCTGGCTTGCCAGCGATTGGTCTGCAAGGCAGCCCCAGGAACCCAGCCGGCCTTGAGCACTGTGAAGTATCTGTAGGAGCTGGCTTGCCAGCGATTGGTCTGCAAGTCAGCCCCAGGAACCCAGCCGGCCTTGAGCACTGTGAAGTATCTGTAGGAGCTGGCTTGCCAGCGATTGGTCTGCAAGGCAGCCCCAGGCCCTCAGCCTTTCACAGGCTTCAGGTCAAACGCATCAGCCTGGTACTGGAACAACAGGCAGTCGGCTGCAGCAGTGCAGCCGCTCTCATGCACCAGGTCGGCCGGCAGTTTGTAATAGGACCCGGCCGGATACTCGATGCGCTTGCCATCGATCACCGCATAGAAAGTCCCACCCAAAACCACGGTCGGCAACGTCTGGCTATGCTGGTGCAGGCCATTGTCTGTCCCCTTCCTGAATTTCACATAGGCCGAATAAGGCCCCTTGCCAAAGATATCGCCCTCGACGTTGGCATAACTCACGGCGCCCTGGGTATTGGGCACGTCCTGCCACTTCAATGCCGTACTGTCGGTCACCGAAATGCTTTTTTCCTCCGCGCTGACGCCGATAGCCAGGGTACCGAGGGTCAAGATCGCGATCATCGCCTGCACTGCTTTCATGGTGAAACTCCTTCGTCGAGTGGATGTGCAACGAAGGTTAATCAAACGAAAAGCGCACAAATACGCAGAATATTAGCCATGACTTGTGCGCATACAGCACAAATCAGGATTGCCATCTCGCCTGCGAGTAGTAAGCCTGAACGTAATCCAGCAGCGCCCGTACCTTGGGCGCGAGGTAGCGGCTCTGTGGATAAACCGCATACAGGCTGCGCGCGGGCAGCTTCCAGTTCTCCAGCAGCCGCACCAACCGCCCGTCCAGCAGTGCATCATGAACGATGAATCGGTCGAAGCTGGCGATGCCCAGACCGCCAATCGCGGCGGCCCGCAGGGCCATCGGCGAGTTGGCGCTCAGCCGCCGAGGCATGAGGATGTCGCGCTGTTCACCATCGGCGCTGGTGAGTTGCAGGCGCTGCGGGTGCAGCAGCTGGCTGTAGCCGAGCAGGGCATGGCTGGCCAGTTCATCAGGGCTGGTCGGCGCGCCGTGGCGTTCCAGGTAACCCGGGGAGGCCACCAGCATCACTTCACTGCTGGCCAGCCGGCGGGCGACCAGGCTGGAGTCCGGCAGGTGGTCGGTAACCCGCAGGCACACATCGATCTCTTCCTCCAGCAGATCGACGAAACGGTCGCTGCAGTGCAGCTCGATCTGCAGCAGCGGGTGACGCTCGACGAAGTCCGGTAACCAGCTCCCCAGTTCCAGCTCGCCGAACGCCGTGGCCACGCCTAGGCGCAGGTTGCCGCTGGGCTGTTGCTGATGTTCGGACAGTTCCAGGGCCATGGCCTGCATCTGTTCGAGGATCTGCACGCAGTGACGATAGAACAGCGCACCGGCCTCTGTCAGGTGCAGGCGGCGGGTGGTGCGGGTGAGCAACTGGGTGCCGAGGTGACGTTCGAGCTGCTTCACCTGGCGGGACAGCACGGTATGCGACACGCCCGCCTGGCTGGCGGCGGCGCTGAAGCTGCCGAGGTCGACGACCCGGCGGAAGGTTTGCATGGCACTGAACTGGTCCATCAACACTCCTGGCAGCGTGTGGTGGGGCCGGTGAAGCCCCACTGCAACGCGGATCAGCGCCGAACCAGCAGTACCCCGCTTTCCATGTGATGGGTGTACGGGAACTGGTCGAACAGCGCGCAGCGTTCGATACGGTGGGTATCTTGCAGCTGGGCGATGTTCTGCGCCAGGGTCTCGGGGTTGCACGAGATGTACAGGATGCGTTCGAAACGGCGGGTCAGCTCGCAGGTGTCCGGGTCCATGCCGGCGCGCGGCGGGTCGACGAACACGGTGCCGAATGCGTAGCTTTTCAGGTCGATGCCTTCCAGGCGCCGGAACGGACGAACCTCGTTCAGCGCCTGGGTCAGCTCTTCCGCCGACAGGCGCACCAGGCGCACGTTATCCACAGCGTTCTCGTCGAGGTTGCTCAGGGCGGCGTTGACCGAGGTTTTGCTGATCTCGGTGGCCAGCACCTGGCGCACGCGGGTGGCCAGCGGCAGGGTGAAGTTGCCGTTGCCGCAGTACAACTCCAGCAGGTCGTCGTCGCGCTCGCCGATGGTCTCGAACGCCCAGCTCAGCATCTTCTGGTTCACTGCGCCATTAGGCTGGGTGAATGCGCCTTCCGGCTGGCGATAGCTGAACACCCGGCCGGCCACGTCGAGTTTCTCCACGGCGTAGTCGCGGCCGATGACCAGGCGTTTGCCCTTGGAGCGGCCGATGAGGCTGACGCCGAGCTCTTCGGCCAGCTGCCGCGCCGCCACTTCCCAGGCGTCATCCAGCGGGCGGTGGTAGCACATCGTGACCATCGCGTCGCCTGCCAGGGTGGTGAGGAACTCGACCTGGAACAGGCGGTTGCTCAGTTCCTCACTGGCCTGCCAGGCCGCCTTCAGGCGCGGCATCAGCGCGTTGATGCGCTCGCTGGCGATGGGGAAGTCATCGATCAGAATGGCCTTGTGCTTCTCGCCCGGGGCGAACATCGCGTAGTGGCGCTGGCCGTCCTCGCGCCACAGGCGAAACTCCGCGCGCAGGCGATAGTGCGTACGCGGCGAGTCGAAGACCGCAGGCTCCGGCGCACCGAAGGGGGCCAGCAGTTCGCGCAGGCGGGCGACCTTGGCCTGGAGTTGCGCGTCGTAGGCGCTTGGGTCGAAGACAGCACTCATGCGTTGAACCAGCCCAACTTGATCACGAACAGGATGGAAAGGATCACCAGTGCCGGGTTCAGGTCGCGGTGGCGGCCCGAGATCAGCTTGACGGCGGTCCAGGAAATGAAGCCGAAGGCGATACCGTTGGCGATCGAATAAGTCAGCGGCATGGCCAGAGCAGTCACCACCACTGGCGCGGCTTCGGTGACGTCGTCCCAGTTTATTTCGGCCAGGCCCGAGGCCATCAGCACCGCGACGAACAGCAGCGCGGGGGCGGTGGCGAAGGCTGGCACGCTACCGGCCAGCGGGGCGAAGAACAGCGCCAGCAGGAACAACACGGCGACCACGATGGCGGTCAGGCCGGTGCGGCCACCGGCGCTCACGCCAGCTGCCGATTCGATGTAGCTGGTGGTGGTCGAGGTGCCCAGCAGGGAGCCTGCCATGGCCGCAGTGCTGTCGGCGATCAGGGCGCGGCCCATCTTCGGCATGTGCCCGTCCTTGCCCATCAGGCCGGCGCGCTTGGCCACACCGATCAGGGTGCCGGAGTTGTCGAACAGGTCGACGAACAGGAAGGCGAAGATCACGCTGACCAGGCCCACATCCAGGGCACCGGCGATGTCCAGCTGGAGGAAGGTGGGGGCCAGCGACGGTGGCATGGAGACGATGCCGCCGAACGGCGTCACGCCCATCACGATCGAGGCGACGGTTACGGCGAGAATGCCGATCAGCACTGCACCGCGCACTTTCAGCGACTCGAGGCCGACGATCAGGAAGAAACCCAAGGTAGCAAGGATCGGCGCGGGCTGCTTGAGGTCGCCCAGGCCCACCAAGGTGGCCGGGTTATCGACGACGATGCCGGCGTTATGCAGGGCGATCAGTGCCAGGAACAGGCCGATACCGGCTGCGATGGCTGAGCGCAAGGGCAGCGGAATGCTGTTCACGATCCATTCGCGGATACGGAAGATCGACAGCAGGAAGAACATCACCGCCGACAGGAACACCGCGCCCAGCGCCACCTGCCAGGTGTGGCCCATGTGCAGCACCACCGTATAGGTGAAGAAGGCGTTCAGGCCCATTCCCGGCGCCAGGGCGATCGGGTAGTTGGCGATCAGGCCCATGGTCGTCGAACCGATGGCCGCGGCCAGGCAGGTGGCGACGAAGATCGCGCCCTTGTCCATGCCGGTTTCGCCGAGGATGCTCGGGTTGACGAACAGGATGTAGGCCATGGCCAGGAAGGTGGTGACGCCCGCGAGAATCTCGGTGCGCACATTGGTGTTGTGTGCTCTTAGTTGAAACAGCCTTTCCAGCATGCCCGCTCCCCAAGGCGCCCCCGGCGCCGTGAATGTATCGACCCCATCAGCAAAGCACAGACCGTACCGGATGCCGTAGTTTTGTGTGGGGAGGAAAAAAGCCGCGCATCATACCAGCATGCATGGCACGGGCCTATGGCCGTTGGGGAATGGGTTGTTTCTACCTGTAGCGGCCCTGTCGCCGGCAAGCCGGCTCTCACAGGTAAAGCCTGCGGGAGCCCTTGTGGGAGCCGGCTTGCCGGCGATAGGGCCGTCAGCCATTGTGCAACCGATCCCGCTTGGCCAGGCTCGGGAACAGTTTTATCCACACCCCCGTCACCACAAGCGTGCCCACGCCCCCAAGCACCACCGCCGGCACCGTCCCAAACCAGTGCGCCGTAACCCCGGATTCGAACTCGCCGAGCTGATTCGAGGCACCGATGAACAGCCCGTTCACCGCACTGACTCGCCCGCGCATCTCATCCGGCGTCTCAAGTTGCACGAAGGCGCCACGGATCACCATGCTGATCATGTCCGCCGCGCCCAGCACCACCAGCACCGCCAGCGAGAACCAGAACGAGGTCGACAGGCCGAAGGCGATGGTTGCCACGCCAAACACCCCGACCGCAGTGAACATGGTGCGGCCCACCCGCCGCTCGACCGGGAACCGTGCCAGCCACAACGACATCAGCAGCGCCCCCACCGCCGGAGCCGAGCGCAGCAGGCCCAGGCCCCAGGGGCCGGTGAGCAGGATGTCCTTGGCGAACACCGGCAGCAGCGCGGTGGCGCCCCCCAGCAACACAGCGAACAGGTCGAGGGAAATCGCCCCGAGAATGTCTGGCCGGCTGCGAATGAAGCGGATGCCCGCCAGCAGCGACTCCAGGCTGGCACGGCCGCGCTGGGGCACTTGCTGACGCGAATCGAGGCTCAGCATCAGCCCGCAGGCAATGACGTACAGGACCACAGTCGGGCCATACACCCAGATGCTGCCGAACGCATACAGGAAACCGCCCACCGCCGGAGCCACGATGGTGGCCGCCTGGGTCGCCGATGCCGACGCCGCGACCGCCCGTGGGAACAGCCCAGGCGGCACCACGTTGGGCAACAGCGCCTGGGTTGCCGGCATCTCGAACGATCGGGCTGCACCCAGCAGGAAGGCGAGGGCGAAGATCAGTTCGCGGCTGACGTTGTCGGTGGCGCTGCCCAGTGCCAGGGCCAGGGCGATCAGCCCTTGCAGGGTCTGACACAGAGCAGCGACCTTGCGCCGGTCGTAGCGGTCGGCGACATGCCCGGTGTGCAGCATGAACAGCACCCGTGGGGCGAATTCCACCAGGCCTACCAGGCCCAGGTCGAGCACATTGCCGGTCAGTTGGTAGAGGTGCCAGCCAATCGCCACGGTGAGCATCTGGAAGCCGCTGGCGGTGAACACGCGGGCCAGCCAAAAGGCCATGAAGGGGCGGTGCTGGCGCAACAACTGCGGTGTGGAATCGGACATCGGAAACCTGTGGCCTCGGCGCAGTAGAGGGGTCGGCAGCGTACCATCTGTTTGTAACAAACCGTTACTGTTTGCCCGGATCTGCACTTTTTCAGGTGTGGCGGTAGGGGGTGGGGCAACAGGTCACGCGGCAATCAACCACACGTCTGGGCGGGCCATTCGGGACTATGCTTCCTAGCATTCGTTGATCTGGATCAATCGTTCCAGATGTAACGATTGGCCTTCGGGCCCGATTCCCTGCGATTGCACAGAACAATTCCAACGCGCCGCACTCGATAAACGTGGGGGCAGTAGGCGCCAGGGCCATACGCCCGGACGCCGGATTATCTGAAGAGGAAGCACTATGTTCGGTTTAGAGGCCCTAGATCTCGCCCGAATCCAGTTTGCATTTACCGTGTCCTTTCACATCCTGTTCCCGGCCATCACCATTGGCCTGGCGAGCTACCTGGCGGTCCTCGAAGGCCTTTGGCTGAGGAGCCACAACCAGGTCTACCGTGACCTCTACCACTTCTGGTCGAAGATCTTCGCCGTCAACTTCGGCATGGGCGTGGTCTCGGGCCTGGTCATGGCCTACCAGTTCGGCACCAACTGGAGCCGATTCTCTGACTTCGCCGGCGCCGTCACCGGGCCGTTGCTCACTTATGAAGTGCTCACTGCCTTCTTCCTCGAAGCCGGTTTCCTCGGCGTCATGCTGTTCGGCTGGAACCGCGTTGGCCGCGGCCTGCACTTCTTCGCCACGGTGATGGTGGCGCTGGGCACGCTGGTGTCGACCTTCTGGATCCTCGCCTCCAACAGCTGGATGCAAACCCCGCAGGGGCACGAGATCATCGATGGCCGCGTGGTCCCGGTGGACTGGCTGGCAGTCATCTTCAACCCGTCGTTCCCCTATCGCCTGATGCACATGGCCACTGCCGCGTTCGTCGCCACAGCCTTCTTCGTCGGCGCCTCGGCGGCCTGGCACCTGCTGCGTGGGCGTGACAACCCGGCGATTCGCAAGATGTTGTCGATGGCCATGTGGATGGCCCTGATCGTCGCACCGGTGCAAGCGGTGATCGGCGACTTCCATGGCCTCAACACCCTCAAGCACCAGCCGGTGAAGATTGCCGCGATCGAAGGCCACTGGGAGAACGTGCCCGGCGAGCCGACCCCGCTGATCCTGTTCGGCATCCCCGACATGAAGGCCGAAACCACGCACTTCAAGCTCGAGATCCCGGCGCTCGGCAGCCTGATCCTGACCCACAGCCTGGACAAGCAGGTACCGGCGATGAAGGAGTTCGCGCCCGAGGATCGCCCCAACTCGACCATCGTATTCTGGTCGTTCCGGGTCATGGTCGGGCTGGGCATGCTGATGATCTTCGTCGGCCTGTGGAGCCTGTGGCTGCGCAAGCGCGGCACCTTGTACAGCTCGCGTCCGTTCCTGTACTTGACGTTGTGGATGGGGCCATCCGGCCTGATTGCCATCCTGGCGGGCTGGTTCACCACCGAAATTGGCCGCCAGCCATGGGTGGTCTACGGCCTGATGCGCACCTCGGAAGGGGTTTCCAACCATAGCTATACCCAGCTCGGCTTCACCTTGGTGGCGTTCGTGGTGGTGTACTTCGCGCTGTTCGGCACGGGCCTTGGCTACATGATGCGCCTGGTGCGCAAAGGGCCGAAAACCGGCGAGGGCGATGAGCACACCCCTGGCGGGCCCGGCCAGAAACGCACGCCGGCGCGGCCGCTGTCCGCCGCCGATGATGGCCACGAGGCCAAAGCCCCCAGCCTGAGCAAGGAGAACTGAGCCATGGGTATCGACCTTCCGCTGATCTGGGCCGTGATCATCATCTTCGGCGTCATGATGTACGTGGTGATGGATGGTTTCGACCTGGGCATCGGCATGCTCTTCCCCTTCGTCAAGGGCGAGCAGGACCGCGATGTCATGATGAACACCGTCGCCCCCGTTTGGGACGGCAACGAAACCTGGCTGATCCTTGGTGGTGCCGGCTTGTTCGGCGCCTTCCCGATGGCCTACTCGGTGGTGCTCGAGGCGCTGTACCTGCCGTTGATTCTCATGCTGATCGGCCTGATCTTCCGCGGCGTGGCATTCGAGTTCCGCTTCAAGGCCAAGGCCCACAAGCGGCACATCTGGGACAAGGCGTTCATCTGGGGCTCGCTGGTCGCGACCTTCTTCCAGGGGGTTGCCCTGGGCGCGTTCATCGAAGGCTTCAAGGTAGTGGACCGCCACTTCGCCGGTGGCACGCTCGACTGGTTGACCCCATTCAGCCTGTTCAGCGGGCTGGGGCTGATCGTGGCCTACACCTTGCTGGGCTGCACTTGGCTGATCATGAAGACCGAGGGGCCGCTGCAGCAGCAGATGCATGACCTGGCCAGGCCGCTGGCCCTGGTGCTGCTGGTGGTAATCGGCATCGTCAGCCTGTGGACGCCGATCGCCTACCCACAAATCGCCGACCGTTGGTTCAGCATGCCCAACCTGATTTGGTTCATGCCGGTGCCGCTGCTGGTGCTGGTGACCTTCTACGGCTTGCTCAAGGCGGTGGCACGCAATGCCCATTACACCCCGTTCCTGCTGACCCTGGTGCTGATCTTCCTCGGCTATAGCGGCCTGGGCATCAGCCTGTGGCCGAACATCATCCCGCCGTCGATTTCGATCTGGGATGCTGCGGCACCGCCGCAGAGCCAAGGTTTCATGCTGGTGGGCACGTTGTTCATCCTGCCGTTCATCCTGGGGTATACCTTCTGGAGCTACTACGTGTTCCGCGGCAAGGTCACCCACGAAGACGGCTATCACTAGGAGGGCGCATGATGACGGGTAAGCATGGCCTGGAAGAGAAGAAACCCTTGTGGCAGCGGCTGGGCTGGTTGCTGCTGATCTGGGCGATGAGCGTGGCTGCGCTGGGTGTGGCGGCGTATGTGATGAGGCTGTTCATGGGGGCCGCTGGTCTGACCACCCACTGACGCTATCGTGCCCTGGCCCTGTCGCCGGCAAGCCGGCTCTTACAGGTACCCCACCAGGCTGAACATTGTGGGGTACCTTGTGGGAGCCGGCTTGCCGGCGATAGGGCGCTCGAATCCTACTTGCGAGCCTTGAGGATCACGAATTTGGGCGTCGCTGCCACCTGCTCCACGCCGCGGAACAGCCGCGCCAATTTGCTGTGGTAACCGAGGTGCCGGTTACCGACGATATACAGCGCCCCTCCCACCACCAGCGCCTCGCGCGCCTGCTGGAACATGCGCCAGGCGAGGAAGTCGCCGACCACCTGCTGCTGGTGGAAAGGCGGGTTGCACAGCACCACGTCCAGCGACTGCTTATCCACCCCCGCCAAGCCATCGCCCGCCAGCACCGTCACCTCCCGTTCACCCAGCGCGACCTGCCAGTTTTCCTGCGCCGATTGCACGGCCATGTACGACTCGTCCACCAGGGTGTAGTGGGCATCCGGGTTGGCCAAGGCGCTGGCGATGGCCAGCACGCCGTTGCCGCACCCCAGGTCTGCGACGCGGGCGTTGCCCAGGCCGCGCGGCAGGTGCGGGAGGAAGGCGCGGGTGCCGATGTCCAGGCCATCACGGCAGAACACGTTGGCATGGTTGAGCAGTTCCAGGGCCGGCGAATCGAGCTGGTAGCGGCTCGGGTAGGGCGAAACGGCGGCTGGGCGATCGGCGACCGTGGCTGTCAGCAGGCGCGCCTTCTTCTGCGCCAGCGACGCCTGCACCGGGCCGATGTACTTCTCAAGCAGGTCGCCCGCAGCCCGAGGCAAATGCTTGATCATGGCCCCGGCGATGACCTGCGCGCCGGGCGCCAGGTGGCCCTGCAGGCGGATCAGCTGCTCTTCGAGCAAAGCCAGGGTCTTGGGGACGCGCACCAGTACCCGGTCGAAAGGCCCTTGCCAGTGTTCGCTGGCAGGCACGAACGGTACGCTATCGAAGGCCTTGCCGTTACGCGCCAGGTTCTTTTCCAGGGCCATGCGCGCCAGGTGCGAGTCGCCGCTGCTGACCACCGGCAGGTGGCCTTGCAGGCTAGCGGCCAGGGCGCCGAAGCTGTCGTTGAGCACCAGCACTCGGCAATCTACCCCCGGCGCCTGTCCATGCAACTGCTCGAGCAAGTACTCGTCGGCGGCATCGAAAGCCTGCAGGGGGTCATTGGCTTGATCCGGCTGGCGAATCAGGTCAAGTTCGGCGTAGGGGGTGGTCAACAAGGGCATGGCGTCTGGCTCGGGTACGGATCTGCCCGTCGGCGGATCGCCACGGGTTTGGGTACGCGATTCTACAGGGCTTTGCGCCAGGTCGCAGGAATGGCTGTCAGATCAGCCCACGCATGGCGGCGATGGCTATGGCACCAGCCTTGTTGGAGGCATTGGTCTTGGTGATGACGCTGCGGATATGGAAGTTCACCGTACTTTGTGACAACGACAGGATGCAGGCGACATCGGCGGCGGTCTTACCTGCTGCGGACCATTTCAACACTTCCAGCTCGCGTTCGGACATCTTCGGGGCAGGAGGGCAAAGCTTGCTCAGGTGATATTCACTGATGACCGCGTGCAAGGAGTGGCACAGCCACTGCACCTTGCCGGCTTTGTCGTAGAGCTCGGCCAGGGTGACTTCACCTACCGGCCTGGCCACGCTCATCTGGCTTTCATTGTGCTGCTGGTCGTGCAGTGATTGTGTCCAGCCATGGCGCAAGCCGTGCTCGCAGGCCTGCTGACGGAAGTGGGGGGCTTCGCGGTACAGGTCGTCGGTCCAGAGGATGGGCAGGGTGGAGCTATGGCTGCGGCTTGCCGCGCAGTCCTGCTTGTAGAAGTCATTGTGCTGGTAGCATTCGATCCAGTCCGATGGATAGTTGCTGTAGAGGAATACCTTGGGCGATTGAGCAGCTAGTTGCAGGCAAAGTTTCATGCCGAGGAAAGACATGTCCAAGCCCTGTACCAGTTGCACTGCCAGGTCGAATACCCGCTGTGGTGTCCGTTCACTGATCAACTGATGAAGATGCTCTTGATTCCAGAGAAGCATCTGTTTCTCCTATGGTCCGACTGGATCCAACAAGAATTCACCGTCAGATTGTAGGAAATGTCCGACCGCTGTGTTGGGTTTTTTTGTTATAGAGCACACGGTTTTTGTAAACGGGCCAGGGTCGATTTTGTGTGCCCCTACACTCCAGCGGTTTTTATCCTGGCCGGTTTGCGCGACACTTGGCGCATGCCTTATTTGGAGCCCCACATGACCGCCAGCGCCGACAAGTTCACCCGCCAGACCCTGCTCGACGTCCAGCCGCTGACGCCCAACCTGTTCAGCCTGCGCGTCACCCGTGACCCAGGGTTCCGTTTCCGCTCCGGCCAGTTCGCCCGGCTTGGAGTGACCAAGGCCGATGGCAGCGTGGTATGGCGTGCCTATTCGATGGTCAGCGCACCCCATGACGAGTACCTGGATTTCTTTTCCATCGTGGTGCCGGGCGGAGAGTTCACAAGCGAGCTGAGCCGGCTGGGCCAAGGTGACACCCTGCTCATCGACCGTCAGGCGTTCGGTTACCTCACCCTCGACCGCTTCGTCGGCGGGCGCGACCTGTGGTTGCTGGCGACCGGCACCGGTATCGCACCGTTCATGTCGATCCTGCAGGACTTCGAAGCCTGGGAGCGGTTCGACAACATCAAGCTGGTGTATTCGGTGCGCGAGGCGAAAGAGCTGGCGTATGTGGATGAGATTGCCGGGCTGGAGCAGCGCGACTACCTGGCGGAGTTTGCCGGCAAGTTGCAGTTCATTCCGGTGGTGACGCGTGAGCCGCACCCGGGGGCCCTGAACGCACGTATCACCACCCTGATCGAGAATGGCGAACTGGAGAAAGCGGCCGGGCTGGAACTGTCGCCCGAGCATTCGCGGATCATGTTGTGCGGAAACCCGCAGATGATCGACGAGACACGCAAGGTGCTGAAGGCGCGCGACCTGCAACTGAGCCTGAGCAAACGACCAGGGCAGGTGGCGGTAGAAAACTACTGGTGATGGAGGGGCGCTTGGCGCCCCCTTTCACGTCAGGGCAAGCGGTTCTGGTTCTGTGACTTGAGCAGGTCGCGAATCTCGGTCAGCAGTGTTTCCTGCGGGGTCGGCGCAGGCGGCACGCTCGGTGCTACGGCTTCTTCGCGCTTGAGCTTGTTGATCGCCTTCACACCCATGAAGATGGCGAACGCCACGATCAGGAAGTCGATGATGGTCTGGATGAACTTGCCGTAGGCCAGCACCACCGCGGGTGCCTCGCCTTCGGCGGCCTTGAGGGTAATGGCCAGGTCACTGAAATCCACGCCACCGATCAACAGCCCCAGTGGCGGCATGACCACGTCACCGACGAAGGAGGAGACAATCTTGCCGAACGCCGCGCCGATAATGATACCGACTGCCATGTCGACGACGTTTCCCTTGACCGCGAAGGCCTTGAACTCACTGATCATGCCCATTTTCGATTCCTTTGTTGCAAATGGTGAGGTTAACGCAGTGTAAGCCACTAAAACGCTTCATGCGTCGTGTCCACGGATAGTGACTGCGCTTAGAACGAATAGTTTTGTCGCTTGTCGAGGCGTTCGAGGCACGCCCGTGTCGGCTATCATGGCGGTTTTTTCCAGGAGAACCTGCCCATGGCCAAGGCCAAGCGCTTGTATGGCTGCACCGAATGCGGCGCGACCTTCCCCAAATGGGCCGGCCAGTGCGGCGAATGCGGGGCCTGGAACACCTTGGTCGAGACCATGATCGAGAGCGCCGGTGCCGCGGCGCCCAGCGGGCGTTCGGGCTGGGCCGGGCAGCAGGCGCAGATCAAGACCCTGGCCGAGGTCAGTGTCGAGGAAATCCCCCGCTTCACCACCAGCAGCTCGGAACTGGACCGTGTGTTGGGCGGTGGGCTGGTCGATGGTTCGGTGGTGCTGATCGGTGGCGACCCCGGCATCGGCAAGTCGACCATCCTGTTGCAGACCCTGTGCAACATCGCCGTGGGCATGCCGGCGCTGTACGTCACCGGTGAGGAATCGCAACAGCAGGTGGCGATGCGCTCGCGGCGCCTGGGCTTGCCCCAGGACCAGCTCAAGGTCATGACCGAAACCTGCATCGAAACCATCATCGCCACAGCCCGGCAGGAGAAGCCGCGGGTGATGGTCATCGACTCGATCCAGACCATCTTCACCGAGCAGCTGCAGTCGGCGCCCGGTGGCGTGGCCCAGGTGCGCGAGAGTACGGCGTTGCTGGTGCGCTATGCCAAGCAGAGCGGCACGGCAATTTTCCTGGTCGGCCATGTCACCAAGGAAGGCTCGCTGGCCGGCCCGCGGGTGCTGGAGCACATGGTCGACACCGTGCTTTATTTCGAAGGCGAGTCCGATGGCCGTCTGCGTCTGTTGCGGGCGGTGAAGAACCGCTTCGGGGCGATCAACGAACTGGGCGTGTTCGGCATGACCGATCGCGGTCTGAAGGAAGTCTCCAACCCCTCGGCGATCTTCCTCAACCGTGCCCAGGAAGAAGTGCCTGGCAGCGTGGTCATGGCCACCTGGGAAGGCACTCGGCCGATGCTGGTCGAAGTGCAGGCGCTGGTCGATGACAGCCACCTGGCCAACCCGCGGCGGGTCACCCTGGGCCTGGACCAGAACCGCTTGGCCATGCTGCTGGCGGTGCTGCATCGTCACGGTGGTATTCCCACCCATGACCAGGATGTATTCCTCAACGTGGTGGGGGGGGTGAAGGTGCTGGAGACTGCCTCCGACCTGGCCTTGCTGGCGGCGGTAATGTCCAGTTTGCGCAACCGGCCGCTGGCCCATGGTTTGCTGGTGTTCGGTGAGATCGGCCTGTCGGGCGAGGTGCGGCCGGTGCCGAGCGGGCAGGAACGTTTGAAGGAGGCGGCCAAGCATGGCTTCAAGCGGGCTATCGTACCCAAGGGCAATGCGCCCAAAGAGCCGCCGGCGGGGTTGCAGGTGATTGCCGTGACCCGGCTGGAACAGGCATTGGATGCCTTGTTCGAGTAATGCTTTGTCTGTTGTAGTGGCCCTATCGCCGGCTAGCCGGCTCCCACAAGGTTAGGCGGCGCCTACTCCCCCTGCGGGAGGCCGGCGATAGGGCCGCTGCAGACAAACAAAAAGGGGAGCCAACGATGCGCATTGGCTCCCCCCGCATAACCGCTCAATCAGCGATCAATGCTCGGCGACCGGCGTTCGCCTGGGTGTGGCATTGCCATGCTCGTCCATTTCCAGCACCGGCACCTCGTTGCCATCGGCATCGAACAGCTTGCCATCCTTGAAGTAGTCGCCATCCCTCAGCGACGAGATGTCCGAGTATTGGATCGTGCGTTCGTAGGCAGCGGCGAACACCGATTGCTGGTCCGAGTTACCGGTAGTGAAGTGGTTGAAGATCAGGTTCAGCAGGATGGCCATGATCGCCGACGAGCTGATGCCGGAGTGGAAGATGGTCTCGAACCAGCTCGGGAACTGATGGTAGAAGGTCGGCGCGGCAATCGGGATCATGCCGAAGCCCAGCGAGGCGGCGACGATGATCAGGTTGACGTTGTTCTTGTAGTTGACCTTCGACAGGGTGCGGATACCACTGGCAGCCACGGTGCCGAACAGCACGATGCCCGCGCCGCCCAGTACCGGGGTCGGTACCGCGGCAATCACCCGGCCCATCACCGGCAGCAGGCCGAGTACCACCAGGATCACACCACCGGTGGCGACCACGTAGCGGCTCTTGACTCCGGTCACGGCCACCAGGCCGACGTTCTGGGCGAAGGCGCTCTGGGTGAAGGAGCCGAAGATCGGCGCCAGGATGCTCGACGCCATGTCGGCACGCAGGCCATTGCCCAGGCGCTTGGAGTCGACCTTGGTGTCGATGATCTCACCCACGGCGAGGATGTCGGCCGAGGTTTCCACCAGGGTCACCATGATCACGATGCACATCGACAGGATCGCGGCGATGTGGAAGGTCGGCATGCCGAAGTGGAACGGCGTGGGGAAGGCGAACATCGGGCCTTCGGCGACCTTGCTGAAGTCGGTCATGCCCAGCGCCCAGGCGATCAGGGTGCCGACGACCATGGCCAGCAGGATCGACAGCCGCGAGATGGTCGCGTTCCCCAGCTTGCTCAGCAGTAGCACGATGGCGAAGGTCAGCCCTGCCAGGCCGATGTTAGCCACGCTGCCGAATTCTGGCGATGCGCTGTTGCCGCCCATCACCCAGCGTGCAGCTACGGGCATCAGGGTCAGGCCGATGGTGGTGATGACGATGCCGGTGACCAGCGGCGGGAAGAACTTGGTGATGCGCGAGAACACCGGGGTAATCAGGAAGCCGATCAGCGACGCCGCCATGACTGCGCCCAGCACGCCTGGGAGGCCACCACCACCCTCGCTGCTGAGAATCGCGCCCATGGTGGCAACGCCTGCGAAAGACACGCCTTGTACCAACGGCAACTGGCAACCGAAGAACGGCAGGCCCAGCGTCTGCAGCAGCGTGGCCAGGCCGCCGGCAAACAGCGAGGCGGCGATCAGCATACCGATTTCGGCACCGTTCAGGCCGGCCGCCTGCCCGAGGATCAGGGGTACCGCAACGATCCCGCCATACATGGTCAGCACGTGTTGCAGACCATAAGCCAGGTTGGCACCAAGGCCGAGATTTTCGTCCTCGGGGCGCTTGGCGGGAGACGTGCTAGGGGACGTAGTCATTGAGCAGGCTCTCTGTTTATTGTTGTGCCGCTACTGTAGACACTTCCTACAAATGATTGCTACAAGAATTGTATACAATATTTTGATCGGAGCGCGCACAAGCGGCCTTGCGATGTGTGCTAGACCGCAATGCAGATCGCGTACCAAGTCGTTATGAGCTGTTCTAGAGGGCTGTGTACAAGTGCTGCTACCCAGGCTTAAAGCTGTCTGGGTAGACAAGAAACACAAGGTGGGAAAGCTATTAGCTAGCTAAGACATTCCATTATTCGATCAGTTGGCGCAGCTCGCGCATCATTTCGGTGCTGTCGGCCACGTTCAATTCCACAAGACGGTGCAAGTGGCACATCGAATCGATGTCGATGTAGAGGCAGACGAAGCCCAGCCGCGTCGGTTCTTCATGGCGCAATTCCACTTGCATCTGCACACGTACGTTGCGGTCGAGGTGGATGATCGCATCGAAATCCTGGGTCAGGTCGGCATCCCACGGTTTGGGGCACTCGACCAGCAAGCCCTTGAGCGACAGATCGAGCAGTTTTACCGGCCAGCGGCGATCGCCCTGGCGCAGTTCAGTGGGGGCGTCGAAGTCGATGCGCTGGAAGCGCCTGCGTTCGTCGTGATCGCTCATGGGCGGGTCCTCGGGTGACATCCTGACTATAGTTAGTGGGTATGTGCATCAGGTACCGCAATCTGGGCGCAGAGGCTCTAGACCAAAGCAAGTGTGGCAATGCGCGATGACACGCCCTAGACTCGATGGGCGGTCTTTTCCAATCCACCAGCTGGAAGTAAACCATGAACAACAATAATAGCCTGCTACGCCACATTCCGTGGCTGGCGCTGGCAGTCATAGGGGCCTGCGCGCTGGGTGTGGTTGCCCTGCGTCGCGGCGAGGCGATCAATGCCTTGTGGATCGTGGTTGCCTCGGTGGCCATCTACCTGGTCGCCTACCGCTACTACAGCCTGTTCATCGCCACCAAGGTGATGCAACTGGACCCACGTCGAGCTACCCCCGCGGTGCTCAACAACGACGGCCTGGACTACGTTCCGACCAACAAACACATTCTTTTCGGTCACCATTTCGCCGCCATCGCCGGCGCCGGCCCGCTGGTCGGCCCGGTCCTCGCCGCGCAGATGGGCTACCTGCCTGGCACGCTGTGGCTGATTGCCGGCGTGGTGCTGGCCGGTGCGGTGCAGGACTTCATGGTCCTGTTCCTGTCCACTCGCCGCAACGGCCGCTCGCTGGGCGACATGGTGCGCGAGGAGATGGGCCGCATTCCGGGCACCATCGCCCTGTTCGGCTGCTTCCTGATCATGATCATCATCCTCGCGGTGCTGGCCCTGATCGTGGTCAAGGCCCTGGCCGAGAGCCCGTGGGGCATGTTCACGGTGATGGCGACCATCCCGATCGCGATGTTCATGGGCATCTACATGCGCTACATCCGCCCGGGCCGCATCGGCGAGATCTCGGTGGTTGGCGTGGTGCTGCTGCTGGGGTCGATCTGGCTGGGGGGCCAGATTGCCGCAGATCCGGTCTGGGGCCCGGCATTCACCTTCACCGGCGTTCAGATCACCTGGATGCTGGTGGGCTATGGCTTCGTTGCAGCCGTACTGCCGGTATGGCTGGTGCTGGCGCCGCGTGACTACCTGTCGACCTTCCTCAAGATCGGCACCATCGTCGGCCTGGCCATCGGTATCCTGATCATCGCACCGGAGCTGAAAATGCCGGCGCTGACCCAGTTCACCGACGGTACCGGCCCGGTTTGGAAGGGCACCCTGTTCCCGTTCCTGTTCATCACCATCGCCTGTGGTGCGGTGTCCGGCTTCCACGCGCTGATCTCCTCGGGGACCACGCCGAAGCTGCTGGATAACGAAACCAACGCCCGCTACATCGGTTACGGCGGCATGCTGATGGAATCGTTCGTGGCCATCATGGCCATGGTTGCTGCCTCGGTGATCGAGCCGGGCGTGTACTTCGCGATGAACAGCCCGGCCGCCGTGGTCGGTGCCGACGTTGCCTCGGTGGCGCAGACGGTCAGTAGCTGGGGCTTCCTGATCACGCCCGAGCAACTGGAAGCGGTTGCCCGTGACATCGGCGAACACACCATCCTGGCCCGCGCCGGTGGTGCTCCGACCCTGGCGGTCGGTATTGCGCAGATTCTTCACCAGGTCCTGCCGGGTGAAAACACCATGGCCTTCTGGTACCACTTCGCGATCCTGTTCGAAGCGCTGTTCATCCTCACCGCAGTGGACGCCGGTACCCGTGCCGGGCGCTTCATGCTGCAGGATCTGCTGGGCAGCTTCGTGCCGGCCCTGAAGCGCACCGAGTCGTGGACCGCCAACCTGATCGGCACCGCCGGTTGCGTGGCGCTGTGGGGCTACCTGCTGTATCAGGGCGTGATCGACCCGCTGGGCGGCATCAACACCCTGTGGCCGCTGTTCGGCATCTCCAACCAGATGCTGGCCGGTATCGCCCTGATGCTCGGCACCGTGGTACTGATCAAGATGAAGCGCCAGCGCTACGTCTGGGTCACGCTGCTGCCGGCCGTGTGGCTGCTGATCTGCACCACCACAGCAGGCCTGATCAAGCTGTTCGACCCGAACCCGGCAGTTGGCTTCCTGGCTCTGGCCAAGAAGTACAGCACCGCGCTGGACGCCGGCCAGGTGCTGGCACCGGCCAAGGACATCGGGCAGATGCAGCATGTGATCTACAACGCCTACACCAACGCCGGCCTGACCGTGCTGTTCCTGGTGGTGGTGTTCAGTGTGCTGTTCTTTGCCGTGAAGGTCGGTTACGCCGCTCTCGGCCGCAAGGAACGCACCGACAAGGAAACCCCGTTCCAGGCTCTGCCTGACGCTTGAGAGGACTGCCGCGATGTTCAACGACCTGGGTCGACTGGGTAAGTACCTGGGGCAGGCAGCCCGCCTGATGGTCGGCATGCCCGACTACGACAACTATGTCGAGCACATGCAGACCAAGCACCCGGACAAGCCGGTGATGAGCTACGAGGCGTTCTTCCGCGAACGCCAGGAAGCACGCTACGGTGGCAAGTCCGGGCCCAAGTGCTGTTGAACCGATAGTCTTGCCTGCCTGGCCCCATCGCCGGCAAGCCGGCTCCCACAGACACCCCGCAAGTCTTGAGATTTGCGCGGTACCTGTGGGAGCCGGCTTGCCGGCGATGGGGCCACTGTTTTTTCAGCCCAGGAGCATTTCTGCGTGCACACACCTATTCCCGTAACCGTCCTGACCGGCTTTCTCGGTGCCGGCAAGACCACCTTGCTCAAATACATGCTCAAAGCCGAGCACGGCCTGAAAATCGCCGTGATCGAGAACGAATTCAGCGAAGCCGGCATCGACAGCCAGCTGTTGGGCGACGAGCCGGTGCAGGTGATGACCCTGGCCAATGGCTGCGTGTGCTGCAGCATCCACGGCGACCTGACCCGTGCCTTGTACCTGCTGCTCGAACGCCTGGATGCTGGCGAGATCGCCTTCGACCGCCTGGTGATCGAATGCACGGGCCTCGCCGACCCGGCGCCGGTGGCACAAACCTTCTTCATCGACGAGGAGCTGCGCGATCGCTATATCCTCGACGGCATCATCACTCTGGTCGATGCCGCCAATGCCGAGCTGCACTTGACCCAGACCATCGCCCAGGCCCAGGTCGGCTTTGCCGATCGCCTGCTGCTGAGCAAGACCGACCTGGTCGAGCCGGCAGCGGTGGGGGTGCTGCAGGAGCGCCTGGCGCGGATCAATGGCCGTGCGGCTGTCCGTGTGGTCGAGCACGGCCGGATCGACCTGGCCGAACTGCTCGACGTACGCGGTTTCAACTTGAATCCAGACCTGGGCGCCAACCTCAAGCCGAGCCTGCGCCCGGTGCTCAAACCGGCAACGCCAGACCGCATCTCGACCCTGGTGCTGCGCACCGAAACCCCGCTGGACATCGACCGCCTCAGCGACTTCATGAACGAACTGCTGGAAACCCACGGCACGCAACTGCTGCGCTACAAGGGCGTGCTCAACATTGCCGGCGAAGACCGCCGCTTGGTGTTCCAGGGCGTGCTCAAGCTGTACGGCTTCGACTGGGATGCCGAGTGGGCAGAGGGCGAAGTGCGCGAAAGTGTGATGGTATTCATCGCCGATGAACTGCCCGAAGCTAAGATTCGGGCTGGCTTCGAGGCGTTGGCTGCGGGTTGAGCCTGCGCGCTGGCTGGGCCTCGAACCACTGTGGCCAGGAGCTGCGGTGGCGGCTCTGGGCCTCGATGCACGGGATCAGCCGCTCGGCGAGCACGGCGGTCTGGCCCACGCTCTTGGCCGTGCGGTACTTGACGCTGTGGATACACTCGCGGTCGCCGAACTCGCAGCGATTGAGCGCGGTGCCGCCGCACGGGCCATTGGCCAGGCCTTTGGGGCAGGTTTCCGGGCAGATGTACAAGGTGTCTTCCAGGCGGCAGCGGCCACAGGTATCGCAACCCAGCAGCGGCCGCTTTACGCTGCGCTCCAGTTTGTGCAGCAGTTGTGCGCCTTTGCCGGTGGCCCACAGAGGCCGGCGCACGGCCCAACCAAACGCTTTGCTCAAGCCATTGTTGCGGCCGAACAGCGCTGCGTGCAAGCCATGCAGCAGGTGGTAGCGCCATGTTTCCCTGGCCGTGGCAGTGACCACGGACTGGCCATCACGCCAATCGGCCAAGGGCGGGTGGAAGGTCACGGCAGGCAGGTTCGGCATCTGCCAGCTTTGCGCCCAGGCCGGCGCCCATTGCGCCAGTGAATGGATGCGTGTTTGCCAATGCTCCAGGCGCGTTTCGAGCGCAAGCAACTGTTCGACTTCGTGCACGCCCGACAGGTGTACCCCGGCATAGCCCATCAGCCTGACCCCGATGATCTGCAAGGCCAGGCGATCGACGCTGCGTGCCTGGGCGAAGGCTTTGGACTCGGCCGCTTCAGCTTCGAGCAGGGTGCGCATCGACGGCGTGACGGTAACCCCGGCAACGTGGTCGAGCATCGCCGCGCGGCCGTGGGTCAAGCTCATCAGGCAGGCCAGCAGCGGCTTTGGCGTCGCCTGCCGCTTCATCCAGTGCAACGCTTCCTGATGCTTGCTGGCATCGAAGCCCAATTGCAGGATGAGGAAATCGGCACCTGCAGCCAGCTTTTTCTGCGCCTTGAGGTATTGCGCGCCGCCTTCTTCTTCACGGTACTTGAACGGGTTGAGCGCGGCGCCAAGCAGCCAGTGCGGGCACGCCTGGCGGGCGATCTGCAGGGCGGCGACCGATTCGAGGTAGCGCACCGGCCGTTCACCGGGGTGATGGCCGGGCAGGCGGTCGCCGGTGAGCAGCAACAGTTGATCGAGGCCGGCGGCGTCCATGCGTTGCAATTGCGCGAGCAGGTGGTGGCGTTCACGGTCCTTGCCGGAGAAATGGGGCAGGGCGGGCAGGGGCGTCTCGAAACTGGCGAGGGCGTCCAGTGGCGAGAGGTCCAGCGCACTGGCGACCCGGTCGCCGATGGCCAGGGTCATGGGCCAGCCACACAGGTGCCCGCGGTCCATGATCACCTGCATGGCAGCGAAGCGCTGCGCCGAAGGTTTTGGGACGAACTCCATGACGCAGACGAATGTATTGTCGCGCAGCGCCGATTTCAGCAGGCTCATGGCGGGGGCACCTGGATTGATCAGGGTGGCATTGTGCGACAGGTTGCGAGTGAGGTCATGTCTGCAGGCGCAGGGTGTTGCTCTGGATGAGACATTGCCGTTTGCCTGTACCGGCCTCATCGCCGGCAAGCCGGCGATGAGGCCACTGCTATCGCGGCCGAATCAACGCTCGATCGCCAACGCCACACCCTGGCCACCACCGATGCACAGCGTGGCCAGCCCTTTGCGCGCATCGCGCTTGATCATTTCATGCAGCAGCGTCACCAGTACTCGGCACCCCGACGCACCAATCGGGTGGCCCAGGGCAATCGCCCCGCCATTGACGTTGACCCGGTCGGCATTCCACTCCAGCGCCTTGCCCACCGCCAGTGCCTGGGCGGCGAAGGCTTCGTTGGCTTCGATCAGGTCGAGGTCGGCCAATTGCCAGCCAGCCTTGTCCAGGCAGCGTTGGGTGGCCGTGACCGGGCCGATGCCCATGATCGCCGGGTCTACCCCGGCGCTGGCATAGGCGGCAATCTTCGCCAGCACCGGCAGGCCCAGGGCCTTGGCCTTGCTCGCGCTCATCAACAGCACTGCGGCCGCGCCGTCGTTGAGGCTGGAGGCGTTGCCGGCGGTGACGCTGCCGTCCTTCTTGAACGCCGGGCGCAGCTTGGCCAGGGAGTCGACGGTGGTATCCGGTCGCGGTTGTTCGTCACGGTCGAAGACCTTCGGATCGCCTTTCTTTTGCGGCAATACGATTGGCGTGATCTCGTCCTGGAAGCGGCCCGCTTCGATAGCGGCCACGGCCTTCTGCTGGGAAGCGGCGGCGAAGGCGTCCTGTTGTTCACGGCTGAGGCCGTACTTGTCCACCAGGTTTTCTGCGGTGATGCCCATGTGATAGTCGTTGAAGGCATCCCACAGGCCATCGGTGATCATGCTGTCGATCAACTGGCCATGGCCCATGCGCTGGCCGGTGCGTGCCGCCGGCATCACATAGGGCGCCAGGCTCATGTTCTCCTGGCCACCGGCAATCACCACCTCGGCATCGCCGCAACGGATGGCCTGGGCAGCCAGGTGCAGAGCCTTGAGGCCCGAGCCGCAGACCTTGTTCAGGGTCAGCGCCGGCACGCTGTAGGGCAGGCCGGCCTTGATCGCGGCCTGGCGAGCAGGGTTCTGTCCGGCACCGGCAGTGAGTACCTGGCCAAGGATCACTTCGTCGACCTGGGCCGGGTCCAGCCCGGTCTGTTCCAGCAGGCGCTTGATCACGGCAGCGCCGAGGTCGACGGCCGGCACCGTGGCCAGGGCGCCCTGGAAGGTGCCGATGGCGGTGCGGGTAGCGGCGACGATGACCACGTCGTTCATAGTGTTGTTCTCCAGGCAATGTGCAATGTGCCGTCAGCATCGGCGGCTTCGGCTCATTTGTTAAATTTGTTTTTCTTTGCCATTGATCGGGAAAGCAAATGAATACGGCGAGATGAAGAGGCTGGCACCACCCTCGACTAAGCTGGAAACGTTCGGCCAAGCCTTTCAATTCACTGACTGGAGCACATCGCCATGCGTATTTTGATTGCCGTCACCCTGCTACTGGGCAGCAGTGCCGCCTTCGCCGCCACGCAATGCACCGACGCCGACAAGAGCACCTGGCAAGACCAGGAGAAATTCCAGGCCCAGCTCAAGGAACAGGGCTACAAAATCAACAAGTTCAAGGTCACCAAGGGCAACTGCTACGAGATCTATGGGTTCAACAAGGATGGCAAGAAGGTCGAGATCTACCATGACCCGGTCACCGGCAAGGCGGTGAAGTCCGAGATCGAAGACTGATGCAAGGCGCGTCGGTAAAACTTTGGGACCCGTTGTTGCGCTTGTGTCACCTGTCGTTCGCCGTGGTGTTCTTTGCCGATTATTTTTTCAATGAAGAGGGTGACGACTGGCACCAGTGGCTCGGTTACTACGCCTTGGGCTGTGTGCTGGTTCGTACGGTGTGGGGCTTCATCGGGCCGCAAAGCGCGCGCTGGTCCGATTTTTGGCCAACACCTGCTCGCCTTGCGGCCCACGCCCGGGCGTTGATCAAGGGGCAGCCTTACCATCGGTTGGGGCATTCGCCAATTGGGGCGCTGGTGATGCTGCTGATGTTGTCGGGTATCACGGGCCTGGGGTTGACGGGTTGGGCATCGCAGGAAATCGATGCGCTGTGGGGGGCTGACTGGCCCATGGAGATCCATAGCTTCCTGGCCGATGCGGTGTTGGCGCTGGTCTGCGTGCATGTGCTGGCGGCGATTGTCGAAAGCGTGCGCTTGCGCGAGAACCTGCCGCTGTCGATGCTGACCGGGCGCAGGCGGCGTGTGCCTGAAGAGCCATGATGGTGTGTTGTTCGGGCTGGCCCTATCGCCGGCAAGCCGGCTCCCACAAGTACCCCCGCAATCCTGTGGGAGCCGGCTTGCCGGCGATAGGGCCCGACTGGCCTTCTAGGCCGGACACTGGTGAGTGACGCAGTGAATGCCACCACCACCCGCCGCGATCGCATCGATGTCCACCTGCACGATTTCTCGCCCTGGGTACAAGCTGGCCAGCAATGCCCGCGCCTTTTCATCGGCCTGCGCATCACCGAACTGCGGGGCGATGACCGCACCATTGATGACGAAATAGTTGATGTAGCCCGCCGCGAAATCGGCGCTTTTGCTGAACCTGTTGCGGCGCCCCTTCAGCGGCGGCGATACCAGGTGCACCTGCAAGGCGCGACCTTCGGCATCGGTAGCCTTCTTGAGTATCTCTAGGTGCTTGCGAGTCACTTCGTAGTCATAGGACTCGGGGTCGTTGTCGAGGTTGGCAATCACCACACCCGGGCGCACGAAGCGGGCATAGAAATCCACATGGCCATCGGTGATGTCCTCACCTGCAATGCCCGGCAACCAGATGATCTTGCTCAGCCCCAGGCGCGCCTTGAGTTCGGCCTCGACCTCGGCCTTGCTCCAGCCAGGGTTGCGGTTGGCGTTGATCCAGCTGCTTTCGGTCATGATGCCGGTGCCATGGCCATCCACTTCGATGGCGCCGCCTTCGCCCACCAGCTCGCTGCGCTGATAGTGTGCGCCGGCCAGTGCGGCGACACGCTTGGCCAGCTGGGCATCGTTGCGGTGGCGCTGCTTGTTGCCCCAGCCGTTGAAGTTGAAGTCCACCGCGGCCAGGCCTTTGCCGTCATCGACCACGAAGTTGGCGCCTATGTCGCGCATCCAGATGTCATCCAACCCGCAGGACACGAACTGGGTGTTGGGGCTGGCGCAATGCTGCTCGGCGAGTGCGCGCTCGTTGGCGCGGTAGAACACCGTCACCGGTTGGTAGCGGGCAATGGCCTTGGCAATGCGGCCCAGGGCTGCTTGCACGTCGGCGGTGAAGTCTTCCCAGATGGCGTCCTGCGCGCCGAATGCAATGAAGGCGCGTTGCTGGGGCTCGCCCTCGTCGGGCATGAACCAGCGGCCAGCCTCTTCGGCGCGGGCCAGGCCCAGGGGCAAGCCCAGGCTGGCCCCGAGGCCGGCGGCCAGTGACAGTTGCAGGAAGGTTCTACGGCTTGGCATGGTTCAGTCCTGTGCAGTCTTGAAGCGCGTCCATACCCGCATGCGTGCACGCATGTCGGCCTGGGGGATGTCACGGCCCGGGATAAGCCGGGCATAGGTGGCTTCGTCTAGGTAGATATCGGGGTTGTCACGCAGCCGCGGCTCCACCGCTTCGCGGGCCTTGGCGCTGGCCGTGGGGTAACCGGTGAAGTTGCTGATCGCGGCCATGTTCTGCGGGCGCATGACGAAGTTGATGAAACGATAGGCGTACTCCGGGTGCTTGGCATCGGTGGGTATCGCCATGGTGTCCATCCACACCGTGGTGCCCTGGCGCGGTACGCGGTATTGGAAGTCGATTTGTTTGCCAGCGGCTTCTGCGGTGCGCTGGGCCTGGATCACGTCGCCACTGTAGCCGAGCGACAGGCATAGATTCTCGTTGACCAGCTCGGTGACCGGTTGCGACTGGAACTTGCGGATGTACGGGCGCACCGCCTTGAGCAGTTCACTGGCCGCTGCCAGGTCTTCGCGCTTGGCGCTGCGGGGTTCGCGGCCCAGGTAGTTGAGGACCACGGCCAGCACTTCATCGGGCGAGTCGATGATCGAGATGCCGCAGTCGGCGAACTTGGCGGCCAGCTCAGGTTTGAACAGCAGATCGAGGTTGTCCAGCGGCGCATCGGGCATGCGCTGGCGGATCATGCCGGCATTCGACGTCAGGCCGATGGTGCCCCAGGTGTAGGGCACAGTGGCCTGGCTGGCCTTGGGGTACTGGTCATGCAGCTTGCGCAGGCCTGGTTCGATGTCGTCCAGCGATTCCAGGCGGCTGCGGTCGAGTTTCTGCAGGCTGCCGGCCCGCATCAGGCGCTCGGCCACGGTGTCGCCGGGGAACACCAGGTCATAGCCGCTGCGCCCGGACATCAGCTTGGCTTCGAGCACTTCGCTGCCGTCCATCACGTCGTAGATCACCTGGATGCCGGTTTCGGCAGTGAACTGCTTGAGCGTGTCGGCGGCAAAATAGTCGGCCCAATTGTACAAGCGCAACGTCGGCTGTTCGGCCTGGGCGTGGGCGGCGCACAGGGCTAGGGCCAGTGCCGCCAGGTGAGGCAGTTTCATGGTCAGGCCCTCGCAAGATGGGGGTGATTGCCGTCAAGGGTCAGCAGGGGCGCGTACATTTCGGGGCGGCGGTCGCGGTAGATGCCCCAGGTCAGGCGGTCCTCGCGCATGCGCGCCAGGTCCAGGTCGTGCAGCCAGATGCCGGCGCTGCTGCGGTCGGCTTCGGCCAGCAGCGCACCCTTGTGGTCGCAGATGAACGATGAGCCGTAGAAGCGCATGGCAAGGCTCGGGTCGCTGCTGGCGACTTCCTCGCCGACGCGGTTGGCTGCCACCACCGGCAGCAGGTTGGCCGCGGCATGGCCGCGCATGGTGACCTGCCAATGGTCACGCGAGTCCAGCTCGGCGGCGCCGGGTTCGGAGCCGATGGCGGTGGGGAACAACAGCACTTCGGCACCCAACAGGGCCAGGCAGCGGGCGGTTTCGGGGAACCACTGGTCCCAGCAGATGCCGATGCCCAGGCGCCCGAAGGCGGTGTCCCAGACCTTGAAACCGGTGTCGCCGGGGCTGAAGTATTCCTTCTCCTGGTAGCCGATGGCGTTGGGAATGTGAGTCTTGCGATAGACCCCGAGCAGGCGGCCGTCGGCATCGGCGACGGTCAGCGAGTTGAAGAAGGCATTGCCGGCTCGTTCGTACCAGCTCAGTGGCAGGACCACGCCGAGCTCGCCGGCCAGCGCGGCGAAGCGCTGCAGGATCGGGCTGTCGGCATAGGGCTCGGCCAGGGCCTGGTGGCTATGGTCCTGCTCGATGCAGAAGTACGGCGTGGCGAACAACTCCTGCAGCAGAATCACCTGGGCGCCCTGGGCGGCGGCCTGGCGCACCAGCTGTTCGGCGCGGTCGAGGTTTTCGGGCAGGTTCCAGCTGCACGGCATCTGCGTGGTGGCGACGCGCAGCAGGCTCATGGCTGCACCTCGGGTTGCTGCTGGGTGATGCAATGGATGCCACCCCCGCCGTGGGCGATGTGGTCGATGCGCACGGGTACGATTTCCCGGTCGGGGAAGGCATGGGCCAGTTGGGCGGCGGCCGCGTCGTCGGCGGCGATGCCATAGGCCGGCATGATCACCGCGCCGTTGGCGAGGTAGAAGTTGGTGTAAGAGGCGCAGAACACCTCGGCATCCGGGTCGACTGCAGCGCTGGCTTCGTACAGGTCGAGCAGTTCGAAGCGACGGCCCTGGGCGTCGCTGGCCAGTTCCAGGGCGCGGCGGTTTTCCCGTACCACTTCGGCGTACACCGAGCCCTGGTCATGGGTGGCGTCGACCAGCAGCACCCCGGGGCGGGCGAACGCGCACACGCCGTCCACGTGGCCATCGGTCATGTCGCCGGTGACGTAATGCGGGTCGCCCGGCAGCCAGATGGTTTTGCGAATGCCCAGATGGCGAGCGAAGCAGCGCTCGAACTCGGCCTTGCTGATGCCGGGGTTGCGGTTGGGGTTGAGCAGCACCGATTCGGTGGTGATCAGGGTGCCTTCGCCGTCCACATGAATGGCGCCACCTTCGTTGCACAAGGCGGTGCTGAAGCCGTCGAGGCCCAGATGGTCGAGTATGCGTCGCCCCAGGCTGCGGTCATGACCATGGGCGGACTTGTCGCCCCAGGCATTGAAACGCCAGCTCAGGCCGGCGAGGCCGTGTTGCGGGTGGCAGACAAAGCTTGGGCCGCTGTCCCGGCACCAGCTGTCGTCGACGGCCAGCTCAATCAGTTCGATATTGGCGCCGCACAGGGCACGCGCGCTGGCCAGGGCCGAAGGGTCGACGACCATCTTCACCGGCTCGAAGCGGGCGATGGCGGCAGCTACCCGGGCGAAGTCGCGTTGCACATCGGCCAGGCTTACCTGCCAGCCGCTTTCCCACAATGCCTGGTTATGCGGCCAGATCATCCAGGTGGCAGCGTGGCGGGCCCATTCGGCAGGCATGCGCCAGCCGCTGTCGAGGGACAGGTCCATAGAGAACTCCGATCTATTAAGGATTTTTATCAACGAAGCCCGTCGTCGCGGGTGTTGGTGACCATGCTATGGCTATGAAGAGGCAGCGACAAACGATAGATTTAGCGTATATCTGATTAGCAAGGCTTATCGATCATGCTTAAACACTGGCCACCTCTCAACGCCCTGAGAGGGTTCGAAGCCGCTGCGCGGCTGGGCAGCTTCCACAAAGCCGCCGAGGCGCTGAACCTGACTCAGTCGGCCATCAGTCAACAGATCCGCAGCCTGGAAACCTACCTGGAGCAACCGTTGTTCCACCGCAGCGGCCGCAGCGTAAGCCTGACCGATGCCGGCCACGACCTGCTCAGCACCACTCAGTCGATGTTGCAGCACCTGGCGGTCGGCATCCGTCGCCTCGACCAGTACCGCAAGCCCAACCAATTGGTGGTCAATACCACGCCGGCGTTCGCCCGGCATTGGCTGCTGCCGCGACTGGCCGATTTTCATCAGCGCTGCCCGGAGGTCGACCTGTGGCTGTTCACCAGCTTCGAGGTGCCGGACATGGCCACCGAAACCATCGATCTGGCCATCCGCGATGACCTCAGTGCCCAGGCCGAGTGCAGCTTCAGCGTGCTGCTCCAGGACCACCTGTACCCGGCCTGCCACCCTTCGCTGGCCGCGGCCCACGCCCGCACCACCCTGCATGGCGAGCGCGAGATGGACTGGAGCCATTGGCAACTGGAAGGCGGCGAGGATGTCGGGCAGCAGGGCAAGGGGCTGAACTTCTCCGACCCTGGTCTGTTACTCGATGCCGCGAGCGAAGGCCTGGGCGTGGCCCTGGTCAGCCAGTTGCTGGCCAGGCGGGCAGTGCAACAGGGGCAGTTGCAGGCGTTGTCGGCGCAGCGGGTAAGGGGCCCGGCCTGGGCTTGCCTGGTGCACCGGGACAGCCAGGGCGACCCGCTGGCCAGGCAGTTTCTCGATTGGCTCAAGGGCGTGCTGGGCCAAGATTGACGCGGGCGGTTTTGCATCCCTCCGATCAGCCCGTAATATGTGTCGGATAACTTGCGGGGGTAGTCTCACCCTCTGATCAATCGGAAGCGCCCGTGTTGGCGCTTCCCCAGCATAAACCTGACGAGGTACAGACATTGGCCATCATTCATCCTAAGGTTCGCGGTTTCATCTGCACCACGACTCACCCGAAGGGCTGCGAGCTCAACGTCCGTGACCAGATCGAAGCCACCCGCAAGCTGGGCGTGCGCGAGGATGGCCCGAAGAAGGTCCTGGTCATCGGTGCTTCCAGCGGCTACGGCCTGGCGGCGCGCATCACCGCCGCCTTCGGCTTCAAGGCCGACACCCTGGGCGTGTTCTTCGAAAAGCCTGGTACCGAAACCAAGGCTGGTACCGCCGGCTGGTACAACGCTGCCGCCTTCGACAAGTTCGCCAAGGCCGAGGGCCTGTACAGCAAGTCGATCAACGGTGACGCCTTCTCCGACGAAGCCCGCGCCAAGGTCATCGAGCTGATCAAGAATGAAATGGGTGGCCAGGTCGACCTGGTCATCTACTCCCTGGCCTCGCCTGTGCGCAAGCTGCCGCAGACCGGTGAAGTGATCCGCTCGGCGCTCAAGCCAATCGGCCAGCCGTACAAGTCGACCGCCATCGACACCAACAAAGACACCATCATCGAGGCCAGCATCGAGCCAGCCACCGAGCAGGAAATCCAGGACACCATCACCGTCATGGGTGGCCAGGACTGGGAGCTGTGGATCGATGCCCTGAACGCCGCTGGCGTACTCGCGCCACAGGCTCGCACCGTGGCCTTCAGCTACATCGGCACCGAAATTACCTGGCCGATTTACTGGCACGGTGCTTTGGGCAAGGCCAAGCAGGACCTGGACGAGACTGCCCAGCGCTTGGCCGAGAAGGTAGGTGGCAGCGCCAACGTGGCTGTGCTCAAGTCGGTCGTCACCCAGGCCAGTTCGGCCATTCCGGTGATGCCACTGTACCTGTCGATGGTCTTCAAGATCATGCAGGAGAAGGGCGTTCACGAAGGTACCCAGGATCAACTGGACCGCATGTTCCGTGACCGTATGTACCGCGCTGACGGTGCTCCGGCTGAGCTGGACGAGAAAGGCCGCTTGCGCCTGGACGACTGGGAACTGCGTGACGATGTACAGGACGCCTGCAAGGCCATGTGGCCGCAAGTGACCACCGAGAACCTGTTCCAGCTGACCGACTACGCCGGTTACAAGAAGCAGTTCCTCAACCTGTTCGGCTTCGAGCGTAAAGACGTCAACTACGACGAAGACGTGGCCACCGATGTGAAGTTCGACTGCATCGAGCTGTAAGCAGGGCCGCGCTGGCCCTATCGCCGGCAAACCGGCTCCCACAGGTTCTCCACTTGCCTGGAGGCCTGTGGGAGTCGGCTTGCCTGCGATAGGGCCGGTACAGACAAAAGTTTTTTTGCTAGCGTTGGCGCACAACCACAGGAAAGCGCGCCATGAGCAGCCTCACCCAGCCCGCCACACCCTTTCGCCAGACTACCGCAGATGGCTACAGCCTCGGCGGCTTCTGCTGGCGCCATGCCCAGGCCGATCCCCAGCGCCCGCTGGTGATCATCAACGCTGCCACCTCGGTACGCTGCCGCTATTATTCGCGTTTTGCCGACTACCTGTTCGCCCAGGGTTTCGATGTGCTGACCTACGATTACCGTGGTATCGGCGAATCGCGGCCGCTTTCATTGCGCGGTTTCCAGGCTTCCTGGAGCGATTGGGGGCGGCTGGATTTCGAGGCCATGCTGACGCATGCGGCGCAAGCGTTCCCCGGCCAGCCGGTGGATGTCGTGGGCCACAGCTTCGGCGGTTGCGCCGTTGGCCTGGCGCCTTCTGCCGGGCAGGTGCGGCGGGTACTGATGGTGGGTGCGCAGTTCGCCTATTGGCGCGATTATGCGGCTGACCAGCGTTTGCAGCTATTTGGCAAATGGCATGTGGTGATGCCGCTGCTGACCCGTGCGTTCGGCTACTTTCCCGGTAAGCGCCTGGGCTGGATGGAAGATACCCCGGCAGGCGTGGTGCGCGACTGGACTACCCGTACCCCTCGCTATGAGCACCGCCCCAGCGGTCGCAGCCTGGAAGTGGCGCCGTTTGCACAGGTACGTGCGGCAACCCTGGCGATCAGCCTGACCGACGACCCGTTCGGTACTGTGGCAGCGACCGAGCGATTACTGGGTTACCTTCAGGTTGCCGAGCGACAGCATCTGCGGATTGCGCCTGTGGATATCTCGGTCGAGGAAATTGGCCATTTCGCGTTCTTCCATGACCGATTCCGTACCAGCCTGTGGCCAGTGGCACTGGAGTGGTTGCAGCGCGGCAGGGTGCTGGTGGGCGGGCCGGGGCAAATCATCGGCTGATGGTGCCTGCACCGGCCTCATCGCTGGCAAGCCGGCTCCCACAGGTACCTTGTGGGAGCTGGCTTGCCAGCGATTGGGCTGCATCCCAGCCCCGGCGATATCAGGCTTTGCGCGAAAGCGGCAGCTCGGCGAATTTCACACCCGCCAGCCCATGGTTGATCAGTGCGCGGATGTTGCCATGGTCAGTGCCCTCGGGCGTGGCCACCACATCGCGGTAGTGTTCGCCGAAGGCCTGCAGGGCCTCCTGGTCGCTCAGGCCCTCCAGCAGGGCCAGGCCCAGGGTCTTGCACGAGCCTTCGTTCTGTCCGGCGGCATTTTCCACGCCACCGTTGTTGAAGGCCTGTGGCTGGTAGCTGTAGTGGGCGGCAACGAAGGCCAGGGTATCGGCAAAGGCGTGTTCGCCGCTGGCCAGGCTGGCGCGCAGGGTGTTCAGGTCAGTCACGGGGTTTTCCTTTTTCGAACGCCGCTTGTTGCTCGGCGCTGGCTTCTTTCTGGTATTGGGCTTTCCACTCGGCGTAAGGCATGCCATATACCGCTTCGCGGGCATCGTCCAGGCTGACCTCGAGATGGCGTTCGTCGGCAGCGGCCTTGTACCACTTGGACAGGCAGTTGCGGCAGAAACCGGACAGGTTCATCAGGTCGATGTTCTGTACATCGGTACGCTTTTGCAGGTGTTCGACCAGGCGGCGGAAGGCGGCGGCCTCGAGTTCGAGTTGTTCTTGCGGGGTCATGGGGCTTCTCTCACGTCATGCGATTCTTCAAGTGGCGGCCACCGTTGATGACCACCTGGCTGCCGGTGCTGTACTGGCTGGCGAGCAGGTACTTGACCGTATCGATCAGTGGCCCGGCGCCGGGTTCGAATTCCAGCAGGGCCTTTTTCAGGGTCTGCTGGCGGTAGGCCTCGTCACCACCTTCCTTGAGGATCAGCAGGCCCGGCAGAATGCCGTTGACGTGCACTTTGGGCGCGTACTTTTCGGCAAACGACAACACCATGTTCTGCAGCGCGGCCTTGGTCGCGGCGTAGCCGATGTGGCTCTTGCTGCCGCGCGAGGAGGTTTCGTCGCAGATATGGATGATGTCGGCCTTTTCCACCTTGGCCAGCAGGTCGCCCAGGGCCAGGTTGAGGTGGTATGGGGCTTCGATGTGCAGGCGGAACATGGTTTCCAGGTTATCCAGGCCATCGTCGAGCCACAGCGAAGCATTGTGAATGATCGCGCGCAGCCCGTCGTAACGATGCTGCAGGAAATCGATCAGCGCCTGGCGGTCGGCTGCCTGGCACAAGTCGGCCTGGAACTGCACGATGTTCGGGTGCGCTGGCTGCGGCTGCACGCTGCGGCTGGCACTGACTACGGTGTGGCCGGCCTGTGCCAGCTCAAGCGCCAGAGCCAGCCCGACGCGCTGGCTGGCTCCGGTAATGAGAATGGGGCTGTTCATGTGCGGGCGGTCAACTTGTCTGTCCTGTCGTTGCCGCCCAGCATACCCGAACTGTTTCGCTCTTGTAGCCCCGGCCTCAGCGGCTGCGCAGAGCGGCGCCGGGCGCTGGCGCGGCATGCAGCCAGCCGGCCAGCAGGCGGGTAGAGAGGGGGATGAACAGGTAGACCATCACTGGCGTCAGGGCCAGGGTGCTGAGCAGCACGCGCGGCACCAGTTCCAGCGCTGCCAGCCAGTGGCCGAACAGCACATTGAACAGCAGCGATATCGGGAAGAACGCCAGCCAGATGGCTACAGCTTGCTTCCAGCGCGGCGGTTTTTGCACCGTATTGGTGCCAAACCAGTCGTCGATGCCGCTCACGCGCCTCTCTTTGGGGCGCTCGAACAAACCATTGCCACGCTGCAACCACGCACGTCGCGAGGCGGAATGCTCCCAGGCGTGCAAGGTGGGTTCGTCGCTGAAGCGGAAAATGATCTGGAAATCGTCGCTGTCACGGGGGGGAGCGAAGATGCCCGAGCCGAGATAGCCGGGGAAGTCGGTGGCCAGTTGCTCGCCTTCGTGCAGCCAGGCCAGCAGATCCTGGTAGCGACCGTTAGCGGCGCGGCGCGACACCATCAGAGTGACGGGTGGGGTAGACATCGTGTATCTCCTGGCGGCGGGGCTGGCGGGTAGCTGGCCCCTTGGCTGTGACGCCCGGGGTAGTGGGCGACGCGAGCGTGCATGCAAGAATTGGGCGCGAATTGTCGCGTACTTGGCTGGCGCGGCAAAATCCTGAAGCAAACGGTTGCTGTCCAGCCGTCTATCATCACGTAGTAGAATGCGCGTTCAATTACCTCGCACAGGTTACTCAGTGCTGATGAACAAACAGGGACGTACTTCGGAAGTCGAAGACGGTGTGGAATACCACGAGTTGTTCCCGATACGTGAAGTATGCCGCCTTACCGGGGTCAACGCCGTCACCCTGCGCGCCTGGGAGCGCCGTTACGGGCTGATCCAGCCTACCCGTACCGAGAGCGGCCACCGCCTGTATTCGCAAGCAGACGTCGACGAAGTCCGCCGTATCCTCGGTTGGCTCGAGCGCGGTGTTGCGGTCAGCAAGGTCGGCAGCATTCTGGCCCGTGACCAGGCCGTGATGCAGGACGCATTGTCGACCGATACCGCCAGAGGCTGGCAGGCCCGACTGCGCGACGCAGTGCGGCGCTTCGATGACGCCGCCCTGGATCGGCTTTTCGACCAGGTATTCGCCGCAACCAGCCAGGACCAGGTATTCGCCGAGGTATTCATGCCTGTGTGGCACGACCTGGCGGCGGGGCAAGCGGCCTTTGGCCAGACCAGTGAATGGTTATTCCTCGACCAGTTCCTTCGCGGCCGGGTGTTCGCACGATTGCAGTTGTCACGCCTGAAGAGCAGCCATCACGTGTTGCTGGCGCCGTTGCCAGGGCAATGCCGCGAGCTGGAGCTGCTGGTGAACGGTTTGCTGCTGGCCAGCGATGAAGTTGGGGTCACCACGCTGATGCCAGGGCAACCGCTGGAAGAGCTGACCCTGTTCAGCGAGCGCCTCGGGCTGGATGCCGTGGTGCTGTTCTCCAATCATTCACTCTCGGTGGAAATGACCAAGAGGCTCGGCCGCCTGGTTGCAGGCTTGCAGTGCCCGCTGCTGCTGGCAGGTGAGGCGGCAGAAGTGGCCCAGGAACGCCTGGCGGGTAGCCCGGTAGCCTGCCTCGGTGCGGAAGTTGGGTTGATGCGGCGGCGGTTGCGGCAGTACCTGGCCGGTCAGCTCGATACTTGAGCGTGCAGCTCCGGGTGCGCCTGGCGGTGGGCCTGGAGAATATATTCGCGCAACCGCTCCACTTCCTCGGCCGGGCTGCGGCTGAGGTCGTAGGCGGCAAGGTCAGGGCCAATGCGCCGGCGCAGCCTGCCGTGCAGGGTGATTGCCGGGATACCCCCTGGCGCGAAGTGCAGGTCGAAGCGCGACGGAGCTTGTGGCAGCCCGCGAATTTCCACGAGAGCGCCCTTGAAGGAAATATCACGCACCAGCAGGCCGCTGGCATGGCCTTGCGCGTCCAACAACGCACTCGGTTGGTCCATCGACAAGCGCCATGGGCGCAGCATCGGGCCGTCTTCGTAGATTTCAGGGGAGCCGATCTGCAGGTGCACCGCGTGGAACTCGTCTTCCACCAACTGCAGCGGGAAGCTGATCTGCTGATTGTTGAACTGCGCTTGCAGAGTGACCTGTTCGTTGGCGACCAGCCGGGTCAGCAACGATTGAATGCGATGGTCGCCGTTGACCAGCAGGCTCGACATGGGGTCGGCCAGGTTCAACTGCGGTGAGTGCTGCATGTCCTGGATAAAATCCAGTTCGTCCTGGGTCAGGAGCGCATCGGCTTGCATGATCGAACTCGGTGGTGACGATTTCTTCAACGGAAATTGACCGTGCCGGAGGCGCTTGGTTCACGAACGCTCGTCGGAATTCCGACGAGCGTGCAATTCGGCCAGTTCACGTTCCAGCTCAACCTGGCGGCTGACGTCCTTCTGGATGCCGATGAAGTAATTGCGCTGGTCGGTATCGCTGCGCACTGGGGTGATCGACAGCTCGTTCCAGAACAGGCTGCCGTCCTTGCGGTAGTTGCGCAGTACCTCGCGGCACGGGCGGCCCTCCGCCAGCGCCTGGCGGATGCGCGCGCGGCCCAGCTGGTCGCGGTCATGGGCCTGCAGGAAGCGGCAATCCTGGTAGAGGATTTCGTCGCGGCTGAAACCGGTCAGGCGTTCGAACGCCGCATTCACGTAGATCAGGATGGTGTCGTCGCCTTCTTGTTCGGCGACCACAATCCCGTCATTGGAAGCATCGACCATCGATTGCAGCAGTTGCGCGTTGATCATGTCCGGGCCATAGAGCAGAAAGTGGACTTTGGTAGAGGCGGCCTTTTGCCAGCGTCGAATGCTAGTATCCTACGTTTTCACTCAGTTTCGGAATCCTCTTCTCGATGAAAGTCGCCATTATTTCCGGCTCCGTGTACGGCACTGCCGAAGAAGTCGCCCGCCATGCCGAGGCCCTGCTAAAGGCAGCAGGCTTCGAAGCCTGGCATGCTGCCCGCGCTACCCAGCAGGACCTCGAAGGGTTTGGCCCACAAGCGTTACTGGCGGTCACTTCGACCACTGGCATGGGCGAGCTGCCGGATAACCTGATGCCGCTGTACAGCACCATTCGTGACACCCTGCCTGCGGCCTGGCGCGGCCTGCCGGGTGGGGTAATTGCCTTGGGCGATTCCAGCTACGGTGATACCTACTGCGGCGGTGGCGAGCAGATGCGCGAGCTGTTTGCCGAGCTGGGGGTGCGGGAAGTGCAGCCGATGCTCCAGCTCGATGCCAGCGAGACCGTCACTCCCGAGACCGATGCCGAGCCATGGCTGGCGGCCTTTGTCGAGGCCTTGAAGGCCTGAGGCATTTTCTTCCTCGTCTGTGGAGCCGGCTTGCCGGCTCCACAAGGGCGCGCGCAGAGCGTCTATTGCCTCACCAGCTCAAGCCACGCCTTAGCAGCCCGCGAAAGGTACGCGCCACGCCGCCAGATAAAGGCGATATCCCAGCGCAGGTACTCCGGTGCCCTTAAAGGCAACCTCACCACACCAGGCCGCTCCAGGGCCTTCGCCACCACACGCGGCAGCAGCACCACGCCTTGCCCTGCCGCCACCAGCGCTACCAGAAAATCCGCCTGGCCACTGCGCCCACCTTCCTTGGGTGTGAACCCCTGTTGCTGGCAAGCCTTCAGCAGCCGCTCATTCAGCACAAAGCCGCGCTGATACAGCAGAAAAGGCGTGTCGGCGAGTTGCAGCAGATCGACCTGCTTCTGCCTCGCCAGTGCATGCCCGGTCGGCAACAGCGCATCCAGCGGCTCGTTGCAGAACGGCTGGTGTTCGAATGCAGGGTCGTTCGGTGTCAGGCTGCCGCCCAGTTCCAGCTCGCCACTGTGCACTGCCTGCTCGACCGTGCGGCTACCGCCTTCGAGCAACTGAATCGCAATGTTCGGATGACGCCGGCGGTATTCTGCAAACAGTCCGGCGAACAAGGCATCGCTGCCGAGCATTGGCAAACCCAGGCGCAGTTCGCCGCGTTCCATCTGGCTCAGGTCGTCCAACTCGTTGAGCAGCGCCTGGCGTTGACGCAACAACGCCTCGCCACGCTCCAGGACAATGCGCCCGGCTGCAGTCAGGTGCAGGTGCGAAGCCTGACGTTCGAGCAGTGGCTGGCCGAGCGCCTGCTCAAGCTGGGCCACCTGCTTGCTCACGGCCGATTGGCTGATGTGCAGCGTTTGTGCGGCTTGGGTGAAGCCGCCGCGCTGGACCACTTCGATGAAGCTACGCAGCTGTTTGAATTCCATGCCTTGAATTCCATTATGGAATGGTGATCAGTCTAACAATTCGCTTCTGGCCTAGGCAGCCGAATCTTAAAATGGTGGCCTGTCGAGGAAGCCCACCATGAAACCCGCGTTATTGAAAAAGCCCCTGCGCCTGCTCGCCGAGCTGGCAGTCCTGTTGGCATTGTTCTGGGTCGGCGGTCAGCTCGCTGGCTGGCTGGGCTGGCCGATCCCTGGCGGTGTCATGGGCTTGGCCCTGCTGTTGCTGTTGTTCGCTTGCGGCGTAGTCCAGCCTGCCACCTTGCAGCTGGGTGCAGGCTGGCTCATGGCCGAGATGCTGTTGTTCTTCATTCCGGCGCTGATGAGCCTGCTCGACTACGGCAGCCTGGTACGCGAAGAAGGCTGGCGCATCCTGCTGGTGATTGCTGTGAGCACCCTGATGGTCATGGTGGTGACCGCCGTCACCGTCGAGCTGGTGTGCCGCTGGAGGTTGCGCCATGAGCCTTGAACCCATGCCCTTGTTCTGGCTGGCGCTGACCCTGCTGGCGTACCTGGGCAGCCGCTGGTTGTATAGGCGCACCGGGCGTTACCTGGTGTCGCCACTGATCCTGGTACCTGCCTTGTTGCTGGCGGTTGCAATGCCCTTGCACACCGCCTATGCCGAATACGCCCGCAACACTCACTGGCTGATGAGCGTGCTGGGCCCGGCGACCGTGGCCTTCGCGGTGCCTATCTGGCAGCAGCGAGCGATGCTGGCGCGGGATTGGCCGGCGTTGCTGCTCGGTATGCTGGCAGGCAGCACAGCTTCGATCGCCAGCTCCTGGGGGCTGGCCCACCTGCTGGCGCTGGACACCGCGACCAGCCTGTCTCTGGTGCCACGTTCGATCACCACGCCATTCGCCATGCCGCTGGCCCATGATCTGGGTGGCGTGCCGGAGCTGACCGCCGTGTTCGTGATGTTCACCGGTGTGCTCGGTGCCCTGTTCGGCGGTGTGCTGCTGCGCTGGCTGCCGTTGCGCTCGGCGTTGGCGCGGGGTGCGCTGTTCGGTGTCGGCGCGCATGGCGCTGGGGTCAGCCGCGCCCACGAGGTAGGCCGCGAAGAAGGTTCCGTGGCCGGCCTGGTCATGGTGCTGACCGGCTTGCTCAACCTGTTCGCCGCGCCGCTGCTGGCCATGCTGCTGTGACCGTTCGTGCCACTGACTCGCTAAGTCATCAAGCTGGCTGGCAACGCAAGTTTCACCTGAGGGTCACCTGACTAGACTCTGCCTCGACAGAGAGAGCACATGTATGTGCCGAGGTGACATGCAATGACCGCAGCCTTGCCCAACACACAAAAGCCCAACACCCTCAACTGTTAGCAACCGGGACGAAGACGATGCCATTGGCCGAGATACCATTGTGCGTCTGGCGTACCCGGGGACAGACTTACACGTTCCGGGGCCAGAGCATCCGCTACTGGACCGCAGGGCAAGGAGAGCCCCTGCTACTGCTGCATGGATTCCCAACTGCAAGCTGGGATTGGCACTACCTGTGGGCGCCGTTGACCCAGCATTTTCGACTGATCGCCTGCGACATGTTGGGGTTCGGCGATTCAGCCAAACCCCTTGACCATACCTACAGCCTGATAGAACAAGCCGACCTCCAGCAGGCCTTGCTGGCCCACCTCAAGGTCGACGCACCGGTGCACCTGCTGGCCCACGACTATGGCGGCAGCGTTGCCCAGGAGTTGCTGGCGCGCCACCACGAGCAGCGCGCCGAAATTGCCAGCTGCGTGTTTCTCAACAGCGGCCTGTTCCCTGAAAGCTGCCAGGTGCTGCTGATCCAGAAGTTGCTGCTCAGCCGCCTGGGCTGGCTGGTCGGGCGCTCGTTCAGGCGTGATGACCTGGTACGCAATGTCACGCAGATCTACGGGCCCTGCACCCACCCCAGCGAAAGTGCCCTGGATGATTGCTGGAGCCTGATTGCGGCGCACGGAGGTACGCGCATCCTGCACAAGCTGGTGAGCTTCGTGCCGGAGCGCAGTGCCTATCGCGAACGCTGGGTCGGTGCGTTGCGGAACGAGGGTGTGGCCCTGGGCATGATCAATGGCGTGGTCGACCCGATCTCGGGTGCGCGCATCGTCGAGCGTTATCGGCAACTGGTGCCCAACCCCGACACCGTGCAGTTGCAGGGCATTGGCCATTACCCGCACACCGAAGCGCCGGCGCTGGTACTGCGCCATTACCTGGCGTTTCGCGAAAAATTGCTGAGCTACCTGCCGCAGAAAGTTGCTTGGTCCTGAACCGTCGACCATCGTCCGGCGTTATTGCCTGGCATTCAGCGTGGGTGCGCTTGATTGTCCGCCGCCTGCGCGTTGGCAGAGACTCGACGCATTCAATCTGAGCTGGAGCCAAGAGCATGAGCGAGCCGGTATCTCTGCAAGACCGTGTGGTAATCGTCACGGGGGCCGGTGGCGGCCTGGGCCGCGCCCATGCGCTGCTGTTCGCCGCGCGCGGCGCCCGGGTGGTGGTCAATGATCTGGGTGGGTCGAGCCATGGTGAAGGCGCCAATGCCTCGGCAGCCGACCGCGTGGTGGAAGAGATTCGCGCTGCAGGTGGAACGGCGGTGGCCAACCACGACTCGGTCAGCGACGGCGCGCGCATCGTCGAACAGGCCCTGGACAGCTTCGGCCAAGTCGACGTGCTGGTGAACAATGCCGGCATCCTGCGTGACAAGACGTTCCACAAGATGGATGACGCTGACTGGGAGCAGGTCTACCAGGTGCATGTCGAGGGTGCCTACAAGGTTACCCGCGCCGCCTGGCCGCACCTGCGCGAGCAGAACTGGGGGCGGGTGATCTTCACCGCCTCCACCTCCGGTATCTACGGCAATTTCGGCCAGGCCAACTACGGCATGGCTAAGCTGGGCCTGTATGGCCTGACCCGCACCCTGGCCATCGAAGGACGCAAGCATGGCGTGCTGGTCAATGCCATCGCCCCCACTGGCGGCACGCGCATGACCGAAGGGCTGATCCCGCCGCAGGTATTCGAGCGGCTCAAGCCCGAATTGGTGAGCCCGCTGGTGGTGTACCTGGGCAGCGAGCAGTGCCAGGACAGCGGAGCGCTGTTCGAGGTGGGCGGTGGCTGGATTGGCAAGGTGCGCTGGGAGCGCAGCCTGGGTGTCGGCTTCGACCCGCGCGAAGGCTTCACCCCGGAGCAAGTGGCGCAAAATTGGGCCCGGATCGGCGACTTCGACGACGCGGTGCACCCGCAGGACAATGTGCAGGCGCTGCAACAGATGATGGCCAACCTGCAGAAGTATCCGCTGGGTTGATGGCTGTTTGCACCCTGCATAAAAAAGGCCGCTGCAATCGCAGCGGCCAATCGAGACGTTAGATCAAGGAGCTTCAAAATCTACGTCGGTAGAACCTCGCAAGCCTGAAGGGCGGGGGGGGTAGTGCCCTTCATGCCGGCCAGTGAGTTAAGAATAAGCGCTTGATCCTGTGGGAAAAATAGCCGCTTATGACATTCACCTTTACGTTTCGGGCAACAGTGCCCACGTCTGTTTCAGGCCTTCGGTGAATGGCCCATGCGCCAGCTGGTATCACGGGCAGCCGCCATCAGGCGCTGCGCCGCCGGGCCATGTTCATCGGCGTGGAAGATCGACGTCGGCCCCACCACGGTCATCACCGCGGCGATCTGCCCGAGGGCGTTGAACACCGGTGCCGACAGGGCATCCACGCCGGGCATCAGCAAACCATGCACATGGTGCAGGCCGCGCTCGCGAATGCCGGCCAGCAGGGGGGCGTAGTCGCTGGCAGAGTGCTGCAGCGTGGCCAGTTCACGGTCGCGCAGGTCCACGGTTTCGCGCTCCGGCAGGTAGGCGGCGAACACCAGCCCGGTGGACGAACTGAGCAGCGGCAGTACCGAACCGATCTGGGTCACCACGGTGACTGCGCGCACCGCAGGCTCGATGCTCACCACCGTGGCGCCCTGGTTGCCCCACACGGCGATGAAGCAGCTTTCGTTGAGTTCGTCGCGCAGTTGCGACAGCGGCAGCGCCGCCACTTTCAACACATCGATGCTGCCTAGCGCCGCCAGGCCCACGCGCAAGGCTTCACGCCCCAGCCCATAGTGGTTGGTGGCTGCATCCTGTTCGGCAAAACCACTGGCGATCAGCGCCTGGAGGTAGCGGTGCACCTTGCTCGCCGGCATCTGCACGTGTTCGGCCAGGCGCGACAGCGAGGTGGAAGGGGACAGCTCGGCGAGGGCCTTGAGGATGTCGGTGCCGACTTCCGCCGAGCGGACCTTCTGCTTGCCGGTGTCGGTGGTGGAGCTGGCTTTGGCCATGGGCGTGGAGGTTCCGGATTCTTCGAGTCGCGCCTTTATAGCTTGACGCCATGCAGGGAGCAAATTACGTTATTCGTAATCTGATTACGATAAAAACAAAACCCGGAGGCTTCGATGAATCGCGACACGTCCCCCGACCTTCAGTACCTGAGCGGCTTCGGCAACGAATTCGCCTCTGAAGCCTTGCCCGGCGCATTGCCAGTTGGGCAGAACTCACCGCAGAAGGCCCCCTACGGGCTGTATGCCGAGCTGCTGTCGGGTACGGCGTTCACCATGGCCCGTAGCGAGCTGCGTCGCACCTGGCTCTACCGCATCCGCCCCTCGGCCCTGCACCCGCGCTTCGAACGCCTGGAGCGCCAGCCGCTCGGCGGCCCGCTGGGCGCAGTCACCCCCAACCGCCTGCGCTGGAACCCGCAACCGATCCCCAGCGAGCCGACCGACTTCATCGAAGGCTGGCTGCCGATGGTGGCCAATTCGGCGGCTGAAAAGCCGGCTGGGGTTAGCATCTACATCTACCGCGCCAACCGCTCCATGGACCGGGTGTTCTTCAATGCCGATGGCGAATTGCTGCTGGTACCCGAGCAGGGTCGCCTGCGCATTGCCACCGAACTGGGGCTGATGGATGTCGCGCCGCTGGAAATCGCGGTGATCCCGCGCGGCATGAAGTTCCGCGTCGAGCTGCTCGACGGCCAGGCGCGTGGTTACATCGCGGAAAACCACGGCGCGCCACTGCGCCTGCCGGACCTCGGCCCGATCGGCAGCAACGGCCTGGCCAACCCGCGCGATTTCCTCACCCCGGTAGCGCACTACGAAGAAGCCGAGCGGCCGGTGCAACTGGTGCAGAAATTTCTCGGCGAGCACTGGGCCTGCCAGTTGCAGCATTCGCCGCTGGACGTGGTCGCCTGGCACGGCAGCAATGTGCCCTACAAATACGATCTGCGCCGCTTCAACACCCTGGGTACGGTCAGCTTCGACCATCCCGATCCGTCGATCTTCACCGTGCTGACTTCGCCGACCAGCGTACACGGCCTGGCCAACATGGACTTCGTGATCTTCCCACCGCGCTGGATGGTGGCCGAAAACACCTTCCGTCCACCATGGTTCCACCGCAATCTGATGAACGAGTTCATGGGCCTGATCGACGGCGCCTACGATGCCAAGGCCGAAGGCTTCGTGCCGGGTGGTGCCTCGCTGCACGGCGTGATGAGCGCTCACGGGCCTGATGCCGACACCTGCGAGAAAGCCATCACCACAGACCTTGCGCCGCACAAGATCGACAACACCATGGCTTTCATGTTCGAGACCAGCCAGGTGCTGCGTCCGAGCCGTCAGGCCCTCGAATGCCCGCAATTGCAGGCCGACTACGATAGTTGCTGGGCCACCTTGCCGAGCACCTTCAACCCGAACCGGAGATAACCGATGAACCAGACCGCCAACGCCCGTAGCTGGGTCGAGCACGCCAACGGGCACCGCGACTTCCCGCTGCAGAACCTGCCGCTGGGCATCTTCAGCCGCCCGGGTGAAGCGCTGCGTTGTGGCGTGGCCATCGGCGACGCCATCCTCGATCTGGAGGCCGTGCTGGCCACCGGGTTGTTCGAAGGCCAGGCCAAGGCCGCCGTCGAGGCAACCCGTGGCGGCGCCCTGAATGCCTTCTTCGCCCTTGGCCGCAATGCCCGGGTGGCCCTGCGCGAACGCCTGCTGGTATTGCTGGGCGAGCACAGCGAACACCAGGCAGCGCTAAACGCGGCGCTGTATCCAGCCAGCGAATGCCAGATGCACATGCCGGCCAAAGTAGGCGACTACACCGACTTCTACGTCGGCATCCAGCACGCCACCAACGTCGGCAAGCTGTTCCGCCCCGATAACCCGCTGCTGCCCAACTACAAGTACGTGCCGATCGGCTACCACGGCCGAGCGTCTACCCTGCGTCCTTCGGGCACCGATGTGCGTCGCCCGAAAGGCCAGACGCTGCCGGCCGGCCACACCGAGCCAAGCTTCGGCCCGTGCGCGCGCCTGGACTACGAACTGGAACTGGGTATCTGGATCGGCCAGGGCAACGACATGGGTCAGGCCATTCCGATTGCCGAGGCCGAACAACACCTGGCCGGCCTGTGCCTGCTCAACGACTGGTCGGCACGGGACATCCAGGCCTGGGAATACCAGCCCCTCGGCCCGTTCCTGTCGAAAAGCTTCATCACTTCGATCTCGCCCTGGGTGGTGACTGCCGAAGCGCTGGAGCCGTTCCGCTGCGCCCAGCCGGCGCGCCCGGAAGGTGACCCGCAACCGCTGCCTTACTTGCTGGACCCGCGTGACCAGGCTGCCGGGGCGTTCGACATCGAGCTGGAAGTGCTGCTGCTCACCGAGCGCATGCGCGAGCAGGGCTTGCCGGCCCACCGCCTGGCGTTGAGCAACACCCTGAACATGTACTGGACCGTGGCGCAGTTGATCGCCCACCACAGTGTCAACGGCTGCCAGTTGCAGCCAGGCGACCTGTTCGGTTCGGGCACCTTGTCCGGTGCCACGCCCGACGCCTTCGGCAGCCTGCTGGAGACCACCGTGGGTGGCAAGCAGCCGGTGGAGCTGGCCAGCGGCGAGGTGCGCAAGTTCCTCGAGGACGGCGACGAGATCATCCTGCGCGCACGTTGCCAGCGCGATGGCGTGGCCAGCATCGGCTTCGGTGAATGCCGCGGCAAGATCATCGCGGCCAACTGAGGGGGCAGGGCAATGGAGCTGTACACCTATTACCGTTCCACATCGTCCTATCGCGTGCGCATCGCCCTGGCGCTCAAGGGCCTGGGTTACCAGGCCCTGCCGGTCAACCTGCTCAAAGGTGAACAGCGCGGCAGCGACTACATGGCGATGAACCCACAGGGCCGAGTGCCGGCCTTGCGCACCGATGGGGGTGACCTGCTGGTGCAGTCGCCGGCGATCATCGAGTACCTGGAAGAGGTTTATCCACAGCCCGTACTGTTGCCTGCCGGTGCCGAAGCGCGCGCCAAGGTGCGTGGCGTAGCTGCGATCATTGGCTGCGATGTGCATCCGCTGCACAACGTCAGCGTGCTCAACCAGTTGCGCAAGCTCGGGCATGACGAAGGGCAGGTCAATCAGTGGATCGCCCACTGGATCGACCAGGGCCTGGCGGCGGTGGAACGACTGATCGGCGACCAGGGCTTCTGCTTCGGCGATCAGCCGGGCCTGGCGGATGTCTACCTGATCCCGCAGCTCTACGCGGCCGAGCGTTTCAACATCGATCTCGAAGGCTATCCGCGTATTCGCCGGGTCGCGGCACTGGCCGCTGGGCACCCGGCATTCGCCAAAGCGCATCCGTCCTGCCAGGTGGACACGCCGGCTCAGTGAAGCGAGTGGTTCGACGCCGGAAGCTTGCCGATCCGTTCGGACAGCTTCAGGCGCTGTACCGGGTCGTCGGTCAGCAGCAGGGCGTGCTCAAGGTCGAAGCGCTCGGCCTGTGGGCAATCCAGCTGCTGGTAGAGCGACGCGCGGGTCATGTAGTCGCTGACCTGCACCGGGCCCAGTTGCATCACTCGCTCGGCATCGATCAGCGCGGCCAGGTGGTTGTCGTTGCTCATGTGCAGCTGACGCAAGTTGCGCGACAGGCGTTGGAGCATTTGCGTCGGGCTGGCTGCATGCAGGTGTTCGGCGGTGAGCGGTACATGGGGGCCGAACTGCCGAGCCAACAGTTCGCGGCAATCATTGGGGTACAAGCGCCGGCCACCACAAGGGTCGAGCAGGTGATCGGCCCCCGGTACGCGCAGCAGGAAATGCCCGGGGAAGGCTACCCCTTCCAGCGGGATCGATAGGCGACGGGCCAGTTCCAGGGTGATGATGGCCAGTGCCAAGGGTTGGCCGCGGCGGCGCTGCAGCACCTTGTCCAACAGCGCCGCCTGCGGGCGCAACGGGTGAAATTCGTCTTGCTGGAAACCCAGCGCACTGAGCTGGCGCAGCAATGGTTGTGCAAGCTCGCTCAGGGGCAGCATGGGCAGACGGGCGCTGATCTCACGTTGCAGGTCATGCAAGGTGGCAAATGCCTTTGCCGGCTCGGCCTTTCGGTCGTGCTCGACGGCAATCCACAGGGCAGCTTCCAGCAGGGCGACAGGCTCGCGTTCCAGGCACTCTAGGCAGGCTTTACGTGGGTTCATGGGGCTTCTCCACACACCTTGAGTATTAGCTCTGGCGTCATGATTCGTCCAGTGGTCCGCCCGCAGTGCCGGACGGGGCCGCGTGCCTATACTGGTAGGAGCACCTCGTTGGGGAGCCTGTCGATGTTCGCGCTGATGCAAAGCACCCGTACCCAGTCGCTGCACCTCTTTATCGACCCGCCCACTGGCCTCAAGGCCGTGGTGGCGATTCACAGCGAGCATCTGGGCCCGGCAATGGGCGGGTGCCGCTACTTGCCCTATGCCGATGACGAAAGCGCCATGACCGACGCCATTCGCCTGGCCCAGGGCATGAGCTACAAGGCGGCATTGGCCGGCCTGGCGCTGGGCGGCGGCAAGGCCGTGATCATGCGCAACCCGCATGTAGAAAACCGCGCGGCTCTGTTCGAGGCGTTCGGCCGCTTCATCGATACCCTGCACGGGCGGTTCATCATTGCCGTGGACAGCGGCACTTCGACCCTGGACATGGACTGCATCGCCCAGAGCACACCCCATGTCACCAGCACCACGGCCTCCGGAGACCCCTCGCCGCATGCGGCCATGGGCGTTTTCGCCGGCATCCGCGCGACGTCCCAGGCAAGGTTGGGCAGCGGCAACCTCGAAGGCCTGCGGGTGGCGGTGCAAGGGCTGGGGAATGTCGGGTACGCCCTGGCCGAACAGTTGCACGCGGCGGGTGCGGAACTATTGGTCAGCGACCTCGACCCTGGGCGGGTGCGCCTCGCGGTGGAGCAGTTCAATGCCCACCCGGTAACCAACGACGCCCTGATCAGCACACCCTGCGATATCTTCGCCCCGTGCGGCGTGGGGCCGGTGCTCAATGGCCAGAGCGTGATGCAGCTTCGCTGTGCGGCGGTGGCGGGGGCGGCGAACAACCAGCTGACCACCTTGCAGGTGGCCGATCAGCTGGAATCGCGTGGCATCCTGTATGCGCCGGACTACGTGATCAATGCCGGCGGGCTGATCTACGTGGCGATGAAACACCGCGGCGAGGACATCGGCACCATCACCGCGCACCTGGCGCGCATCCCCTCACGGCTCACCGAAGTGTTCGCACACGCTCAGGCCGAGAAGCGCTCGCCGGCACGGGTGGCGCAGATGCTGGCCGAGCGTTTGCTGTACGGCTGACGACAGTGTGGGTCGCTTCTACAGAGATGGCGCAAGTCTCTGTCACTCTGCTGCGCCACCCTCCAGCAGCTCCGCCAAGGCATCCGGCTGGCTCTTGAACGCCCGGGCGAACACGTCACGGTTCTTGGCCATGTAGATGCCGGCTTCCTCGACCTGCTGCTCGGTCAGCGAAGGCACCGCCTTCTGCAACACCTCGGCCAGGCGCTCGGCCAGTTCGAGCATCTTGTCGTGACGATCTGCTTCGGCCTTATCCATGAACAAGCGCTCCGGGTCGCGGCTGCTGCGGTACACCACTTCGACGGCCATTCATCACCTCTGTGCCTTTTTGCGGTTGGTTGATCGATTACTGTATGCGCATACAGTAATGGCCTGGCGCCTCTGACGCAAGCCTCGCCGCAAAAAAGCCTAGCTCACAGGTGCCTTGCGGCAATCGGTCGCCTTCCAAGGCAAGGGCCTGGCCCTTTAACTGCATGGCACAAGCGTCACAGTGGTGACGCATCATCCTTCAGGTCGTATCGGGGAGTTGGACATCGTGAACATCAAATGGGCTGAAAAGCTGCGCAACGGGCTGCATGGCTCGGCCGATTCGCTGGGTAACCTGTGTGTCGAGGCGTTCCACTACCTGGCGCTGTTCGGCATTGGCGCCATCACGGCCTATGCGGCAGTGGTCACCTTCCTCGACATGCTCGGCAAGGGCGGGGTCAGTGTCGATGACATCCTGCTGCTGTTCATCTACCTGGAGCTGGGGGCGATGGTCGGGATCTACTTCAAGACCAACCACATGCCGATCCGCTTCCTGCTCTATGTGGCGATCACCGCGCTTACGCGCCTGCTGATCGGTGATGTCTCGCACCACAAGGCGCCGGACGTAGGCCTTCTGTATGTGTGCGGCGGCATCCTGCTGCTGGCCTTCGCGATCCTGGTGGTGCGCTACGCTTCGTACCGCTACCCTTCGACCAAAGTGCTGGACGCCAACGGCAAGGAAGTGGAAGACGTCAAATAGGCTCAGTTGGCCCTGAAGTGGCCGGGGGCGTGAAGCGGGTCGCGGGTGAGGGCGGCCAGCACTTGCAAGGGGTTCTGCCCAAGCTCGATGGCCAGGCCCAGGCGAATGCTGTCGATGACCCGCTGCAGGCGCACCGGGTCGTTGCGCTGGGCTTGGGTGATGAGACGTTTGGCGGCCACCCCGGCGTCGTCGGAGAGCGTCAGCATGATGCTGCCGTCCAGGCGCTCGATGCTCAGGTTGATTCGGTACTCGGGGGCGAAGGCGGCGCTGATCTGGTCGAATGGGTTGTGCATGGTGCGGGCCTGCAAAGTTGACTGCAGGAGTTGACCGGGCGAGTGCCGGGTTGGTTCACGCCATTGATCGACCCCGGCTTGGTTCAAGGTCAAGGCAATTAGCCATCATTGCGACTACACTCCTTTGATCCAAGCAGCGAAGGCTGGCCCCAGGCCTGCAAAGGAGTGCACGTGGTTTCCTGTTCCGCTGCCCGTCAACGCGGCGCGATCGGCCTGATGGCCGTGACCACGCTGGCCATGGCCTTGCTCTTCCTGCTGGTGGCGCTCGACAGCGGCCGCCTGTACCTCGAGCAGCGCAAATTGCAACGCATCGCCGACATGGCAGCACTGGAAGCTGCCGGCCAGTATGCCGTTTGCAGCGGCACCGGCCCGCAGGCCATGGCCATCGCCCGCACGGCCGCCACCCGCAATGGTCATGCCCCTGGCAATCCGTTGGTGGCCAGCTGTGGCTACCTGCAGACCGGCGCCAACAGCCTGCGCACGTTCACCAGCGACAATGCCCGCAATGAGGCGATCCGGGTGGATGTGAGCAACACCGTCACCACCAGCTTTGCCGGCGGTATCTATACCTTGGTGCAAGGCGGCGGGCAGCCACTGACCACCACCTTGCATGCCCATGCAGTTGCGTCCGAGCCACTACCGCCGCAGGCCATGCTGAGCATTCGTACCACTTTGGCCACGGTGGACTCACGGCAGTCGGTGCTGCTCAATGCCCTGCTCGGTGCCCTGGGCGGCAGCGTGCAACTCGACCTGGCCGGCTGGAAAGGCATCGCTGCCACCGACCTGAACTTGCTCAAGTACCTCAACCAGCTGGCCATCGACCTGAACCTGAAGGTGGGAGACTACCAGCAACTGCTCAACGCCAACGCCACTGCCACGCAACTGTTGCAAGCGGCAGTCAAGGTACTGCAGCAAAGCGGCGCTGCCGCCGATGTGGTGACCAACCTGGGCAAGCTGGCGCTGGGGGCGGGCAACAGCACATTGCTGCAGTTGGGCGATATCCTCGATGTCCAGAACGGCACGGCGCAAGCCGGTTTGGATACCAGCATCCAGTTGCTGCAACTGGTGCAGGGGGTGATCCAGCTGGCGGCGAGCGAGAGCGCAGCCAATGCCGATTTGCCGCTCAGCGTGCTGGGGCTGGTCAATGGCCGGGTGCGGCTGAAGGTGATCGAGCCGCAGCAGATCTCGGCCGTCGGTGATCCGCGCACGGACGAGCTGAAGGTTCATACGGCGCAGGTGCGGGCGATGATTTCGCTCGACCTGCCGCTGCTCAATGGCGTCCTGGGCCTGGCGAATGCGGTACTGGACCTGGCCGCGCCACTGACCAACGTGCTCGGCAACCTGCTCAGCCTGAACCTCGCCGCCACACTGGAATCGGTGTTCTGCCTGCTGGGCGTGCCATGCACGGTCACCGATATCATCCTCGTCCCCGACAAGCTGCAGCTGGATATCGGCCTGGAAGTCGCCGAAGCCACCGCCCGCCTCAACCCGCAGGCTTCCGACACCTTCAGCTGCTCGCCAAAACGCCTCACCACCCAGGCGCAGAGCGCTGCCGCCAAGATCGCAGTCGGGCGTTTCGAATCCCCCACGGCGTTCTTCACTACCGGCACCACTGCAATCAAGGCGTTGCCGTTGATCGACATCGGCACCAAGCGCTGTATCAAGTTACTGGTCCTTGGCACCTGCGACCCGCGCGTGCCATATGCCGGTGGCGGCCTTGGCCTGCGCGTCGACAGCAAGCTGCTCGGCAGCGGCCCGGTCGAGCGCCCGCTGGTGTTCCAGGCGCCCGCCAGCGAGCCGCCCAACATCGGTCAACCACCCGCCTACCTGAACATGCGCACAGCCAACGACAACGTGGTCGGCAGCCTCAGCGACACCTTGCTGGGTGTACAGCTTCAGGCGTTCAAACCCACGGGCAACAGTGGCCTGGGAGATGTGCTGGTGATCGTTGGTAATGTGCTCAATACGGTCAAAGGCATTCTCGAGCCACTGATCAAGAGCCTGCTCAGCCCGCTGATCGACCCGTTGCTCAATGTGCTTCTGAAAGTACTGGGCATTGACTTGGTCAACGCTGATGTCGGCGCCAACCTCAGTTGCTCCAGTGGCCGCGCTCAATTGGTGTTATAGCGCGGTAACACTACCCGGAAGCAGGCGCCTTCGCTGTTGTTGAGCACGTCCAGCCTGCCGCCCATGGCCTCGACGATACCGTGGCTGACCGACAGCCCTAAACCGGTGCCAACCCCTGCAGGCTTGGTGGTGAAGAAGGGTTCGAAGATGCGCTCGAGCAGGCGTGGATCGATGCCGCCGGCGTTGTCTTCCACCTGCAGGCACACATGCCCCGCCTCAAGGTACTGGCTTACGGTTATCCGGGGGGAGGCTACTTGCCGTTCCAGCAAGGCATCACGGGCGTTGACCATCAGGTTGATCAACACCTGTTCAAGCTGGTCTTGATGGCCGAGCACTTGCGGGCACTGCCCGGGCTGCTCGATCTGCAAGGCCACACCTTTGCCGCGCAGCCCTTGCGCCAGCAGCGCCACCGCGCCGTCCACTGCCATCCAGGGCGCAAACGCCTGGGTTTCGACTTCGGATCGCCGCCCGTAGGTGCGCAGATGTTCGACCAGGCGCGCGACGCGCTCGACCTGTGCGTCGATGCGCTGCAGCTTCCCGTTCAGGTAGTCGATATCGACCGTGCCGCTTTCCAGCCGCTTGAGCGTGTTGACCACGGCCAGCCGCATCACATTCAGCGGCTGGTTGATTTCATGCACCAGCCCGGTTGCCAGCTCGCCCAGGGTCGCCATCTTGGCGCCTTGCAGCAGTTGCTGCTGGCTGTGTCGCACCTGCGTGTTGTCGCGCCCCACCGCTTGCACTTCCACCAGTTGGCCGTGTTCGTCGAACAACCCGCGTTCGGCCCATACCCACCAGGCATGCCGGCGTCCCGGTAGTTGCAGGCACACCTCTGCGCTGCTCAACGGCTGCGTCGGGGTCAGTGCTGCCAGCCGCTGCATGAACGCCTGGCGCTGTCTGTCGGACATCCATTGGCCCAGGTTCATTTCGCCAAGCTGCCCGGGCGCGCATTCCAGTTGATCGGCCAGTGGCCGGTTGCCGAACAGCAACTGCAGGTCGGGGCGGTAGCGGCAGATCATGGCGGGTGAGTCTTCCACCAGTACCCGGTAGCGCTCCTCGCTCTGGCGCACACGCTCTGCGGCCTCGGTGGCCTCGCTGACATCCAGCCACAGGCCGACCACTTCGACCGGCTGGCCCAGGTCGTCACGCAACAGGCGGGCTTCGTCCAATATCCAGTGGTAGCCACCTCGATGATCGCGAAGGCGGTAACGACTGCGTACCTGGCCGTCGCGCAGCAGCGCGCGGGTGCGGTCCAGCCAGGTCTGGCGGTCTTCGGGGTGCACCGCCTGGCCAGGCTGGCGGCACAGTTCGCTGTCCTTGGTCCACCCCAGCAAGGGCATCAGGCTGTCGCTGAAGAATTCGCTGTGCAGCGCACCCGCTGCATAGCGCTGGATGTAGATCACCGCAGGGGAACTGGCGATGAGATTATCCAGGCGTGCGCGGGCGGCATTGGCCTGAAGCTCCTGGGCCTTGAGGGCGCTGATGTCGAGCATGAAACCTTGCACCTGGCGGCCGTGCAGTTGCCCCACCCAGTGCAGCCAGCGCGGGCTGGCCAGGGTGTCGGCTTCGATCAGGCGCAGGCTGAGGCTCAAGGCAACGCCAGCGCGTGCCTGCTCCAGGGCCATGTGCGCAGCTTCCCGGTCGGCCGGGTGCAGGCGCAGCAGCCATCGCTCGAGGCTGACCTCGCAGGGCAGCTCGAGGCGGGTGGCCAAGGCCGAATCCAGGTGCAACGGCCCCTGCAATGGCCACGCCCACCAGCCGGCGCCCAGTTGCCGCTGCAGCTCATCCAGATGGCGAGAGCGTTGCTCTAGCTGCGCCTGGCGAAGGCGCACCAGCAGGGGGTCGACCAGGGCGTGCAGCAACCCCACGGCAGCCTCTGGTGCAGGCACTGAAGACGCCCCGGCACACAGTAACCAGGCCTGGACGTCGTGGCCATGGCTGTACGGCATGAGAAACAGCGCCGACCCTGCACACATACCCTGCCATTGGGCGGAATCGGGCGCTACGTGCTGAAAGCGCGCAGGCAACGTTTGCAGCCAGGGTTGCAGGCGTTCGTCATCGGGCCACGGCCACTCACCTTCGCTGCTGGCATACGTACGCCAGCCGCCTGCGTCCGCCAGCAGCAGCCTCGCCGCGCCGGCGTGCCAATGCATGGCCAGGTGCTGCAACTGCTCGGCGCTGGTCTGTGGCAGCCAATGTTCGCTGCAGTCACGCATGGCCTGGCTGATGTCGATGGCCAGTTGCTGCTGGCTCAGCCGCTGGTCCTGCTGGTCGCTTTGGCGCAGCAGGTCGCCGATGTCGAAGAGCTGCAGCATCCAGCCAGATGCCTGCCGTTGCAGCCAGCCGCGGGTATGCAGGGGCTGGCCGTGGACCGTGCGGAAATCCAGGTCCAGCACCTGGCCTTGCCAGTCAGCGGGTACCCCTTCGAGCACCAGCCAGCTGCGTTGATGCAGGTAGCTGCGCATAGACGCGGGTGCCTGGCCGGGCACGGCCAACTCGGTGCGCAAGGGCCCGGACAGGCGCTGCACGTGGCCGTGCTCATCCAGCCATACTTGCAGGCCAACGGCCAGCGGCATTTCGGCTGTGGGTTCAGTGGCCTGGCTGCCCAGCCAACGATTGAACAGGCCACTCACAGTTGCAGACTCGCTTCGGCCTTCAACATTGCCGGCAGGTTAGGCACTTCGCCAATGATGGGTATCACCAGCAACGGCAAGACATTGGTCAGTTTGTCCTTGGGGTAGTTGATGGTCACTTTCAGCAGCTTGCTGGCATCGAGTGTCACCTGCGCATCGCTGGCGGGGTCGAATTTGAGTGGGGCGGGCATCCAGGCCAACTGGTCGCGGATCACCTGATGGGCCAGTACCTGCATATCGGCGGCATAGCTGGCGCTGTTCGGGTCCAGGGCAACGCAGCGGCGCACCGCCTCGCTGCTGGCCTGGTTGAACGACTGCAGCATCAGCATCGGCAGGGTGTAGCTGACCAACCCGTAGAATACTGAGAAAAAGATCATGAAGACGGCGACGAACTCCAGGGCTGCCGCGCCTTTTTGCCGTTTTGCCGGGCCTGCTTGCATGTTCGCGTCTACCCTGACGATGGATCCTGAGTAACAGCATAGAACCGTTCGACGAACAGGGATGGCCAATTGCCAATATCTAGCGTTGTCCTGCTGGCCTGGCTTGCCTTGTGCTCGGGGCAGGATATGCGTGAGCGGCAAATCTCCAACGTCTTCACGCTGGGCGGTGCCGCGTGTGCGCTGGCATGGCTACTGGCGACCGGACACAGCTGGGTCGGCGCTCAGGCCAGTGATGCCGGCTGGGCGCTGGCCATCGTGTTGTTGCTGACGTTGCCGGGGTATATGTTCGGTCGCTTTGGTGCCGGTGACGTCAAGCTGCTTGGCGCGCTGGCCCTGGCCACCAGCCAGGCGTATGTGCTGGGCACCTTTATCGGGGCTGGTGGGGCGATGCTGCTATGGGCGCTCGCCAGGCGGCTGTGGCGGCGCGGGGCAGGGCAGGCGGGCGACAAGCAGCCGTTCGCACCCAGTGTGCTGGTGGGGTTCGTGCTGGCCAGTGTGTGCTTGTCTTGAGCAGGCCCGTTTCAGTTGTTGCTCGACTTCACCCGCTCCCAGCGATAGAAATCCGGGATAGCGTATTTGTACGTCTCCAGCCAACGCTGCTTCGACAGGTCGCGCTCGCGTGCCGTCTGCACCTGCAGCTTGTTCGATGCCTGCTCACCACTGGACTGCACCTGGAGCAACGCTTCGGTCGCGGTCAGCTCAGTCGAATGCTGGTGTGGGGCGTCATCTGCCCAGGCCGAAAAGACGCTGGCGCAGCACGCCAGCACAATTGCAAAGCGGATCATCAGCCTCTCCTTTGCGTCAGTTGAGCATCTCGGTCGAGCGATTGGCCGAGGCCAGCGGCCCGCGCCCGCTGGCCTTGATCTGGCTGAAGCGAGCCTGGGCCTGGGCAAACTGCTCGGGCTTGAGCCCGAGCCGGCTGACCAGGTCGGTAGCCTGCTGCCAGTTGTCCTGCAGCAGCGATAGCGTCACCAGGTTGACCGCCGGCAGCGGGTTGTCATCTTTCAGTTCGATGGCCGTGAGGAATTCGAAGCGCGCCTGCTCATAGCGCCCCAGGCTCATCAACACCACGCCCAAGTCGTTGCGCACGCGCTCATCGGTCGGTGCAAGGCGCACGGCGCGCTGCAGGTTCTGCAGCGCCTGCACGTCGTCGCCACGGGCCGAGGCAAGCTGGCCAAGGCCGTGCTCGCCTTCGGCGGCCAGGCAGCCGCCCAGCAGGCTGCGGTACAGCGGCTCGGCCTCGCTGCGCCCGAGCAGGCGCGACACCCGAGCTTTGCGCAGGCGTACCTGGTCGAGGGTGTTGGGCAATTGCTCCAGGTGCGCCAGGCTGGCATGCGGGCGGCCTTCGTTGAGCATCTCGTCCGCCAGGTTCAGCGACAGTTGTTGGTCGGCGTCGGGCTTGGTGCAACTGGACGTACCGAACAATTGCCGCAAGCTCTCGGGCTGTTGGCCGGCGCAACCGGCCAGCAGCACCAGGCTGGTGAACAACAGGATTGCTTTCATCCTCTCTCCCTAGGGGCTCAACGCCCGCGCCAATGCAGAAAACCCCGGCCCGGCCAGGACGATGAGCAACGCCGGGAAGAGGAATACCATCATCACCGCCGACATCTTTGCCGACATTTTCGATACCCGTTCCTGCAGGCGCGTCAGGCGCCGGTCATCCAGCAGATCCTTGAGCGCCAGCAGCGACTTCATCGCGCCACTGCCCTGTGTCAGCAATTGCTGGAGAATCACGCAGGTGTCGGTGAATTCGTCCACGGCCAGCACCCCTGCCGTCTTTTCCAGTTCCGGCCCGAGCGCCAAGCCCGAGTCCACCCGGTGCAGTATCTGGCGCAGCTCTTCGCTGATCTCCGGCACCAGCGCTCGGCCTTCCCGGCTCAGCACACGCAACGCCTGCTCCACGGCCAGCCCGGTTTCGAAGAGGATGCGCAGCAGCGGAATCATCAGGCTCACTTCCAGGGCGATCCGTTGCTGGCGGCGTTTGGCGGCGGCAGCCAGCACGCGCTTGGGCAGCAGATAACTGGCCCCCAGCGCGCACAGTGGCCAGATCAGCCAGTGCGCCCCATCACCGCCGCTCACACCTTGTTGCAGCAGCAAGGTCAGTACGACCGTCACTATCGGCAACCCCAGCTGCACGGCGGCGAACAGCGCTCGCTGGCGGCTGCGACGCCAGCCGACACGGTCGAGCAGCGCCTGGCTTTCACCGTCCAGTTTCTGCAAGCGTTGCCCCAGTGGGCTGCTGCCCAGCCAGTGCAGCCAGTCACCGAGGCGCTCGTCGCGCGCCAGCCGCCCTTGCAGCCGCCGAGCGACCAGGTAGCGGGCCCGCAGCTGACGGGCGGCCTGCAGGCCGAGCAGGCAAGCCGCCAGGAACAGGCACAGGGCGCAGAGCAGCAAGGCCATGGTCACAGGCTCCTCATCATGCGCCACAGTACCAGGCAGCCAAGCACCTGCAGGGCGAATGCCAGCAACAGCATCATCTGGCCGCTGCTGTCATGCCACATGGCCAGTAGATAGCGCGGGTTGGCCATCAGGAAGTAACCGGCCATGCACAGCGGCAAGGCGCCGAGAATCATCGCGGTGATACGGGTTTCGCCGGTCATGGCCTTGAGTTGGCGGGCGCCTTGTTCACGCTCGCGGATCAGCTTGATCAGGTTCTCCATCAGCTCGCTGGTGTTGCCGCCGTAGCGCTGGTTGATGCGCAGCCCCATGGCGAACAGGCGCAGTTCGTCCTGGTCATACAGCTCGGCAAACTCGCTTACTGCGTCGTCCAGCGGTACCCCAAGCTGCACGTTGCGCCGCACCCGGGTCATGGTCGAGCGCAAGGGTTCACGGGTGCCATCGATACCCCCGAGCACAGCATCGTTGAGCGTGCGGCCAGCCTTGAGGCTGCGCACGCTGTAGTCCAGCAACGCCGGCAACTGCTCTACCAGCTGGCGCACACGTCGCCGGTACAGGGCGCTGAGGGTGAAGTAGGCCAACAATGGCATGCTCACCACCACCATCAGTGCAGCTACCCAGCCGGCGCCCAGCAGGGCCACTAGCGCCAGGCCCAGCCAGGCAAACAGCCAGCGCTGTGGGTGCCAGTCGGTGGCGCCCAGCCCTGCCCGTTGCAGCAGCGGCTCAAGCCAGTCGCGCCGCGTATTGCCACTGCGTACGACCTGTACGGCCCGCCCCAGGCGCTGGAGAATCCGCTGTTCGCTGCGCTTGTACAGGCCCTTGCGAAACAGCACCAGGGAAACGCCCATCAGCAGCGGCGCCAGCGCCAGCAGCAGGGGGCCGATCATGGCGCACCTTCAAGGCGCAGCTTGCTGCCGGCAGGGTTGGGCGCTTCACGCAGGAAGGTGTCGCCGCCGCGCCGATCGAGGCGGAACAGGGTGTTGGTCACGTACACATCGTCGCGCACACCCACCACTTCCAGCACCTCGCTGACGCAGCGCCGGCCATCGGGCAGGCGGGCAAGCTGGATCACCACGTCGAGCGCTGCGCAGACCATCTGCCGCAAGGTCTTCTCGGCGATCTGCCGCCCGCTCAGGCCGACCAGGGTTTCCAGGCGCAGCAGGGCATCCTGCGCGGTGTTGGCGTGCACGGTGCTCATCGAGCCGTCGTGCCCGGTGTTCATGGCCGTGAGCACATCGAGCACTTCGGTGCCGCGGATTTCACCGAGGATGATGCGGTCCGGGCGCATACGCAGGGCGTTGCGGATCAGTTCGCTGGCCTTGATCTCGCCGTGCCCCTCGGCATTCGGGGGGCGGGTTTCCAGGCGTACCACGTGGGGGTGGTGCAGCTGCAGTTCGGCCACGTCTTCGATGGTGACCAGGCGCTCGCGCGGGGCGATCATCTGGCTGAGGATGTTGAGCAGGGTGGTCTTGCCGGTGCCGGTGCCGCCGCTGACCAGGATGTTGCAGCGCCGACCCACGGCACGTTCGAGGAAGTCGAAGATGTGCTGGTCGATGGCCCGGGTGGCGAGCAGGTCGGCACTCTTGAGCATGTCCTGGCGGAACTTGCGGATCGACAGGCACGGGCCATCCAGCGCCACCGGTGGGATGATCGCGTTGACCCGACTGCCGTCCGGCATGCGCGCATCGACCATCGGCGAAGATTCGTCTAGGCGCCGCCCGAGCGGAGCCAGGATTCGCTGCATGACGCGCTCGACGTGATGCGCATCGATGAACCGCAGGTCGGTCTGTTGCAACTGGCCGGCCCGCTCGACGAACACCCGGTGTGGCCCGTTGACCAGGATCTCGGTGACGCTGGCATCGCGCAGCAGCACCTCCAGTGGGCCGAACCCGGTCAGCTCGTCGACCAGCTCTTCGGCCAGGCGCTCCATTTCGTAGCGTGACAACGCCAGGCGCAGCCGCGCGACGTAATCGCCGACCTGCTCCAGCACGAACTGGGTCAGTGCCGGGCGCGCGCCTTCCAGCAGGTTGCGGCCGCTGTCTTCGATGGCATCGATGGCAAAGCGGTGCAGTGCGCGCTTGAGTGCATAAGGGTCGCTAGAGGCATGCTGCTGGCCGCCAAAGGGTAGGTCGCCGTTCATTTGCTGCCCCACAGCCGACGCAGCCAGGTGAAGGCCGGTGGCGAAAGGTTTTCCGAGCGCTGCGCCAGCCGTTCACCCAGGCTGCGCAGGGCTTGCGTCAGGTTTTCGCGCGGGGCCAGTTCGAACAGGCTCAGGCCCTGGTTCTTAACGTTCAGCCGCAGCTCGGCGCTGTCGGGCATGACCTTGAGCAGGGGCAAGCCATAGCGCTTGGCCAGGCTGTCGGCATCGGGGGCGACGTTGCTCAGGTAGCGGTCGACCAACAGGCTGGCATGTTCCAGCTTGATGCCGTGGTCACGCCAAAGCTCCAGCACTTCGAGGTTGCGCCGGCAGTCGAGGATGTTCTGGTCGGTGTACACGATCAGCTTGTCGCAGTGGCTGACAAGGGTGCGCAGGGCCTCGCTGTCGGCATGGCCCGTCAGGTTCACGACGATGTGCTGGAAATGCTGGCGCAGTGCGCTGAGCAGCATGTACAGCTCGGCCGCGCTGGTCTGGCGCAGCGGCTCATCGTTCTCGGCGTAGGTGAGCAGGCGCAGGCCCTTCTTGTCGCGGGTGAAGGCGCTGTCGATCAGCGTGGTGTCGAGCCGGCGAAGATGGCGCAGGGCATCGCCGAAGTAGAACGATGCCTCCAGCCCGAGCAGGGCCAGGCTGTCGCCACGTGGCATGCCCAGGTCGAGCAGCAGCGTCTGTTGGCCGCTTTCCTGTACCACCCGTGCCAGGTGCGTGGTCAACAACGCGCCGTCGGTGGCGCTCTGCGCGCCGTACAACACGGTCAGGCCGCCCAGGCTGGGGTTGCTGGTGACGGTGGGCATGCGTTTGCCCAACCGCCGTACCAGCCCAGCCACTTCACTGGCGCGCGAGCCGTAGGCGACGAAATCACGGGCACCCGCGCGCATGGCATGCAGCACCAGTTGGTTGTCCATGCCATCGCCCAGCGCGACGATGGCCAGCATCGGTTTGGCTTCCAGCACGCCCTCGATCAAAGCGCACTGGTTGACCAGCTGTTCACGGTCCAGTCCGATGAAAACGAGGTTGCTGAAAGTCGCGTTGACCAGTGCCAGCAGCTCGTCGAGGTTGCCGGCATTGGCGCCTATCACCTGGCCCTGAGGGGCCAGAGCGGTCTGCAGCCATTGCAGGTCTTCCTCGTTTCGGGTGATGCCCAGGAAGGTCTGGTTGAGGCTCTCGTTCATTGTGATAACCCGTTGCGGCCATCGAAGTTGCCGTTTTCCATGAAGAAGAGCCGGCCCCAGCTGGGGTCGTAGGTGCGCAGGCCTTCCCCCGGCAACTGCGGCAGGCGGGCGTTGGCGGCCAAGGGCTGGACCAGGTGCGGGGTGACGATCATCAACAGCTCGGTTTCTTCACGCACCAGGGCCGACTGGCGGAAGAACGCACCCAGCACCGGCAGGTTGCCCAGCCCTGGGAGCTTGTCCACCGATGAGCGGGTGTTGTTGCTGACCAGGCCGCTGATGATGAAACTCTCGCCATCGGCCAGCGAAATACTGGTATCGGTCCGCCGCACGCTCAGCCCCGGCACCAGCGTGCCGGCGATATTCACCGCGTTGTTGTAGTCCAGCTCGCTGACTTCGGGGGCGATCTTCAGGGTGATGCGGTCGCGGCTGACCACGGTCGGCGTCAGCGCCAGGCGCACGCCGAATTCCTTGTATTCGATCGAGACACTGTCACTGCCGGCGCTGGGCACCGGGATCGGGATCTCGCCGCCCGCCAGGAAACTTGCGGTCAGGCCGCTGAGCACGGTGAGGCTGGGGCGCGCCAGGGTGTAGGCGAAGCCGCTGTTCTCCAAGGCATTGATGGCGGCGAGAAAACGGCTGCTGCCGCCTCCCCACACAATGTTGAACACGCCATCGTCAAGCGGAATGGCAGGCGGTGTGATCGGTACCGCACCCGGTGTCACCGAGGTGCGCGGGACCGTACCGGGCGAGCCGATCAGGCTGTTGTTCGAACCACTGAAGAACAGCCGCGCGCCGGCTTCCTTGTACTTGGTACGACGCACTTCGACGAAGCGGATATCGGCCTGAACCTGGCTTGGCAATTGGGCATCGAGCGAAGGCGGCAGGCCCCCCTCGGCCATGTCGACGCTGGCGCGGCCCTTGACGAACAACATGGCCCGATGGGGCGTGGGGGAGCAGGCGGTCCACAGCATGAGCGTGGTATTGCCAGGGCCCACCGCAGTCACCAGGACGGCGCGTTCGCCGCTGGCCTGTACATCGGCCACCTTCGGCTCGCCGACGGCCACGCGGCTGATGGCCAGCGGGAGCCGCAGTTCCTGTTGCAGGCCCTCATCCATTTCGATCACCGAGGGCAACTGGGCGTATGCCTCGCACCCCTTGCCTGCGGCATTGGCCTGAACCAGCACCCCGGCCAGAAGCAGCGCGAGGCACACACGGCCGAAGCCTGGTTTGGATCTGCAACGCTCGGAACTACGCATACTGCATCCTTGCCTTGTCAGGGGGTGTTTTTGTGGTCGGTATTCTGTGCCCCGCGGATCACCTGCATGCCCGCCACGACGGCGACGGGGGCAGGTTGGCTCAGCGGTGCCTGGGACAGTTGGCTAAAGCGGAAGAGTTCGCGGTTGATGCTTTCGACCTGGGGTTGAGCGTCGCGCCCGCTCCAGTAGCGGGCCAGCCGCTGTTCGTCGGCGCTGCGTACGGCCAGGCGCAGGGTGCCGACCTGGGCCGCCAGCATCAGGCGGCTGGCGAAGGCTTCGGGTACGGCCAGCACCACCGTGCGAGTGCCTGAGAGGTTGCCGGCGTTGCCCTGCTCGCGGCGGGCCTTGAGCGCTTCGGCGCTCTGCGCTGGCTGGCCGTCATGGGCCAGGCCCATCTGCTCGCCGACGCTGAGCACACGCAGGGCTGGCAACACGACCTGAGCCGAGGACTGCGGGTTGCTGGTTTCTTCGCGCAGGTACAGCAGCACGTCCACATAATCACCGGGGTACATCTGCCCGGCAGCACCGATGACTTCGTCCACGCCGATCGCAACGGCGCGCTCGTTGGCGCGGATCATTCGTGCCAGCGGCCCACCGCCTTCGAAACTGGATTCTCCCAGCCAACTGCCGGCTGCAAGGGGCCTTGGGCTAGCACGGCCAATGACCTGTTCGATTGCCTGGAACGCGCCGGCGGGCGTCACTTGCAGGCGCTCGACGAGCACGTCGCCTTCGGTGACGGGGGTATTGGCCGGCAGTGCCTTACGCAGTACCACAATCGGCGAGCGCAGGGGTTCAGGGGGCTGTGGGGCAGGCGCTGGCGTCACGGCGACAGGCTGTTCTGTGCCGGCGCCGGCAGGCTCGGGGGGCTCGGCAGGGCGGCTCAGCACGAATCCCCAGTAGCCTGCCAGCAATGCCCCAAGCAGGAAAAGTGCAGCCAGGATCATGGTCATGCGACTGCTCATTTCTGGCCTCCCTGCGTGGAACGAGCGCTGGCAAAAAGTCACTATTTCGCTATTGCACGTTAGTGCAGTCATCGCTTTTCGCCATTGAGGCCAACAGATTTTTTTAACGCTTGCAGTCAAAACCAATAAAAACAGATGGTTAAGTGACAAAAGGGGATTACATCTTTAGGAGTATCACTAAGTGATTAATGCTTTTTTATGTTTGCAGTTGCCACCAGCTTGGCGATTCTTTGATGGCACAAAGGAGTCACTTTGATACCACTGTCGCCGGCGACGCCGCCGCAAGGAGCTGGTCATGAAAAAGATCATCCGTCACTGCAAGCAATTCCTGCGTCGTGAAGACGGCGCTTCGGGTATCGAGTATGCGGTCATCGCGGCGATGGTCGCGGTGGTGCTTGCGGGCTTCGTCACCCCGATCTCGACACAGATCACCGCAATGTTCACCAAGATTCAGGCAATTCTGTAAGCCCAACGTGCACCTGCGGGTATCGCCAACGTCTGATTGGATGAACAGGAGCCACCCATGCAGAACTCTTTCTCGCGTCAGCAGATTCTTTTGGTGGATGACGAGGAAGAGCACCTGCAGGAGCTCGCCGAACTGCTGGAAAACGAAGGTTACTGCTGCCTTGCCGCCGGCTCGGTAAAAACGGCCATGCAGCTGCTCACCCTGAATCCTGACGTTGCGTTGGTCATCACTGACCTTCGCATGCCGGAAGAAAGCGGCATCGGTCTGATCAAGCGCTTGCGCGACCATTGTGAACGCCAGCACCTACCCGTGATTGTCATGTCGGGCCATGCCGGTGCCGATGATGTCAGTGACCTGCTGCGCCTGCAGGTGCTGGATTTCTTCCGCAAGCCTATCTACTACGCACGCTTGTTGGAAACCCTGGACAATCTGTTCCCGCAACCGTTGTTGCAGGCAGTCAAGTACTGACGCCACTTACGAAAACGCCCGGCACATGGCCGGGCGTTGTTGTTCATGGTGTGAATCAGGCGTCCGGGTCATTCAGCTCCAGGACCCCGCGCTTGCTGCGCAGTTTGCCGTAGAAGTGCTCCAGTGCATTGTTCAGCTTGCTGGCAGCACCGTCGACCGCCTGGTCCAGCGAAGTGGCGGTGTGGGTCACGGAAATCGGTTGGTGGCCTTTGGGGCGAGCCTCCATCTGGCAACGTTTGTCATGCGGACCGGGTTTGGCTCCGTTCTCGTCGCGCAAGTGCACCTCGATGCGGGTGAGGTCCTCCTCGTAACGTTCGAGCGTGGCTTCCAGCGTACTGCGGACCCACTCGTTGAGACGGATGTTGCCTTCGATATGGTTGCTGCTGTTGACCTGGATTTGCATGATTCAATCCTTATTCAGCTTGCTCGCATGGAGGCGTGCCTAGGCCCTTGAGGCCCCTGGAATTTCTTCGCCTCTTGACTCTAAGGTCAGGCAACCGAGGGATGATTTCAACCCCTTTATGAAAAAAAAATTGTAAGGCGTGAGGTACGTGGTGGGATTGAGATCGCGCGCCGCGCGGGCGGCGCTCGATCTACGCAATACCCTAAAACCTCAACCGTACCCCAGGCTCAGAACTCAACCGAAGTCTGCACATACAAGGTCCGCGGCTCACCCACGTACTTGCCCTTGTTGTTGTCATCGAACGAACGCGTGTAGTACTCGCGGTTGAACAGGTTCTTCACCCCCACCGCTACCTTCAGGTTGGACAGCTGCGGCCCGAAGTCATACCCGGCGCGGGTGCTGACCAGCATGTAACCGGGGATGCGACCGGTGCTGCCGTCGGCGCTCTCGGTGCCGGTGTTGGCGTTGTCGGCGTACTGGCTGCTCTGGAAGCTGCCATCGAGGTTCAACTGCCACTGCCCTTCGGTATAACCCACGCCCAGGTTGCCCTTGTGGCGTGACGAGAACGGCACCTGATTGCCCTTGTTCGGCCCATCTTCACGGATGGTGGCGTCAACGAAGGCGTAGCTGGCGTGCACGTCGAAACCTGCCAGCGCCGGGCTGAGGCCGTCGAGTGCGTAGCGCACGCTGGTTTCGATGCCCTGGTGGCGGGTTTCGCCGCGGGCAATTACCGAGTCGTTGGTCTGGTTGCTTTCGTACTGGTTGTCGAAGTTGATCAGGAATGCACCGATTTCGGCCTGAAGGTCGCCGTTGTCGTAGCGAGTACCGACCTCCCAGGTACGTGCTTTCTCCGGTTTGACTTCGCCACTGCTGACGCGGTTGGGCATCTGGCTGTACTGCACGCTGCCAAACGAACCTTCGGTGTTGGCGTACAGGTTCCAGGTGTCGGTCAAGTGGTACATCACGTTCAGCGCCGGCAGGGCTGTGTTGTAGCTGCCCTGGTAGCGTTGGCCGTTGAGCTTGTTGCTCTGTTCGGAGTCGATCATCTCGTAGCGCACGCCCGGGGTGATGGTCCAGCGGCCGATGTCGATGCGGTCATCCAGGTAGATGGCGTGGGCCTCGGTGCTGCCACGGGTATCACGGTCATTGCGGCTGGCGGTGGTGGGTAGGTCGCCAGTGACCGGTTCACGGAAGCGCAGTTCATGGCCGGCTTCATTGACGTAGCGGTAGCCGATGCCCAGTTCGTGCCAGCTCTCGCCCAGTGCCAGGCCTTGCGAGAAGCGGGTCTCGATACCGCGCACCCAGTACTCGCGCGGTGACAGCGAAACGAAGTTGCCCTGGTCCAGGTAGCCGCTGCGCAGGGTCTTGGTGAAGAAGCTGTTGACGCTGAATTGGCGGTCGTCCTGCTTGTAGTTGTAGCCGAAGTTGAACAGCGTGCGGCGGCCCCAGAACTTGTCTTTCAGGCGCGTCGACTGGTAAGGGTCGGCGTCGAAGTCGGCGGTGCTCAGGCCACCGGGCATCTGCGCCTCACCCTCGTAGTACTGGGCCATGGCATGCAGGCTGTTGGCCTCGTCGAGTTGCAGCTTGCCCTTGAGAATCAGGTCGTCGATCTGCGTGTCGCTGTGCTCGCGCCAGTCGCCGCCGCGCACGCCCGAGTACAGCAGCGCGCCGCCCAGGCCGTTGTCGTTGGTGCCGCCGACCAGCAGGTTGGCGCTGTTCTTGAAACCGTCCTGGCTGGACGATGGGCTGACCTGGTTCTGCATGGCGGCCTTGAAGGTCGCTTCCTGGGGAATGGCGCGGGTGACGAAGTTGACGATACCGCCGACGTTCTGCGGGCCGTAGCGCACAGCGCCGCCGCCGCGCACCACATCCACCGCATCCATGTTGCCCATGCTGATTGGCGCCAGCGAAAGCTGCGGTTGGCCATAAGGTGCGAAGGGCACCGGGATGCCATCCATCAGTACCGTGGAGCGCGAGGCCAGGCGTGGGTTGAGGCCGCGGATGCCGAAGTTCAGGGCCAGGTCGTGGCTGCCGGTGCCGTTGTTGTCCGGGGCGTTGACGCCGGGGATGCGGTTGAGCACTTCACGCGCCGTGGTGGCGCCGCTGCGTTCGAATGCCTCACGGCGCACCACGTCGCGGGCGCCGGGGTGCTCGAAGACGTTGTCCTGCTGCGCCTCGCCCAGCCAGTCGCCGACGACGGTCGAGGCACCGAGCTCCACCGCAGCACCAGGGGCCGAAACACCTGCCGGCTGCAGGCTGAAGGCGTTATCTGCCTCTTGCCGAGCCTGCAGGCCACTGCCGCGCAACAATGCATCCAGCCCCTGCGCGATGTCGTACTGGCCGTCCAGGCCTTGGGTGGCGAGGCCCTGGGTCAGTTGCGAGCCGAACGAGATCAGTGCACCGCTCTCGCGGCCGAACTGGTTCAGGGCATCTTCCAGCGAGCCGGCGGCAATGTGGTAGGTGCGTGCCTCGGCGGCTTGCAGAGCTGGCGTGACAAGGCCGAGGCTGGTGGCCAGCAGCAGGGCGTGAACGAGCGGGGTAGGGCGCAGGGGCATCGAGAAGGGTCCTGTAAGAAGGGGTTCTGCCTTCTCTGTCACGCGAGGTTGGAAAAATGGCTCAACCGATTGGAAAAATGGTTATGCCCGGGCTTCGACTGTCACCCAGTAGCGGGTGAATCGCCGCACCCGCACGGGCAACGCTACTTCCAGCATCTGCAGGATCCGTTCGCTGTCATCCAGCGGATAGGAGCCGGATACGCGCAGGTCCGCGATCGACTCGCTGCAACCCAGCTGCCCCTGGCGGTAACGGCCAAGTTCGGCAAGAAAGTCCGCCAGGCGCATCTGCGAGGCCACCAGCATGCCGTCGACCCAGGCACCGCTGTTGAGATCCACGGGCGCGATGGCCTGCCAACCGTGCGCAGTGAAGCGCGCACGCTGCCCGGCCAGCAGCGCCTGGCCTGAAAAACTGGCCTTGCCGGTGAACACCGAAACCAGGCTGAACCCGTCGAACTCACGCACATTGAAGCGCCCGCTATCCAGTTGAAGGGCACCCTGGTCGGTGCGCAGCAGCAGGGGGCGCGCATCGCTGACGACATCCAGTGCCAGTTCGCCCTCGAGCAGGCGCACCAGGCGCTGCTGGCCATCGAAGCGCACATCGGCAGCACTGCGGGTGTTGAGTTGCAGCAGGCTGCCATCGGCGAGCTGCATCCGCCGCCTCTGGCCGAGGGGGCTGCGGTAATCGGCCATCAAACCGGGCAATGGGTTGTGCGACTGCAGGCCCAATCCAGTGGCGCTGGCCATGCCGAACAGCAGCAGCGCCTTGAGCGCACGGCGCCGGGCAGCGGAAGGCGGGGCCTGCAAGGTGGCATGCACCACCGGCGAGGCAACGCCGCGCAGGCGCTGGTTGACCTGCTGGATATGCGCCCAGGCCCGCTGATGCTCGTCATCGGCCAGCAACCAGCGCTGCAGCGCCTGTTGCTGAGCCGGGTCGAAGTCATCGCCCTGGGACTCGATCAGCCAGTGCACGGCCTGCTCGGCCACGTGCGTGGAAAACGACGTGTTCACAGGGCGAAGTAGCAGCGCAGGGCTGCCTTGTTCAGGTAGCGTTTGACCGTGGCGAGCGAAATGCCCAGCTCGCGGGCGATCTCGCTCTGGCCCATGCCATCGATCTGGGCCAGGAGAAACGCGCGCTTGACCAGGGGCGGCAGGCCATCGAGCAAGCGGTCGAGCTCCAGCAGGGTTTCGAAGATGATCGCCTTCTGCTCTTCGCTCGGGGCGACGCTCTCCGGTACCTGGGCCAGGGCCTCGAGGTAGGCGCGTTCCAGCTCCTGGCGGCGGAAGTGGTTGCACAGCACACGCTTGGCAACGGTGGCGAGGAAGGCGCGAGGCTCGACCAGTTGCGGCGCTTCGCGCGCCTGCAGCAGGCGCACATAGGTGTCCTGGGCCAGGTCGGCGGCGCTTTGCGGGCAGCCCAGGCGACGGCGCAGCCAGCCGGTCAGCCAGTTGTGATGGGCGTGGTAGAGACCTTCGACCGTGGAAGAGAGGGCGCTGGACACCGAGGATACTCCGGCGCCTGTGTAGCGCAACTGGTAGTAAGAATTGTTCGCATTGTAGTGTGGCCGACTGTTCTCGGCAATCCTCGCTCGGCAGAGGGCGACGGGCAGGCTTTGCTTATGAGAATCCAAATCATTACTATTGCAGCCCCGAAATTTTCCGGACCTTCGCCATGAAGCGCAACGCCGCCGGGCTACCCCTCAGCTACCGCCTGGCCGTAACCTCACGCAGCCTGGCCGCGCTGCTGGGCGGTTACTTGCTGGCGTCCATGGCCAGTGTCTGCATCAGCCTGCTGGCACCGATGCCGCGGGTCGACGCGGCCATGACCGGCATGCTGCTGTCGTTCGTCTTTTACCTGTTGGCCTTCATCTGGTGCTTCGCCTGCCGCAGTGCGGGGCGCGCCTGGTTCGGCGTGCTGTTGCCAAGCCTGTTGATAGGGGCGCTCAACGGGTTCGTCTACTGGATGAAAACCCCATGAAGGAAGGCTTCCGCCAGGCGATGGCCTGGTTGCACACCTGGACTGGCCTGATCTTCGGCTGGCTGCTGTTCGCCATTTTCCTGACCGGCACGTTGTCGTACTTCAAGGATGAAATCAGCCGCTGGACCCAGCCCGAGATACGCCATCATGCGCTCGACCCGGTGGCCAGCCTGGGCTTGGCCCAGCGTTACCTGCAAGCCAATGCCGGGCATGCCGAGAGCTGGATGATCCGCCTGCCCAATGCGCGTGAAGCGGCACTCAGCGTGAGCTGGCGTGAGCCCGGAGAGGGGCGTCGAGGCGGTGTCAGCAAGCAGCTCGACGCCCTCACGGGGCAGCCGGTCGAGGCCCGCGACAGCCGCGGCGGCGAGTTCTTCTACCGCTTCCACTTCCAGCTGCAGATGCCTCACCCCTGGGGCCGTTGGCTGGCGACCTTCTGCGCGTTCATCATGTTCCTCGGCCTGATCACCGGCATCATCACCCACAAGAAGATCTTCAAGGAGTTCTTCACCTTCCGCCATGGCAAGGCCCAGCGCTCATGGCTGGACGGGCACAACGCGATTGGCGTGCTGGTGCTGCCGTTCCACCTGATGATCAGCTACAGCAGCCTGGTGATCTTCATGTACATGGTCATGCCCGCCAGCATCATGGCCAGTTACGGCGGCAGCACCGGCGCGTATTTCAATGAACTGTTCGGCCGTGATGAGGTGCCTAAGGTTTCCAACGTAGCCGCGCCCTTGGTGCCTCTGGAGAGCCTCTATGCCAAGGTTCAGGCGCAGGTACCCGGCGCCGGCATGGGCTATATCCAGGTGCAGAACCCGGGCGACCGCAATGCGCGGGTCAGTTTTACCCAGGCTTCTGCCGACAGCATCGCCTACAAGCGCAGCGCCAACTGGATGTTCGACGGTGCCACGGGCGAGCTGCTGAGCCAGGGCGCGCCGGAAAGCGCGGTGATGATGACCTCGTTCACCTTTGTCGGGCTGCACATGGGCAACTATGCAGGGCCCTGGCTGCGTTGGCTGTACTTCGTCTTCGGCGTCGCCGGGACCGCAGTCATCGGCACGGGCCTGGTGATGTGGCTGGGCAAACGCCAGCTCAAGCACGCCAAGTCCGAGCGGCTACCGGGCGAGTTGCGCCTGGTCGAGGTACTCAACATTGCCAGCATGAGTGGCCTGCTGCTTGCCGTGGCCGGGTTCTTCTGGGCCAACCGATTGCTGCCAGTGACGTGGCCGGGGCGGGCCGACTGGGAGGTGAATACCTTCTTCCTGGCCTGGTTGCTGGCATTGGTGCATGCCGTGCTGCGCCCGGGGCGCAGAGCGTGGGGTGAACAGTTGGCCCTGGGGGCCCTGGCCTTTGCCTTGCTGCCATTGCTCAACGGCGTGGTCACCGGGCAGGGGCTGAACCATTCAATGGTCGAAGGTGACTGGGCCATGGCCGGTTTCGACCTGACTGTGCTGGGTACCGGGTTGTTTCTCGCCTGGGCCGCAAACAAGATGTTGCGCGCGCCCAAGCCCTTGGCCAAACGCGCACCGCGGGTAGCCAAGCCGGTGGTGGACTCGGCCGAGGTAAGCGGATGCTGAGCGTTGCCCTGATCGGTTTTGCCGGCTTCGCCGCCCTGTGCCTGGCCATGGACAAGCATTTCACCGAGCTGCTCGGGCGTAAGCCCGGCCCTGGCCAGTTGCGCCTGTTGCGCTGCGTGGGTTGGTTGCTGCTGGCATTTTCGCTGGTGCTTGCCGTGCAGCTGCGTGGCTGGGCTTCTGGCCTGGTGGAATGGACAGCCGTGTCGATGGCCGGTGCCACTTTGTGGGTGTTCGGCTTGCCCTATCGGCCGCGCTTGATGCTGGGCCTTGCCGCCGTCAGCCTGGTGCTGGGGCCTTTGCTGGCCGTCGTGGGCAGGTGATGCCTTGATCGAGCACGACAACGACGGCACCAGGGCACGTTTCGTACAGGTCTTCATGGCCCAGCGTGCGCGCATGGAGGCGTTGGTCAGCCGCAGGGTCGGTTGCCGCGCGACGGCCTCGGACCTGGTGCAGGAGTTGTTCCTGCGCTTCTGGCGACGCCCTCAGGTCGAAGTCGAGGCGCTCGACACCTACCTGCTGCGCTGTGCCGGCAACCTGGCCATAGACCACTTGCGCAGCGAAGGCAGCCGCGAGCGCGTGGCTGAAGCCGCATTGACCCTGGACCAGGAGGCCACGTGCCAGGCGCCGGAGCAGGCCCTGGAGGTCGACCACGACCTGCAGCGCATTGAAGCCGCACTGCGCGCCTTGCCTGAACGCACCCGGCACATCTTTCTGCTCAATCGTGTGCATGGCTGCAAGTACAGCGAGATCGCCAAGGCCATGCAGCTGTCCCAGAGCGCCGTGGAAAAGCATATGATGCGCGCCCTCGAAGCGTGCAAGGCCAGTATTGCCGAGCCCGCTCTTTCCCCGCGCCGGCCAGGGAGCGCCCGTCGATGAGCCATCCAGAACCCATCACTGCTGCTCAGTCGCAGGCGGCCTTGCACTGGCTGAGCCGCATCAATGAGCAGCCCGGCGTTGCCCAGAGTGCGGCCTTCAAGCGCTGGCTGCTGGCAGATCCGCGACATGGCCAGGCTTATGACCAGGCCCAGGCTGCGTGGCAGCTCAGTGCCGCGCCGGCAGCGCGCCTGGCTCACGAGGAGCACGCCGGTTTGCAGCAGTATCTGGAGGCCATGGCCAAGCCACCCGCCAGGAAACCGTGGCTGCGTGCACTGGCCACGGCTGCCTGCCTGACCCTGGCCGTGGGGGTTGCAGGCGGTTGGCATCCGGGGCATTGGCTGCAGGACCTGCAAGCCGACTTTCGCAGTGGCGATACGGTTCGCCAGGTGACCCTGGCGGATCAGTCCGAAGTGACCCTGGACGCTGGCAGCGCGATCGCTGTCGATTTTCAGCAAGGCGAGCGCCGCGTGCGGCTGCTGCATGGTGCTGCATTTTTCCAGGTCACCCACAACGGCGAGCCGTTCGTGGTGGAGGCTGCAGGTGGCGAGGTGCGGGTGCTCGGTACCCAGTTCGAAGTGCGCGATCAGGGCGAGGGTGCACAAGTCACGGTACGCAGCGGGCGTGTGGCCGTTGCTGCGGCCAAGGGGCAGGGTGCCCGTGAGCTGACCGCCAATCAGCAGATGGCCTATACCGATGGCCACCCGGGAGAGCTGCTGACGGTGGACAGCGACAGCCGCCTGGCCTGGCGCCAAGGCTGGCTGAACTACTACCAGGTGCCGTTGGCGCAGGTGATCGAGGAGCTGGGGCGCTATTACCCAGGGCGGATCGTACTGCTCGATGGCGAGTTGGCGCAGCGCAAGGTCAGTGGCAGTTTCCCAGTGGAGCAGCCGCTGCTGGCGCTGGATTCGCTGGGCAAGGTGATGGGCTTCTCGCGGCGGACGGTGCTGGGGCGGTTGACTGTTATCCGGTAGGGGTCAGTGCCGGCCTCATCGCCGGCAAGCCGGCTCCCACAGGGTGCGGTGCAAGGCGTGAAGCCGGTGAGGCAGGCCTGAAAAATAAATTTCAAAAGCGGATGAGGTAACAGGACGTGACATCCGTGTAATGAGTGGAAGTGCGATTCATTCGCAGTAATAACCCACTCACAGGTCAGCGTCCATGAAGTTCTCTTCGCGTTGCGTCCCTTTCTGGCTCGGTCTTGCTGCCTGCCCGGTCTTCGCCATCGCCCCCCTGGCGCTGGCTGCCGAGCAGGTGCAGGTGTATGCCTTCGCCCAGCCCAGCCAACCCCTGGCACAGGCACTCAACGCCTTCAGCCGCGCCAGCGGCCAGAGCGTGGTCTATACCCTCGAATTGCCCGCTGTGCAGGCCCCTGCCCTGCAGGGTTCGTTCAGCGCCGAACAGGCCCTGCAACAATTGCTGGGCAACGCCGGCCTGACCTGGCGCCGGGTCGATGCACGCACCCTGACCCTCGAGCCTGTGGACACGTCCGGCGCCCTCAATTTGCAAGCCACCACGGTGACCTCGCAGATGGACGCCTACAGTTACCAGCCGCCGGCCAGCGCTTCGATCATGCGCGGCCAGGGCCCGAACCAGGACATCCCGCAAGCCATCAACGTGGTCCCGGCCCAGGTGATCCGCGACCAGGCTCCGCGTAACCTGGACGACGCCCTGGCCAACGTCAGCGGCATTACCCAGGGCAACAACTTCGGTGGCACTTCCGACACTGTCATGAAGCGCGGCTTCGGCGACAACCGCGACGGCTCGATCATGCGCGACGGCATGCCGATCGTGCAGGGCCGCAGCCTCAACGCCAGCACCGAGCGGGTCGAAGTGCTCAAGGGCCCGGCCTCGCTGCTGTATGGCATCCAGGATCCAGGCGGGGTGATCAACGTGGTCAGCAAGCGCCCGCAATTGCAGCAGTACAACGCCCTGACCGTGCGTGGCTCCACCTACGGCAGCGGCAAGAACGGCAGTGGCGGTGGCTTCGACAGCACCGGCGCATTAGGTGACAACCCGTTGGCCTACCGCTTGATCGTCGATCACGAAGACGAAGACTACTGGCGCAACTTCGGTGTGCACCGCGAGTCGCTGGTGGCGCCGTCGCTGGCCTGGCTCGGCGAAGACACCCAGGTGGTGCTGGCCTACGAGCACCGCGAGTTCCTGTACCCGTTCGACCGCGGCACTGCCTTTGGCAGCAATGGTCACCCACTGGACATCCCGGCAACACGGCGCCTGGACGAGCCCTTCAACGACATGGAGGGGCGCTCCGACCTCTACCGCCTGGAGGTCGACCATCAACTGGCCGATGACTGGAAGTTGCACTTCGGCTACAGCTTCAACCGCGAGACCTACGATGCCAGCCAGGTTAGAGTGACCGGTGTGAACGAGGCCAAAGGCACGCTCACGCGCAGCATCGACGGCACGCACAACGCCATGAGCCGCGACCAGTTCGCCACCCTGAGCCTCAACGGCAACGTGCAACTGGCTGGCATGCAGCATGACCTGCTGTTCGGCATCGACCACGAAGATCGCAAGATCTTTCGTGGCGACCTGATCCGCCAGAGTGCGCGGTCCACCTTCAGCTACGCGCATCCGATCTACGGCCAGGAAGTGGAAGGCAGCACGGTGCGCGCGAGTGACAGCGACCAGACCGACAAGCTGCGCACCGATGCGCTGTTCGTGCAGGACGCGCTGCACCTGGACGAGCACTGGATTCTGGTAGCCGGCGCCCGTTACCAGCAATATGACCAATACGCCGGCCGCGGCCGCCCGTTCAAGGCCAACACCGACGCCAGCGGCCAGGCCTGGGTGCCGCACGCGGGCCTCGTCTACAAAGTCGATGATCAGCTGTCGTTCTATGGCAGCTACAGCGAGTCGTTCAAACCCAATTCCAGCATCGCGCCGCTGACCGGTGGCGTGGTGCTGGATTCCTCGATTGCGCCGGAAGAGGGCAAGTCGTGGGAGCTGGGCGCCAAACTGGACATGCCGGGCAGCCTGACCGGTACCTTGGCCTTGTTCGACATCACCAAGCAGAACGTGCTGGTCGCCAACTTCGACAGCGGAACGGGCGAGACGGCGTACAGCAATGCCGGCGAAGTCAGTTCGCGCGGGGTCGAACTCGACCTGACCGGGCAGCTCAGCGAGCGCTGGAGCCTGATCGGCAGTTATGCCTATACCGATGCCAAGGTGACCAAGGACCCGGACCTGGAAGGCAACCGCTTGCAGAATGTGGCTCGGCATACCGGGTCGCTGTCGGCGGTGTATGACTTCGGCAGCCTGTTCGGCGGCGATCGCCTGCGTTTTGGTGCCGGGGCGCGGTATGTCGGTGAGCGGCCGGGCAACTCGACCAATACCTTCGACCTGCCCAGCTATACCGTGGCGGATGCGTTCGCGACGTACGAGACCAAGCTGGACGAGCACAATGTGCGCTTGCAGTTGAACGTGAAGAACCTGTTCGACAAGGTGTACTACAGCTCGGCGGTGAACCAGTATTTCGTCGCCATCGGTGATGCGCGGCAGGTGAGCCTTTCGAGCACCTTCGAGTTCTGAGATTTCTTGAGCTTTGCCGGCTTCATCGAAGCCGCTCCTGCAAAGGGATCACGGGGCCGTTGTAGGAGCGGCTTTAGCCGCGAATGGCCCCACGGTACTCCCCAGGCGTTGCCCCGAGCGCCTGCCGGAAGCGATTGCTGAAATGGCTGGCACTGGCAAATCCACACATCAGTGCCACCTGACCCAGGGGCAACTCGCCCAGACGCAGCAGCTGGCAAGCCCGGTGCAGCCGCCGAGCCAGCAGGTACTGATGTGGCGGCAAGCCGAAGCTTGCGCGGAACATCCGCGCGAAATGGTATTCGGAGAGGTTGCAGCGCACTGCCAGCTCGCCCAGGGTGACGGGCTGATCGAGGTGTGCCTCGATATACTCGATAAGTTGCCGGCGCTGGCTGGGCGCCAACCCGCCTTTCAGGCGCAAACCCTGGCGTAGCCCCACCTGGCTGAGCACTGCGTGGTCGACTATCTCGTGCGCCAGGCTGCTGGCAAGCAAGCGCTCACCGGGCTCATCCCAATCCAGCTTTATCAACTGACGAAAGCGCAACGACTGCTCGGCGTCGTCGACAAAGGTCGCCTCTTGCAGCTGCAATTCCCGCGGCTCGCGGTCGAGCAGGCGCACGCAGCCAAGGGCGAACTGCGCCTCGCTGATGTACAGGTGGGCCAGGCGGATGGAGCCGTTGACCACCCAGTTCGACTCCTGGCCAGCCGGCATGATGCACAGTTTGTTCGGCGCGCCCTTGTCCGCCGGGCGCTGGCGGCGGTGGGTGCCGGTGCCATCGGCGATGTAGCAGGACAGCGTGTGGTGGCTCGGCGCCTGGTAGTCACGGGCATCATCGCGGTTGTTCCACAGCGCCGCCGCCAGGCCATCGCCCAGGTGCGCGCTGTGCTCCAGCCGGGCGTGGGGCGAGGCGTGCATGGCGTTGAACACTTGCAACTGGCTGAGCGGGGTCATGGGCGATTCCTCCGCTGCCATCGTACTGCGGCTGGGCCCGGGTGGCAGCAGCTACTGCGAGAAAACCGCAAGAATGTGCAAGCGCGAGACGGCTGCCGGGGGAAGACTGGTGGCTCTGGCGAGGGCTGCGCCCTCGATCGCCGGCAAGCCGGCTCCTACAGGACTGTGGGAGCCGGCTTGCCGGCGATGGGCCGCAAGGCGGCCCCGTGGTCGAACACCTTAGGAGCTCCACCCATGAACCTGTCCCTGTACCTGCTCACCGTCCTGATCTGGGGTACCACCTGGATCGCCCTGAAACTGCAACTGGGCGTGGTCGCCATTCCGGTGTCGATCGTCTACCGCTTCGCCCTGGCCGGCCTGATCCTGTTCGCCATGCTCCTGCTCACTCGGCGCCTGCAGCCGATGGACCGCCGCGGCCACCTGATCTGCCTGGCCCAGGGCTTCTGCCTGTTCTGCGTCAACTTCATGTGCTTCCTCACGGCCAGCCAGTGGATCGCCAGCGGTCTGATCGCCGTGGTGTTCTCCACCGCCACGTTGTGGAATGCGCTGAATGCACGTGTGTTCTTCGGCCAGAAGATCGCCAGCAACGTACTCGGCGGCGGAGCGCTCGGCCTGCTGGGCCTGGGCCTGCTGTTCTGGCCGGAGCTGTCACACCATGCAGCCAGCCGCGAAACCCTCTTCGGTCTGGGCTTGGCGCTGCTCGGCACGCTGTGTTTCTCGGCTGGCAACATGCTCTCGAGCATGCAGCAGAAGGCAGGGCTAAAGCCGATGACCACCAATGCCTGGGGCATGGTCTATGGCGCGGCAATGCTTGCCGGGTATTGCCTGGTCAGTGGCGTTCCATTCGCCATGGAGTGGAACACGCGGTACATCGGCTCGCTGCTGTACCTGGTCATCCCGGGTTCGGTGATCGGCTTTACTGCGTACCTGACCCTGGTCGGGCGCATGGGCCCGGAGCGGGCGGCCTATTGCACGGTGCTGTTCCCGCTGGTGGCGTTGAATGTGTCCGCGTTTGCCGAGGGGTATCAGTGGACGGCGCCAGCGTTGCTCGGGCTGGTGGCGGTGATGGCGGGGAATGTGCTGGTGTTTCGCAAGCCCAAAGGCAGGGTGGGGGGGATGGCAGTGGTAGCTGAATAGTATTCGTTTTGCCTGCCCTGGCCCTATCGCGGATAAATCCGCTCCTACACATCGAACCTGTAGGAGCGGATTTATCCGCGATAGGGCCAGTACAGCCCGTAGAGAACTGTCAGCCCTTCCACACCTGCGGGTTCACCAGGTCCCGCGGCCGCTCGCCCAGCAGTGCCGCACGTAGGTTTTCCATTGCCCGGTTGGCCATGGCCTCGCGGGTTTCGGCAGTGGCCGAGCCGATGTGCGGCAAGGTCAGCGCATTGGGCAGCGTGAACAGCGGCGATTCGCTCAGCGGTTCCTTCTCGTACACATCCAGGCCGGCCCCGCGAATCGTGCCGTTCTGCAGCGCCTCGACCAGCGCCGCCTCGTCGACCACCGGGCCACGGGCAATGTTGATCAGGAAGGCACTCGGCTTCATCAGCTTCAGCTCACGCGCGCCGATCAGCTTGCGCGTCGCGTCCGACAGCGGCACCACGATGCAGACGAAGTCGGCTTCGGCCAGCAGTTGTTCGAGGCTGCGGTACTGTGCGCCCAGTTCTTGCTCCAGCGCCGGCTTGCGGCTGTTGCCGGCATACAGGATCGGCATGTTGAAACCAAAACGGCCACGGCGGGCGATGGCCGCGCCGATGTTGCCCAGGCCGACGATACCCAGGGTCTTGCCATGCACATCGGTGCCGAAGTGGGCTGGGCCGACGGTGGCCTGCCACTGGCCGGCCTTGGTCCAGGCGTCCAGCTCCGCGGTGCGGCGAGCGCAACCCATGATCAGCGAGAAGCCCAGGTCGGCGGTGCTTTCGGTGAGCACATCCGGGGTGTTGGTGAGGGCGATACCGCGCTCGTTGAAGTAGTCGAGGTCGTAGTTGTCGTAGCCTACCGAGACACTGGACACCACTTCCAGCTTGGCCGCCCCTTCGAGCTGCGCACGGCCGAGCTTGCGGCCAACACCGATCAGGCCATGGGCTTGGGGCAGGGCTTCGTTGAACTGGGCATTGATGTCGCCGAGTTTCGGGTTCGGCAGGATCACGTTGAAGTCTTGCTGCAGGCGCTCGGCCATGGCCGGGGTGATACGGCTGAAGGCCAGGACGGTCTTTTTCATCGGCTACTTCTCTGCAAGGCGGTGGGTTGGTGTGATTGCTTAGCAACCTACCATTGTCCACCACCGCAATGCAGCAGCTTTTTCAGTTGGCGATCAGCAGCTCGTGGGTTTTCAGGTCGGCCTCGTGCGCTGCAAGTATTTCCGGCAACGAATTGCGCAGGTACTCGACCCAGGTCTTGATCTTGGCATCCAGGTACTGGCGTGAGGGGTAGATGGCATACAGGTTCAGCTCCTGCAGGCGATAGTCCGGCATCACCCGCACCAGGCTGCCATCACGCAGCCCGTCGATCGCCGAATAGATCGGCAGCACGCCCATGCCCATGCCGCTGCGAATCGCGGTTTTCATCGCGTCGGCCGAGTTGACCTGGAACGGCGAGGTGGTGATGTTGACCAGTTCCTGGCCCTCAGGCCCATCGAACAGCCACTTTTCCAGCGGAATCACCGGGCTGACCATGCGCAGGCATGAATGCTGGAGCAGGTCGATCGGCTTGTTCGCGAAACCGTGCCGGGCCACGTATTCCGGTGATGCGCAGACGATGCTGTAAGTGATGCCCAGGCGCTGCGAAACGAAGCCTGAGTCCGGCAGCTCGGTGGCCAGCACGATGGATACGTCGTACCCCTCATCGAGCAGGTCGGGCACGCGGTTGGCCATGGTCAGGTCGAACGTCACGTCCGGGTGCGACTCACGGTAACGAGCGATGGCATCGACCACGAAATGCTGGCCGACCCCGGTCATCGAATGCACCTTCAACTGCCCGGCAGGCCGGGCGTGGGCGTCACTGGCCTCGGCTTCAGCTTCTTCCACGTAGGTAAGAATCTGTTCGCAGCGCATCAGGTAACGCTTGCCAGCCTCGGTCAGGGCGATACGCCGGGTGGTGCGGTTGAGCAGCCGGGTTTGCAGATGGGCTTCCAGGTTGGAGACCGCCCGCGACACGTTCGCGGTGGTCGTATCCAGTTGCGCCGCGGCGGCCGTGAAGCTACCGAGCTGGGCAACGCAACTGAAAGCACGCATGTTTTGCAGGGTGTCCATGGGTCACTCTCAAGATAGAGGACAAAATTGTGTCACGAAGTTACTTCAAAAGAACGAAAAGTTGCCTTCGACCAAAGCCGGATTATCGCTGTTTCGGTAACAAAGATTCGCAGGAATCTGCGCTTATCGCCAGTGCGGCGGCCCCCTAGAATTGCCCGGCCCCTCCACACTCTTCCTCGGGAAATCGCAGCTGTGCCGCGTCGCATCATCAGAACGCTTCAGGCGTTCAGTGCCTGTGCCCTTAGCCTTACCTTGAGCGGCTGTATCGGAACCTGGGGCATCGCCCCGCATGACAAGACGCTGCCAGCCAATACCTTGACTACCGACGCGGCCATCCGTGAAGCCGCAACAGACGCCCATTGGCCCGATCAGCGGTGGTGGCACGCGTATGGCGACCCGCAGCTCGATCGCTGGCTCGCCCTGGCCGTGGCCGGTAGCCCGAGCCTGGCCATGGCCGCAGCGCGGGTGCGTGAGGCCAAGGCCATGGCCGGCGTCGTCGAGTCGGCGGAAAAACTGCAGGTCAATGGCCAGGCAAGCCTCAAACGCCACAACTGGCCAGAAGACCAGTTCTATGGCCCTGGCGCGTTGTCGGGCGCCAATACCTGGGACAACAACGCTGCCATCGGCTTCAGCTACGCCCTCGACCTCTGGGGCCGCGAGCGCAACGCCAGCGAACAGGCCGTGGACCAGGCGCACATGAGCGTGGCCGAGGCCCGCCAGGCGCAGCTTGAGTTGCAGAACAACGTGGTGCGGGCCTATATCCAGCTAAGCCTGCACTTTGCCCAGCGCGATATCGTCAAGGCCGAGCTTGAGCAGCAAGAACAGATCGTGGCACTGGCCAAGCGCCGCCTCGACGGCGGCATCGGTACCCACTTCGAAGTCAGCCAGGCCGAAGCGCCGCTGCCCGAGACCCATCGCCAGCTCGACAGCCTCGACGAAGAAATCGCCCTGACCCGCAACCAGCTCGCCGCACTGGCGGGCAAGGGGCCGGGGGAGGGCGCGCAGATCCAGCGCCCGACCCTGACCCTCGGCGCCCCGCTGAAGCTGCCGTCAGCCCTGCCGGCCGAGCTGGTCGGTCAGCGCCCTGACGTGGTTGCCAGCCGCTGGCAGGTAGCCGCCCAGGCCCGTGGGATAGAGGTTGCCCACGCCGGGTTCTTCCCCAACGTCGACCTGGTCGGCAGCCTCGGCTTCATGGCCACTGGCGGCGGCCCGCTGGAATTCCTCACCGGGCGCAAGTTCAATTACAACGTCGGCCCGGCCATCAGCCTGCCAATCTTCGACGGCGGCCGCCTGCGTTCGCAGTTGGGCGTGGCCTCGGCGGGCTACGACATCGCAGTGGCGCGCTACAACCAGACCGTGATCGGTGCACTGAAGAACATTTCCGACCAGTTGATCCGCCGCGAGTCGATGAAGGAGCAGTCGCACTTCGCCGCCGAGTCGGTGGCGGCTGCACAAAAGACCTACGACATCGCCACGGTCGCCTTCCAGCGTGGCCTGACCGACTACCTCAACGTGCTCAACGCGCAGACTTTGCTGTTCCGCCAGCAGCAGATTCAGCAACAGGTGCAGGCCGCCCGCCTGATGGCCCATGCCGAGCTGGTCACCGCCCTGGGCGGGGGCTTGCAGGCTGGCGAGGACGTGCCTGACGAAGACCGTCAGGACGCGCCGAAAACCCCGGCCACCCTGGCCGTCTTCGACCACAAGGCAGGCCACGCTGAATGAGCACATCGAGCCTGCCCCTGCGCTGGCTGCACAGCCTGGAGTGGCGCCGGGGCTTCTTTGCCTGGGCGCGCACCGATGGGGTGACCTGGGTCTACATCTTCAAAGTCCTGGCCGCCGCGTTCATCACTCTGTGGCTGGCCATGCGCCTGGAGTTGCCGCAGCCACGCACGGCGATGATCACCGTGTTCATCGTCATGCAGCCGCAGAGCGGCCATGTGTTCGCCAAGAGCTTCTACCGGGTGCTGGGCACTTTGGCCGGCTCGGCGATGATGGTGGCGCTGATCGCCCTCTTCCCGCAGAACACCGAGCTGTTCCTGCCCAGCCTGGCCTTGTGGGTCGGCCTGTGCTCGGCCGGCGCCATGCGCTATCGCACCTTCCGCGCCTACGGCTTCGTGCTGGCCGGCTACACCGCGGCGATGATCGGCCTGCCGGTGCTGCAACACCCCGACCAGGCGTTCATGGCGGCGGTGTGGCGGGTGCTGGAGATCGCCCTGGGGATCCTCGTGTCGACCTTCGTCAGCGCCGCGATCTTGCCGCAATCGGCCAGTGCGGCCATGCGCAACGCCTTGTACCAGCGCTTTGGTGTGTTCGCCGGGGTGGTGGTCGAAGCCCTGCGTGGTGACAGCCAGCGTGACCGCTTCGAGACCAGCAACGTGCGCTTCGTTGCCGAGGCAGTGGGCCTCGAAAGCCTGCGCAATGTCACCGCCTTCGAAGACCCGCACATGCGCCGGCGCAGCGGGCGGTTGGTGCGCATGAACAGCGAGTTCATGGCCATCACCACTCGTTTCAACGCCTTGCACCGGTTGCTCGAACGCCTGCGCGCCCGTGGCCCGTTGCAGATCGTCGGTGCCATCGAGCCGGGCCTCAATACCCTGATCGAGCTGCTGCAACCCTATGTTGGCAGGGCCTTGACCGACGCCGACGCGTTGCGCCTGACGCTGGAGCTGGCCGCCTACAAGGAGGGCCTGCAAGCCCAGGTGCGCAGCCTGCGCAACGAGTACCTGCAGACCAACCCCAGCGAGTCCGACCTGCTGGATTTTCACACCGCCTTCGAGCTGCTGTACCGCTTCGTCGACGAGATGTTCAGCTACGCCGAAACCCACGCCTCGCTGGCTGCGCACAAGCACGAACGCGAACAGTGGGACGAGCCCTATGTGGCGCAGACCAGCTGGCTGGTGTCGCTTGCCGCGGGCGTGCGGGCGTCGGCGGTGCTGTTGCTGCTGGGCAGTTACTGGCTGATCAGCGACTGGCCAAGCGGCGCCATGATGACCCTGATCGCCACCGTCACCGTGGGCCTCTCGGCGGCGTCGCCGAACCCCAAGCGCATGTCGTTCCAGATGGCCTGCGGCACGGCGATCGGCGCCTTCGTCGGATTCTTCGAAACCTTCTTCGTGTTCCCCTGGATCGACGGCTTCCCGCTGCTGTGCATGGTGCTGGCGCCGGTGTTCGTGCTCGGTGCGTTCCTCGCCTCGCGCCCGGCCTATGCCGGCTATGGCCTGGGCCTGCTGGTGTTCTTCGCGATCGGTTCGGTGCCCAACAACCTGACGGTCTACGACCCCTACAGCTTCATCAACGACTACATCGGCATGGTCATCGGCATGTTCGTCTGCGCTGCGGCCGGGGCGATCATCCTGCCGCCCAACAGCCGCTGGTTGTGGAGCCGCCTGGAGCAGGAGCTGCGCGAGCAGGTGCTGTTCGCCATCAGCGGGCGCCTGCGCGGCCTGGGCTCGGCCTTCGAAAGCCGCACCCGCGACCTACTGCACCAGGCCTATGGCCTGGCGGCCGGCAAGCCCAAGGTGCAGAGCGAGCTGATGGGCTGGATGTTCACCGTGCTGGAGGTCGGCCACGCCATCATCGAACTGCGCAAGGAGCAGGCCCGCGCTCCGGTGCACCCGGCCTACGCCGAATCGCAGCCATGGCGCCAGGCGATTCGCGTCATGGGCCGGGCCCTGGCGCGGTTGTTCCTGCAACCTAGCGCGAGCAACCACGAGCGCGCACTGGTGGCGGTGGACCACGCCATCAGCCGCGTGCAGGCCACCGACGAGCCTTTCGCCCGGCACTTCGACACCTCGGTGCTACGCCGTGCGCAGAGCTACTTGCACTTCATCCGATCTTCCCTGCTCGACCCACAGTCGCCGTTGGCACCGGCGAAAGGACTGCACGATGCTCCGTGAAATGCCCCGTGAAATCGCCTTCCATGGCGTCTACATGCCCACCATGACCCTGATGTTCCTGTTTGCCCTGGGCCTGGCCTGGGGCCTGGACCGGTTCATCGCCAGCCATGATGGCTACCGTTTCTTCTGGCACCCGGCGCTGCTGCGCCTGTCCCTGTTCGTCTGCCTGTTCGGCGCCCTGGCGCTGTCGCTCTACTGGTGAGAATCCTTCGATGAAAAAGTTCTTCAGCCTGATCGCCACCCTGCTGGTGCTGACCGCTGCCGTGGTGATCGGTCGCCAGTTGTGGCTGCATTACATGACCACGCCATGGACCCGCGATGGCCGCGTGCGCGCCGACATCATCAACGTTGCCGCCGATGTACCCGGCTACGTGGTGGACGTACCGGTCAAAGACAACCAGCGGGTGAAGAAGGGCGACCTGCTGATCCAGATCGACCCGGAGCACTACCAGCTGGCGGTCGACCAGGCCAAGGCGATGGTCGCCTCACGCAAGGCCACCTGGGAGATGCGCAAGGTCAACGCCAAACGCCGCGCCGACATGGACAACCTGGTCATCTCCAAGGAAAACCGTGACGACGCCAGCAACATCGCCAACTCCGCCCTGGCCGACTACCAGCACGCCCAGGCCGAACTGGCGGCGGCCGAACTGAACCTAAAGCGCACGCACATTGTTGCCGCGGTGGACGGTTACGTCACCAACCTGAACATCCACAAGGGTGACTATGCACGCACCGGCGAGGCGGTGATGGCGGTTGTCGACGAGAATTCGTTCTGGGTGTACGGGTTCTTCGAGGAAACCAAGCTGCCGCATGTGAAGGTGGGCGACACCGCCGAACTGCAGATGATGAGCGGCGAGCGCATCAAGGGCCATGTGGAGAGCATCGCGCGCGGCATCTATGACCGCGACAACCCGCAGAGTCGCGAGCTGATTGCCGATGTGAACCCGACCTTCAACTGGGTGCGGCTGGCACAGCGGGTGCCGGTGCGGATTCACATCGATGAAGTGCCGCAGGGGTACCTGCTGGCAGCGGGGACGACCTGTACAGTAGTGGTGAAGCCGAGCGAGGGGTGAGAGGCTCGTCACGACATTTGTAGCGGGCATGAGATCGAGCGCCGCCCGTGCGGCGCATCGCGGATGAATCCGCTCCTACATTTGTTGCAACGTGCCACGGTCTGTCAGGCCAGGGTTGCCTGCCTTTGGCGCCCGACAAAATATCGAGTCGCGCCCTGTAGGAGCGGATTCATCCGCGCAGCGGCGCCCGATTCCTACGCCGCCCCCACCAGAACCGGCACCTGCACCCGATCAATCACCTTCGCGCTGATCGAAGGATCCAGCAACCGTCCCAGGCGTGACAGATGCCGGTGGCCCATGATGATCAGCTCGCAGCTCAGTTCCTGTGCCTTGCCGACAATCACCTCGACCGGCTGCCCGGCGACCATGCAGCCCTGGCTGGCAAAGCCGGCCTGCCGCAGCGACGCAACGGCCTCGGCCACGGCTCCCTCGCCCAGGCGCTGTTCCTCGCAGGCAGCGGGGTATTCCTCCAGTTCTTCGGCAGTGTAGGGCGCGGGTTCATCGTGCACGGCGAAGGTCGAGTCGATGGCCAGCAGCACGTGAAGTTCGTGCTCGCCGGGGCGGCAGTAGCGCTGGGCGAGGGCGAGCAGGGTGCTGGCGGCGGGGGAGGCGTCGATGGCGATCAGGACGGGGCTGGGCATGGGGGATCCTTGTTGAAGCGGGATGATCTGTTGCCTGTACCGGCCCTATCGCCGGCAAGCCGGCTCCCTCAGGGATTTGTGGGAGCCGGCTTGCCGGCGATAGGGCCGGTACAGCCACTGAATCCCTTATGGCTCATCCGGCGATCCAGATAAATGCCCCACCACGCACGAGCGCATTGCGTCTGGTGCAATCCACCGAGCTGGTAACATCACCCATCCCACACCCGCCACGGAAAACGGCCATGCAACTCCCGGACATGAACCTGCTCGTCGCCCTCGACGCCCTGCTCGACGAAGGCAGTGTGGTCGGCGCTGCACAGCGCATGAACCTGAGCCCGGCGGCCATGAGCCGAACCCTGGGGCGTATCCGCGATGCGCTGGGCGATCCGATCCTGGTGCGCGCCGGCCGTGGCCTGGTGCCGACGCCTCGGGCGCTGGCCTTGCGCGAGCAGGTGGCGGCACTGGTGGAGCAGGCAGGCGAGGTGTTTCGCAGTGCCGATGAAGTCGACCTGCCCAAACTCGACCGCGCTTTCAACATCCGCACCAACGACCTGTTCATCGCTTTGTATGGCGCCCAGTTGCTGCGGCGCATGCACGAGCAGGCGCCACGCACCGTATTGCGCTTCGTGCCGGAGAGCCCTGGCGGTGATGACGACAGCGTGCTGCGCGATGGCCGCACCGACCTGATCATCAGCTCGACCGTCGACCTGGGGCCGGAAATCAAGGTCCAGAGCTTGTTCCAGACCTACTACGTGGGCCTGGCACGGCGCGACCACCCGATCTTCGACCAACCGATCACCCCGCACAGCTTCGCCCGTTATCCACAGATCAGCGTGTCCCGCCGTGGGCGCGCCAACGGGCCGATCGATGTCGAACTCGCCAACTTCAAGGCCCCTCGGCGGGTGGCATTGATTACCCCGAGTTTTCACTCGGCACTGTTCTCGCTGCCGGATTCGGACCTGATCCTGCCCATGCCGGCGAACATCCTCAATAGTGTGCACAAGCTCGGCCTGCCGCTGCGCTCGTTCGAGATACCGGTGCCGCTGGAGCGGGTGACGGTGCTGCAGGCGTGGCACCCCCGCTTTCACAACGACCCTGCGCATCGCTGGTTGCGGCAGACCTTGAAGGCGTGTTGCAGCGTCGATCCTTGATGGCCTGTGAGGGCCCTATCGCCGGCAAGCCGGCTCCCACAGGTACCGTGTGCGCACACACCCTGTGGAAGCCGGCTTGCCGGCGATAGGGCCCTCAATGCCGGATTGCGTCTGACGCAACTTAAAACTACCGAGAAGTCAGTTTTCGTCAGCATTCGACCTTCTTAGACTTGCTCCAGTCGCAAATTTGTTGCTGGAGATGTCCGCCCATGAGTTCACTGACCGACCCCTCTGCCGCGATCGCCGCCGCTCCTGCGCCGGCTGCGCCTGTGCAGACGGCGTTCGGCCTGCGGGTGGTGGTCGGGCTGTTCGGTGTGTTGCTGGCAGTGCTTTGTGCCGGCCTGAACGAGTCGGTCACCAAGATTTCCCTGGCCGATATCCGCGGCGCCATGGGCATCGGCGCCGACGAAGGCGCCTGGCTGCTGGCGGCGTACAGCGCCGCCTCGGTCTCGGCCATGGCTTTCGCACCGTGGTTGGCCACCACGTTCTCCCTGCGCCGCTTCACCCTGAGCGCAGTGGGCGTGTTCGCCGTGCTCGGCTTGCTGCAGCCGTTCGCGCCCAACCTGCACAGCCTGATGCTGCTGCGCGTTCTCCAGGGTTTCGCTTCGGGCGCCTTGCCGCCGATGTTGATGAGCGTGGCGCTGCGCTTCCTGCCGCCGGGCATCAAGGTTTATGGCCTGGCCTGCTATGCCCTCACGGCCACTTTCGGCCCCAACCTCGGCACGCCACTGGCTGGGCTGTGGTCCGAGTACGTCGGCTGGCAGTGGGCGTTCTGGCAGATCATCCTGCCGTCGGCGCTGGCCATGTTCTGCGTGAGCTGGGGCTTGCCACAGGATCCACTGCGCCTGGAGCGCTTCAGGCAGTTCGACTGGCGCGGGGTGCTGCTCGGCTTGCCGGCCATCAGCTGCATCGTCCTCGGCCTGTCGCTGGGTGACCGCTGGGGCTGGTTCGACTCGGCGCTGATCTGCTGGCTGCTGGGTGGGGGGACGTTGTTGCTGGTGCTGTTCATGTACAACGAATGGTCCGAGCCGCTGCCGTTCTTCCAGTTGCGCATGCTGCAGCGGCGCAACCTGAGCTTCGCCCTGGTGACCCTGGCCGGCGTGCTGGTCGTGCTGTCCGGTGTGGGCAGCATCCCGTCGGCCTACCTGGCACAAATCCAGGGCTATCGCCCGGCGCAGACCAGCCCGCTGATGATGCTGGTGGCCATGCCGCAACTGATTGCCCTGCCGCTGACGGCGGCGCTGTGCAACATCCGTGCAGTGGACTGCCGCTGGGTGCTGGCCACTGGGCTGGCGATGCTGGCGGTGTCGTGCGTGGGCAGCAGCCTGCTGACCTCCGAGTGGATCCGCGGTGATTTCTACCCGTTCTACCTGCTGCAGGTGTTCGGCCAACCGATGGCTGTGCTGCCGCTGCTGATGCTCTCCACCAATGGCATGACCCCGCAGGAAGGCCCTTTCGCTTCGAGCTGGTTCAACACCGTCAAGGGCCTGGCCGCCGTGATCGCCGGTGGCCTGCTGGATGCCCTGGGCACCCTGCGCCGGCATTTCCATTCCAACCACCTGGTGGACAGCCTGGGCAATGCCCCGTTGATCGACGACCGCGCCGCAGGCCTGGCCAAGCGTATTCACGAGCAGGCGCTGGTGCTGACCTCGGCCGACCTGTACCTGGTCATGGCCTGCATCGCCGTGGCGCTGATCTGCCTGATTCCTTTCGTGCCTACCCGGGTCTACCCGCCGCGCGCGGTGGCCTGATCCCGGATGAATTCGAGACCGCTGAAAATGACCAACAACCGTAAGACAATCGTGATCGGCTCGGTACTGGCCGTGGCCGTGCTGGCCGGGCTCGTCGGCCCCTGGATATTTGGCAGCGACCACCGGCAGAGCACCAACGATGCCTACGTGATCGCCGACTACACCGTTGTGGCGCCGAAGGTCGCAGGCTTCATCAAAGAGGTGCTGGTCGAGGACAACCAGCAGGTGCAGGCTGGCCAGCTGCTGGCGACCATCGATGCCCGTGACTACCAGGCCGCCCTGGATGCCGCACAGGCCCAGTTGCTGGTGGCCAAGGCGCAAAGCGCCGACGCCCGGGCCACCCTGGAGCGCCAGGCTTCGCTGATCGCCCAGGCCGAGGCCGCGGTAAAGGCCGCACAGGCCGAAACGGCTTTTGCCGACCATGAGGTCAACCGCTACAGCCGCCTGGCCGAGCAAGGTGCCGGCACCGTGCAGAACGCCCAGCAGGCGCGCAGCCGGGTCGACCAGGCCCGTGCACGGCTGGCCAATACCCAGGCGGCGCGGGTGGCGACACGCAAGCAGGTGGACATTCTCACGGCCCAGGTGGCCAGTGCCGACGGCCAGTTGAAACGTGCCGAGGCGGGCCTTGAAAAGGCCCAGCTTGACCTGTCTTACACCCGCATCACTGCACCGGTCGACGGCATGGTGGGCGAGCGCGCGCTGCGCGTCGGCGCTTTCGTCAACCCGGGGGCGCGCCTGCTGTCGGTGGTGCCGCTGCAGCACGCTTACGTGGTCGGCAACTTCCAGGAAACCCAGCTCACCCATGTGCAGCCGGGCCAGCCAGTGAGTATCAGCGTCGATACCTTCTCCGGTGAAACCCTCAAGGGCCATGTCGAAAGCATCGCCCCGGCCACCGGCGTGACCTTCGCGGCGGTGAAGCCGGACAACGCCACCGGCAACTTCACCAAGGTGGTGCAGCGTATACCGGTGAAGATCGTCTTCGATGACGGCCAGCCACTGCTCGAACGCCTGCGCGTGGGCATGTCGGTCGAAGCGACCATCGATACCCACGGCGACACGCTCGCCGGCAAAGAGGTGAGCGCCCGATGAAACCCGCAGTACGCTTCAGCCCGTTGATGCTGGCCGTGCTGTTGGCCGGCTGCACCCTAGGCCCGGACTTCCAGCGCCCGGACAGCCAGGCGCCGCAGCAATGGGCAGCGCTGCAAGGCGAAGCTGCAGCGAGCCGGCCTCTGGCCGAACCGCTGGAGCTTCGTTGGTGGGAAACTTTCCACGATGCCCGTTTGAGCGCGCTTATCCAGCGCGTCGCCGAGCGCAACCTCGACCTGCAGATGGCCAGTGCCCGCCTGCTGCAGAGCCGTGCTCTGCGCAGCACCGTGGCGGCCGACGAAACGCCTTCGGTGGACGCCAACGTCGGCTACAGCCGCGCCCGCAACAGCGCCGAAGGCCTGAGCGACCCGTCCGGCCATGCTGGTAAATCGGCCTTCAACCTTTGGCAGGGCGACCTGGTCGCGGGTTGGGAGCTGGACGTGTGGGGCCGTGTGCGGCGCCAGGTGGAAGCTGCCGATGCCAGCGTGCAAGTGGCCGAGAACGACCGCCGTGGCGTGCTGCTGGCGCTGCTCTCGGAAACGGCCGGCAACTACATCCAGTTGCGCGCCGTGCAGCACACCCTGGAGGTGAACCGCGACAACCTGAAGGTTGCCCAGCACAGCTTGAAGTTGTCCGAAGACCGCCAGGCCGAAGGGGTTGCCACCCGCCTGGATGTGGCCCAGGCCAGCGCCCAGGTGGCTTCCATCGAAGCGCGCCTGCCGAGCCTCGAAGCCAAACGTGACGATCTGATCAACGCGCTCAGCCTGCTGGCTGCCGAGCCGCCGCGCAGTCTGCAGGCAGAGTTGCTGGAAAGCGGTGAATTGCCCGCACCACAGCAGCGTTTCGCCATTGGCCTGCCGTCCGAACTGGCCGAACGCCGTCCAGACATTCGCCAGGCCGAAGCACGCCTGCATGCCGCCACGGCCAGCATCGGTGTGGCCAAGGCGGACTTCTACCCCAGTATCCGTCTGTCGGGCAGCGTCGGCTTCCAGGCCATGCAGCTTTCTGACTTCGGTGCCTGGGATTCGCGCCGCTTCGCCTTCGGCCCGCAGCTGTCATTGCCGATCTTCGAGGGTGGACGGCTGACCGGCACTCTGCAACTGCGCGAGGCGCAACAGCAGGAAGCGGCGCTGAACTACCGCAAGGTGGTGCTCGGCGCCTGGCATGAAATCGACGATGTGCTACGCCTGTACAACGCCAGCCAGTTGCGTCGTGACCACCTGGCCGAAGCCGTGCGGCAGAACCGCATCGCCTTGGAGACGGCCCAGCGCCAGTACGTTGAGGGGGCGGTGGACTTTCTCAACGTGCTGACTGTGCAAGGGGCGTTGCTGGCCAGCCAAGAGCAGTGGATCGACAGTTCGGCCGCGGTGTCGCAAGCGCTGGTGGGGCTGTACAAGGCGCTGGGCGGTGGATGGCAGGCTTTTGATGAGCCGCCTGCCAAGAACGTGTGATTTTGGCGGCGGCTGCGCCGCCCCCGGGCATTCTTCCAGAACAGCGAGGAGGCACACATGCATATTTCCTTGAACGGCAAGAGGGCCATCGTCAGCGGCTCAACCGCTGGCATCGGCTTGGCCATCGTCATGGGGTTGGCCGAGGCCGGTGCCGAAGTGGTAGTCAACGGCCGCACCCAGGCACGTGTCGACGAAGCCCTGAAAACGATACGCCAGCGCTTGCCCCAAGCGCGCATCATCGGCATCGCCGCAGACCTCAGCACTGCAGAGGGCGCGCAGACCCTGTTCGACCAGGTGCCGCACACCGACATCCTGGTCAACAACCTGGGTATCTTCGAGCCCAAGCCGTTCTTCGAGATCGAGGATGCCGACTGGCTGCGCTTCTTTGACGTCAATGTGCTCAGCGCCGTGCGCCTGTCGCGGCACTACGCCCAGGGCATGGCTGAGCGGAACTGGGGGCGGGTGATCTTCCTGTCCAGTGAGTCGGGGCTGCAGATTCCTACCGAGATGGTGCACTACGGCATGAGCAAGACGGCGCTGCTGGCGGTGTCCCGAGGTTTGGCGGAAACGCTGGCGGGGACCGGCGTGACGGTGAATTCGGTGTTGCCTGGGCCTACGCGTTCGGAAGGGGTGGGCGACTTCTTTGCCAAGCTGGCGCAGGAGCAGGGCGTCAGTACCGATGAGCTGGAAGCCAACTTCGTCGCCGAGCACCGGCCGAGCTCGCTGATCAAGCGGTTGGCGACGGTGGAAGAGGTGGCCAGCATGGTGGTGTACCTGGCTTCGATGCAGGCCAGTGCGACCACAGGGGCGGCGTTGCGGGTGGATGGTGGGGTGGTGCGGTCCATCGCCTGATTTCTGGGGGGCTGTAGCGGCCCTATCGCCGGCAAGCCGGCTCCCACAGGGGATGTGGTGAGCCTTCAGGCATGCACCAGATCCCTTGTGGGAGCCGGCTTGCCGGCGAGAGGGCCGCTACAGGCAATCAGAAACTCAGAGCGGCCGCAAAAGCCCAAACCGCTTGCGCAACGCCCAATCCAGCAACCGCCGAGGCAGCAGCCGATCCATCAAGGGCAACGCGGTACTGCCGTTGCCCAACCGCACCACCGCCGGCACGGGCGACTTGCCAACCGCCGTCAGCACGCCTTTGGCAAACTCCGCCGCCGAGGTCGGCTTGTCCTGCGAAGCCCGCGCTCGTGCCTGCACGTGTTCACGCAACGGCCACCACGGTGAATCCGCCGCCAGCACCTGCTCGGCCTGGCGCTGGGCATTGCTGGCGAACTGCGAGGCGATCGCCCCCGGCTGCACTTCCATCACCTGCACCCCGAACGGCGCCAGCTCAAGGCGCAGGGCGTCGCTCAGCGCATGCACGGCGGCTTTCGACGCGCAGTAGGCGCCGGCGAACGGAGTGACCAGCACGCCGGAAACACTGCCGATGTTCACCACCAGCCCGCGTGATCGGCGTAGCAGCGGGAACAGTGCGCGGGTAACGCCGACCACGGCGAAGACGTTGGTTTCGAACTGTTGGCGCATGGCGTCCACGCCGCCGTCGAGCAGCGGCCCCATGGCACCGTAGCCGGCATTGTTGATCAGGATATCGAGGGTTTGAAGCTCTTCGGCCAGGCGGGTCAGGGCCGCGTTGTCGTTCACATCCAGTTGCCGGGCGGTGAAGCCTGCTGCGCTGAGTCGCTCGACATCGTCGGGCTTGCGGGCGGTGGCCCAGACTTCATGGCCGGCATCGCGGAAGGCGTCGGCCAGGGCGCGGCCAATGCCGCTGGAACAACCGGTGATCAGGACGGTGGGCATGATTGAGGCCTGTCAGTCAGGAGAGATTGGTGTTGGCTGCACAGGCCTCTTCGCCGGCAAGCCGGCTCCCACAGGTTTCGAGGGCCTGTGCATCAATTGGCGACTGTACCTTGCAGGTGCTCGGCACGGAATTCCAGGGTCTGCGGTCGGTAGCCAGCACGTAATGGCGGCATCGGCAGACAGTCTTTCCATTCCACCCCCGGCTGCAGGTCCCCCGGCCCGCGATAGCGCGGTGCATTGTAGGAATTCTCGGCCAGGTTCACGGTATCACCCGGCGCATACGCCGCCACGCGCCAGCGCAGTTCGCTCAGTGGCGCCTTGTTGCCGTTCTTCATGCGCACCTGCAGGGTACGGTCGGCAGGACACTGATCAGGGGCGTAGGCCAGGCGAAGGTCCAGCCGGGCCAATTGCGAGGCTTCACGGCTGTCTTGCCAGACCACCATCAACGCCACCAGGCCAAGGCCACAGACAGCGGCCAGCGAGATTGGCAGGGCCTTGGCCGGGTAGCGCAAAAGCAATACCAGCCAGGTGAGGATGAGAAAGGCACCGATGATCATGGCGCGGGCAGACCTTGGTTGTGCGGGTCTGACCATCGTAGCGCCAAATTGCGGTGGCCTCAAAAGCGGGGTTGGGCGTTGCGGCCCTATCGCCGGCAAGCCGGCTCCCACAGGTACACCACCGTTCTCAAGGTTGTGCAATCTCTGTGGGAGCCGGCTTGCCGGCGATGGGGCCGCAACGCGGCCCCAAGGTCCTGCTTACTGCGCGATGGTCTTCACCGAGACCCCACGCTCGACCGGCGTCGAAGTGCGCCCGTAGACATCCTCGAAGCGTTCGATGTCATCCTCGCCCAGGTAGCTCCCGGACTGCACTTCGATGATCTCCAGTGGGATCTTGCCCGGGTTGCGCAGGCGGTGGATCGAGGCGATCGGGATGTAGGTCGACTGGTTCTCGGTGAGCAGGAACACGTTCTCGTCACAGGTCACCTCGGCGGTGCCGGATACCACGATCCAGTGCTCGGCACGGTGGTGGTGCATCTGCAGCGAGAGGCTGGCGCCGGGCTTGACGGTGATGTGTTTGACCTGGAAGCGGCCGCCCATGTCCACCGAGTCATACGAGCCCCACGGGCGATACACTTCCAAGTGGTTCTGGGTTTCGCTACGGCCTTGTTCGTCGAGGGTCTTGACCATCTGCTTGACGCCCTGGACCTTGTCCTTGTGGGCAATCATCATCGCGTCCTTGGTCTCGACCACGACGATGTTCTCGAGGCCGATCACCGACACCAGCTTGCCGTTGCCATGGATCATGCAGTTGCGGCTGTCCTGCACCACCACATCGCCCTTGGTGACGTTGCCGTCGGCGTCCTTGTCGTGCACTTCCCACAACGAAGACCAGCAACCCACGTCGCTCCAGCCAGCCGACATCGGCACCACGCAGGCGCGTTGGGTCTTCTCCATCACCGCGTAATCGATGGAGTTGTCCGGGCAGCAGGCGAAGGTGGCTTCGTCGATGCTCAGCACATCGCCGTCTTCAGCGCTGCGCTCCAGGGCCAGTACGCAGGTGTCGTAGATATCGGCGTCGTGCTTTTTCAGTTCTTCGAGGAAGCGGCTGGCGCGGAACAGGAACATGCCGCTGTTCCAGAAGTAGCCGCCGTTGGCGACGAATTCGGCGGCGCGTTTCTCGTCAGGTTTCTCGACGAACTGCGCGACCCGCGCCACGCCTTCGGGCAGCAGGGCATCCTGGCTGGAGCGGATGTAGCCGTAGCCGGTTTCAGGTTTGGTGGCCGGCACGCCGAACAGCACCATCTCACCGCGTTCGGCGGCCACGGTGGCCAGGGCCAGCGCACGCTGCAGGGCCTTCTGGTCGTCGATCACGTGGTCGGCGGGCAGCACCAGCATCAGGTCGTCACGGCCTTCGTTGACCAGTTTCATGGCGGCCATGGCCACGGCCGGCGCGGTGTTGCGGCCGAAGGGCTCCATCAGGATGGCCTGGGTCTCGAGTTTCAGGCTGGACAACTGCTCCTGGACGATGAACTTGTGGTCCTTGTTGCACACCACGATGGGTGCGTCCATGCCTTCGAACACCAGGCGCTCGAGGGTCTGCTGGAACAGGGTGTGCTCACCGGTCAGGGCGAGGAACTGCTTGGGGAACTGTTTGCGCGACAGAGGCCACAGACGGGAACCGCTACCACCAGAAAGAATTACCGGGATCATCATGTTTCTCCAATAAGGTCGTTAATGAGGCAGGGGATCAGTTAGTGGACACTGGGCGAGTGACCCAGACCGGCGACAGGCTGCTGCCCGAACCGGTGACGTACAGCACGGCAGCTTCGCCGCGCTCCAGGGCGACCGGTTTGAGGTCGCTGACTTTCTTATTGCCTTCGAACAGGGCCAGGTTGACCTTGACCGGGTTGATCTCACGTTCGCCACGGCCCTTGGCCGCCACCGACTGCACCACTTCGGTCTTGCCGTCGGCGGTTTTCAGGGTCAGGGCCTGGTCGCTGAGGTTCTGCACGCGTACCAGCGCTTTCTGCTTGTTCTTGAACGGTGGCTCTTCGATCAGTTGCGGATTGCCGCCATTGTTGTTGACCAGGGTGTAGTACTTGTCGGCAGCCAGCTTGACCGGGACGCTCTTGCCACCGACCTGGGCGGTGTAGTCACCGCCTGGCAAGAAGCTGAAGTCGCTGCTGGCCTGGGCGCCAACCTGCTTGATCTGGGTGTTGCCGACGCTGGCGGCCGCGGGGGCGCTGGCGGCGTTGTACAGGCGCACGAAGGTCGAGCCTTTCGGCGCGGTCGGGCCGTACAGCGCAGCGTCGGCGCCAGCGAAGGCCTGCATGGAAGCGAGAGACAGGCCTGCCGCGAGGGTGAGGGCTTTGGCAATGGAAGTCTTGGTAGTCATGTGCGTGTTCCTCTCTATCTATCAGTGGTCCGTCCGGGTGGACGACAAGGCCAGGTTTTCTTCGGATTTACGGGAGTTCTTCAGTTGCGCGATCCACTGCGGATCGAAGCTGCTGAGGTCGTTCTTCATTGGCAGATAACGTTCGGGGAATTCCCACACCACCACTTGTGGCGCGGCGTTCTTGAAGGCATCGCTCTGCAGGTACTTGAGCATCGGCAGGAGCGGACCGTGGCCGTCTTCGGCATAGTTGGCGACGTCGCTGTGCAGGGCCTGCTGCAGCGCGCCGAGGAAGTTCCAGTGCGGGTTGGCGCTGTAGCTGGTACCCACCAGGGCGACCGGGATCTGGCTCTCGGCGAACAGGGCGTCGCCGGCGTCACCTTCGGCCTCGGCCGGGCGGGTAGTGCGTTGCTGCAGGTTGTCCGGGCTCGGCAGCAGGTTGCTGAACAGCGGGTCGAGCGGCAGGAAGTTGGTCAGGTCGCCCTTGTAAGGTGCGGTGTTGCCAGCTTCGGTGATGAAGGTCTGCGGGTCGCCGTTGAGCAGGCTCTGGCGGTTGACCGCTTCGGCCAGCGCCTGGGCGGCCACTTCGGCACCCATCGGCGTCCAGTGGGTGTCGGTGCGCAGGAACACCTGGCCGCGGGCCTTGGCCTGCTCCATCGCTGCCTGCAGGTCCGGGGCGAACACGTTGGCCTGGCGTACCTGGGCATGGAACTGGTTGTACAGGTCGTCATGCAGGCTGGCCGGTTGTTCTTTGCCCACGTATTCCGAATAGATGCGCGCCTTGGCCGGCACGATCGCCAGCACCAACTGGCTGCCGTGCTGCTGCAAGGTGTCGCGCACGCCACGGATCAGCGCCAGGTTTTCCTGCATCAGTTGTTCGGCACCGGCCGTGGGCTTGAACTCTTCATCGCTGAACAGCCACTGGTCACGGCCCAGCACCACGCCGGGGCGGCCTTCGTTGAACAGCTTGAAGTCCAGCGCGGCCCAGAGGTTGGTGCCCAGGCGCTTGATCGGGAACTGGTCGTCGTAGTGGGTTTCGGCGGCCTTGGCCAGCTTGCCGTTGAGCAGGGTCATCTGCTCGGTGCGCTGGAAGCTTTGCAGGCCTCCGGTGGACCACACGCCCATGCCCACCAGCAGGCCGAGGAACGACAGGGAGTAAGTGATGCGTAATGTCCGGGTCATGGTCATCAACCTCAGAACTGGAAGTAGAGGAACGGCGAATAACTCTGCGCCGAAAGCTTGAGGATCGAGGCCACGAACAGCATCAGGATCAGGGCGCGGGACATCACCCGGGTCCAGTCCAGTCCGATCGAGCCGTCGGCGTTGACTTGCACCGGGGTGGCCTTGGCCGTCGGCTTGGCATTGCGGTAGAAGTCGCGCAGGCCGAAGAACGCCAGGGTCAGGTAGGCGATCACCAGCGTCGCTACCTGCAGCCCGGTGAGCTGGGCGCGGTTGAGCTCCGACAGCTGCCATTCGCCGAAGCTGAACATGGCGCCGTACATGCGGCCGGCCACGTGCAGGTTCTCGGCGCGGAAGATCACCCAGCCGACCACCACCAGCAGGAAGGTGAACGCCCACTTGACCGGGTTGAAGCGCTGCGGGTTGGTGTCGATGCCCAGCGCACGTTCGATGGCCAGCCACATGCCGTGCCAGGCGCCCCAGATGATGTAGGTGAAGTTGGCACCGTGCCACAGGCCGCCCAGAAGCATGGTCAGGAACAGGTTGCGGTAGGTGTTGAAGGTGCCTTTGCGGTTGCCGCCCAGGGTGATGTAGAGGTAGTCGCGCAGCCAGGTCGACAGGCTGATGTGCCAGCGGCGCCAGAACTCGGTGATCGACTGGCTGATGTACGGCTGCTTGAAGTTCTCCATGAAGCGGAAGCCCATCATCAGGCCCAGACCGATGGCCATGTCGCTGTAGCCGGAGAAGTCGAAGTACAACTGGGCGGTGTAGGCCAGCGCGCCGAGCCAGGCATCACCGGTGGTCGGGTTCTGCAGGGCGAAGCAGTGATCGGCGACCACTGCCAGGGTGTCGGCGATGAACACTTTCTTGATGAAGCCCTGCATGAAGCGGGTGCAGCCTTCGGAGAACTTGTCCAGGGTGTGGGTGCGGTTGTTGAACTGGTCGACCAGGTCCTTGAAACGCAGCACGGGGCCGGCGATCAGGTGCGGGAAGATCGCCACGAATGCGGCGAAGTCGATCAGGTTGCGGGTGGCCGGGGTGTCGCCGCGGTACACGTCGATGATGTAGCTGATGGACTCGAAGATATAGAACGAGATACCGATCGGCAGCAGCACGTGGGTGAGAATGAACGGCTCCAGGCCAAACGAGGTGATGATCGCGTTGAGGCTGTCGACGCCGAAGTTGGCGTACTTGAAGTAGCCCAGGATCGCCAGGTCGACGCCCACGCCAAGCAGCAGCCAGCGCTGGGCCGGCTTGGTGCGCACGCCGGCGGCGCCGACTTTCAGGCCGATCCAGTAGTTCCACAGGGTCACGCCGGCGAACAGGGCGAGGAAGTCCACCCGCCACCAGGCGTAGAAGATGTAGCTGGCGACCAGCAGCAACAGGTTGCGATAGCGTTGCCCGCTCAGGTAGTACAGGCCGAGAAAGATCGGCAAGAACAGGAACAGGAACACGTTGGACGAGAAGACCATCCCGGTTCTCCTAAGTTGTTCACAGCATCCAGGGCAAAGCGCCCCCCAAACCCCCCACGCATGCGTGGCGGGCTACCTAGATTCCTGTGGGAGCTGGCTTGCCGGCGATGCAAGGCGCCAGCCTTGCCCAGCGGTACTCAGGGGCCGCTTTGCGGCCCATCGCCGGCAAGCCGGCTCCCACAGGGTTTTGCGTTACTTCTTGGTATCCGCACTCGGGTCGTAGACCCGAGTCAGGTTGCCGCCCAGCCTGAAGCTGTCGAACGGCTGCATCCCGTGCTTGCGCTCGAGCGTGTCGCCGACGCACTGGTACAGCGCGCACCACGGCTCGAGCCAGGCGTACTTGCTGTCGATCTTCAGGTCTTTCATGTCCTGTTTTTCACCGGCGCGTTCAGCGAAGTGGCGTGGGTCGCGGGCGCCGGCCAGCACGCCTTCGCCCAGGCGCTGCAGGGCGAAGTTGTTTTCGCTGCGCAGGTCCACGCCATTGGCCTTGGCGAAACTGGCGATCATCGCCAGCGGCGGCAGGGCGTAGTTGTGGTAGGCCAGGGCGCGCTGCTTGCGTTTGACCTCGTTGGGCAAGAAGCCCTGGTCGTCGATCTGGTTGGCGCCGACCTTGTATTCCTTCACCGCCCAGTCGAACAGGTCGCGGCGGTCGGTGGCCACGGCGGTAGCCATCACCGACCAGGCCGCCCAGTAGCTGTGGTTGTTGATCTTCTCCAGCGGCAGGTTGCTCCAGTCGCGCACGGTCTGTTCGGCGAGGCGGCCGAACCACTTCTCGATCAGCTCTGCCTCGGCCTGGTGCGCGGCCAGCGGCTGCGAGTTGGAGAACTTCAGGCGCAGCCACGAACCGCTCATGCTGCCCAGCGCCCATTTGCGCATGGACTTGCCGGTGTGGTTGTAGTTGGTCGACATCAGCGCATCGGCGCGAGCCCAGGTACCCAGCCAGGTCAGGGCGCAGTCGAGCTGCGCCGGGCGGCCGTCGCGCATGTACTGGTTGACCATCTTGGCCACGCCACGCTCGAGGCTGGTGATGTCCTTGGTGGAGTCGCGGAAGGCCTGTTCCGAATCCAGGTTCAGGGTGGCCCGGGCCTTGTCCGAGCCTTCGTACTTGCTGCGAAACTGCAGCGCGCCGGTGAACGGCTTGGGCGCCGCTTCACAGCGGAAATTGCCATCGCGGGTCTTGAGCTTCTCGATGCCCTCGTAGTAACCCTGGGGGGGCACCAGCGCGGCATGCGCGGCACTGCCGAACAGCGCCAGGGCGAGCAGGGCAGGGCGGAAGGTTCGCTTGAATGCAGTCATGGTCGCCTCACTGGCCGGCCTGGGCGGTTTGCGCAGGCACGGCGAAGTTGTTGCGTTTGCAGAGTTTGGCCTCGACCTTCTGGGTGCCGTTCTCCGGCCCCTGGACCTCGAACGCCAGCAGGTTCTGGCTGGCCCAGTCCTCGTCCTCACGCATCTGGAAGACGAAGCGCCCATCGGTGTCGGAGGTTTCCGGTTTCTCCAACTTGATGTCCTCGTGGCGGCCGTTGAGGTACCAGAGGGTCGCCTGCAGCACCTTCACCGACGGGTCTTCGAACTTCACGTCCATCTGCAGGTTGCGGTTGATCAGGTCTTTGATCACGCCGCCCTTGCCGTTGACCATCAGTTCGTTCTTGCCGGGCTTGAGGGTGGTGCTGGCGCTCATCAGTGCCGGGCGCGCATCGCAGCCGTCATCGAGCAGGCCGAGGATCTGCCGCCAGATGGTTTCCTGGTCCAGGCGGTACAGCGGCGAGAACTCCCAGATGAGGATCTTCGGTGGGTTGTTCTGGAACTCCTCGCTGCCCAGGTACTGGATCATCGAGCCTTCCAGGCCACCACCAGGGAAGGCGACGTTGAGCACGTCGGCGCCGATGTACTGCTCGAGGAAGCCCGAGAAGTTGTAGTTCTTGCCACTGTGGCTGGTGCCGACCAGGGTGATCTGGGCGTTGCCGCTGTCACCGAACAGGTCGTCGCCACCGCCGCTGGAGCCTTTCGGTTCGGTGGCGAACTGGTCCATGTACTGCACCGCGTAGCTGGTGCCGCAAAGCTGGCCGGCGACGTTGTGCAGGGTGCCGGTCTTGCCCATGCGCCCGGATTTCTGGGTTTCGAATTCCTTGCGTGGGATGCCTTCGAAGGCCGGCATCTTGTGCACGGTATCGGCCACGATCTTCGCCGCGCGCTGGGCGCCGTAAGGCGTCCAGTGCTGGTCGCCGCGGAAGTAGAAGTCCTTGCCCTGGTCGGCGGCAGCCAACTGTTCGTTGGTCAGCGGCGACAGGTCGGGCACGTTGTAGCCCATGCTGGCGAAGCGCTTGAGCATGGCCTGGTAGTTGCCCAGGGCCTTCTGGTAGTCGAAGGCGGCTTTCTCGGCCGGGTTGAGCATGTTGCGGTTCACCAGGCCACGGGTCGGCTGGTACACCACCACCAGTTCCACGCCGCGCTTCTTGAATGCGTCATGCACCTGCTGCAGGCGCTTGTAGCCGGCCGGGGTGGTGTTGAACTCGGTGCGCAAATCTTCGCGGGTACGGAACAGCCAGTCGCCCTGGGCCTGCACCAGGGTGGTGAAGTTCTGCTGATAGCGCGTGGTGTAGCGGCTGGCGTCGTGCGCCTCGGGGCACAGTTGGCAGCAAGGCTCGGCGGTGAAGGCCGGGGCCTTCACGTCATCGGCGCGTACGCCCTGGCTGATGGCCAGGAGGGCGGCGGACAGGCCCAGCAGTTTCATCAAGTGTGGAGTCATGGTCTGGGCTTCCTTAATCGATCATTTCGGTCTGACGTTCGACCGGGTCGATCAGCACGGCCTTCTGCTGGCGCACCAGCAGGTCGAGGATTTCGTCCTGGCGCTCACCGAGGATGCCGTTGAGGCTGATACCGCTGGCCTTGCGCGGGGCGAGCATGGAGACCTTGTACAACTCCACCGACAGCGGCGAGTCGATCGACAGGGGGCCGGAGCCGTTGGCCGCCAGCTCACCGCCGACCACGATCAGCGACACCTTGGTGTCGAAGGGGTCGAGGGCGATGTCGCGGTCGGTGTCGGACAGGTCCTTGATGTGCCCGTACACCCCGACCAGGCCGTTGGCCATGGCGATGTTCTCGTACAGGCGGATGTTCACGCTGTTGCGCACGCGGATGCCGTGGCGACGGTTGTTGATCAGCTTGTTGCCCCAGATCAGGTTGTCGCCGCTTTCGTACAGGGTGATGCCGTCGGTGTGGTTGCGGTAGATCTCGTTGTAGGCGATCAGGTTGTTGACGCTGTTACGGTCGATCACCACGCCGGAGAGCTTGTTGTCATAGCTCTTGTTGTTGATGATCCAGCTGTCGTTGACCTCGCGCGAAACGATGATCCCGTGCTTCTTCTTGGTGCCGTATACCGTGTTGCCGGCGATGATCAGGCGGTGTGAACGGTCATGCGGGTCGATGCCGTAGACGATGTTGTCGCGGTAGGTGTTGTCCTTGACCACGAAGTCCTGCGTCTCGTAGCAGTAGAAGCCGTACCACATGTCGCTGAATTCCGAGCCGATAATCCAGCCGGTGGGCTCAGGGCGGCCCATGCGCTTGGCCATGTTCGGCGTGTACTGAGAGATGCTCACGCCATACGACTTGGACTTGGCGTAGCCGAAGCTGGCCATCTTGGTATTGACGATGTAGGTCTCGGTGCCACCCCACGACAGCAGGAACGGGCGGAACTCCTTGGGCGAGCGGAACGTGGCAGGGCCGTTGTCCTTCTCGCGCCAGCCGGTCACCTGGGTATCGCTGATGAACAGTTTGCCGTCGTTGACCAGGAACGAGCCGCCTTCCTGGGACAGGCGCAGCTGCTTGACCTTGCCATCGATCTCCAGGATGCCCTTCTGGCCGACCACGATCGGCAGGCGAGCCAGGTACACACCCGGCTCGACTTCGCTGAGGTACTGCTTGGGCACCTGTTTGCTCAGCTGTACCAGGTCGACATGGCCGTCATCGACGAAGATCGCCTGGGGAATGCCGTGCTGGCGCTGCACCCACTCGGCCGCCTTGTTGTCGCCGCCGATGAATTCCTTCAGCGACTCCTCCTGGAGCATGCGGCGCACGCTGACCTTGCCCTTGTGGCGACGGTCGATCTTTTTCTGCACGGCGTCGGCCGTGTAGCCGCTCAGGTCGGGCAGCTTCGGCGGGTCCATGTGCAGCGGCTCGGTTGGCGCGCTGGACACGGTGTAGGTCTTGGCCTGCTGCAGTTCCTTGGCGATCACCGCCGGTTCTGCGGCGACGGCCAGGCCTGAGGCCAGCAGCAATGCGCTGGCCAGGAGGCTGTGACGGATGTGCGGGTGAAGGTTCATTGCAGGTCCTCTCCCGGCCTCAGAAGCGCCAGATCACGTCGACGAAGGCGCGGTGCATGTACGAATCCGCTTCCTTGCCATAGGCATCGCCCGGCTTGAACACGCCGGCGCGCAGGCGCACCAGCGCGGACGGCTCGTCGATCGCCTGGCTCATCGAGGCCGGCAGCAGGCCTTGCTTGAAGTACTTGGTGACGACCACGTCCATTTCCTGGCCGAGGTCTTTTTCGCCGTCGACCAGCGGGCGGCTGATGCCGTTGTCGTTGACCGCCGCGTTGATGCCGCTCGAACCGATGTTCTGCGAGCCATCGACACGCCAGAACTTGTGGTAGATGAAGCTGGCGTCATAGTCGTCGCGCAGCTGCCAGGAGGCGAACAGGGTGGCCGCCTGCAGGTTGCCCAGCTCGCCGCGGAAGGCTTCGCCGAAGCGGTGTACGCGCGAGCGGGTACCGGTGAAGTTGGAGCGGTTGCTCTCAAGGCCGGTCTGCTCGAAGTTGTTCGAACCGTCGTCGCCACCGCCGCCGCTGCCACGGGCATAGGCCGCACCGACCTGCCATTGCGGGTCCAGGCGCAGGCGGATACCCAGGTCGGTGGCCCAGGCATTGACGTCGCCGCTCTGCTTGCCGGTCGCCACCTGCTCGCCGTTCACCCGTTGGCTGCTGAGGGTGTCGCGGTCACCGGTCAGCCAGGTGACGCTGCCCCAGTAGTTGACGGTGTGGTCGTTGCGCCAGTTGTAGGCGTCACTGTTGGCCTCCAGGCCCAGCCAGGTGAGGTCGCCGGTGCGCGTCTTGTCCAGCGCGTCGACCGTCTCGCCCGGGTTCTTCAGGCTGCCGCTGTCATGGGTGTGGTGGGCGCGCACGCCGACCCAGTGGCCGGGTGTCCACTGCGTGGCGATGTTGCCGTAGACGTGCGTGCGGTCCTTGTCTTCCGGGGCCAGCTCGGTCAGGTCGGTGCGGTACTCGCTGAAGCGCTGGGCCACGCCCAGGTCGGCCTTGAGCAGGGTGGTGTCGAAGGTCCAGTTCAGCGCTTCGATGTTGGTGTCACGCCACATGCCGTCGTCGCTGCGCAGGCGCTGGCGGCCCAGGCGCAGTTGCTCGCCGGGGTAGGCAGTGAGGCCGCTGTAGCCGACCCAGAACTCGCGCATGGCCAGGTAGTTCTTGTCCGGCTTGCGGCTGTCGTCACCGGTGTCGGTGGTGGTGCCGTCGTCGTTCTGGCGCAGGGTGTCGGTTTCGATGGTGTCGGTGGCGGCGACAGCCTGGCCCATGGCATAGGCGCTCCAGTTGCCGCGTTCACCGTAGACCCACGGGCGCAGGTCGAGGCCCAGGCCGTTGACGTCGCCGCCGGAGCGGGTGCCCAGGTCGCGGTCGTCTTCCGACTGGCCGGTGATCTTCACATCCAGGCCGAAGTTCTTCTGCGCCGTGATGTCGGCCAGGGTCGGGCAGGACCACAGCAATGCGAAGCTCAGGCCGATGCCGGCTTTCACGAAGGGATTGAGCGTCATAGCATGTCCTCACCATCTACTTCGGGGTCTTGGTCTTGCAGGGCATCAAGCGCAAAGCTGGTGCGGCCGCCTTGGGCCATGCTGCCGCGGGCCTGCTTTTCCTGCGCCAGCAGGTTCTGGGCCTGGCTGCGCTGTTCGGGCGTGAGTTGCTGGTCGAGTTGCTGCAGCAGCTCGGTCGATTGCGGCGTCGGGTTGACCTGCGACAGTTGGGCGAACACCCAGGCGTTGGTCGGCTCCGGGCGGATGCCGTGGCCCTCGCTGAATAGCTGGGCGAGGGCGTAGTCGGCACTGTTCTGGCCGCCACGGGCGGCGCTGAGCAGGTGGTCGACGGCTTTCTGCGGCTCGACATCGCCCAGGTAGCCGCGGCGGTACAACTGGCCGAGGTAGTAGTCGGCGCTGATCTCGCCTGCGTCGGCGGCGGCCTGCAGGTGGTGCTCGGCTTTCTCGGCGTCGGCCGGGATGGTCTTGCCTTCGTAGTACAGGCGGCCCAGCAGCAGCTCGGCGCGTGGTTGTTCGGCGGCGCGGCCCTTGTCGATGTAGGCCATCAGCTGGTCGGTGTCGCCCAGTTCGGGGAAGTCGTAGAGCAGTTGCGCCAGGCTGACCCAGGAGGCCGGGTTGGCCGGGGCGATGTGTTCGAGCAGGTCCTTGGCGGTTTTTTCGTCGGTCTGCCCGAGGGTGCGGTCGGCCAGTACACGGGCGACGTTGTCGACGCGAGTGGCCGGCACGGTGCCGCGGGCATAGCCGGCCTTGAGCTGCTCGAGCAGGGCGGCCTGCTGGTCGGCCTGGCCGCGCTTCTGGTACACGGTGGCCAGCTCGGCGTAGCACACGTCCATGGTGGCCAGGGCTTGCTTGCAGAGCTTCTCGACGTTGTCGAGGTTCTGGTCGTAGGTGCCCTGGGTGCGATAGAGCAGGATCTGCGCCAGGCCTGCTTCCGGGTAGCCGGCAGCGCGCCACTGGTCGATCTGCTGCTGGGCGTTGACGTTGGGGAAGCTCTGCGGGTACAGCAGGTACAGCATCGCCAGTGGGATCAGGGTCTTGTTCTCACCCTGCTCGGCGGCGGACTTGAGCAGCTTTTCGGCTTCTTCGCGCTCGGCCTGGGTGCTGTCGGGCTTGGCCACCAGCAGGCGGCCGAGGCGTACCTGGGCACGCGGCGAGGTGGCGGCCGCGGCGCGGTAGGTGGCCTCGGCTTGCTTGAACTGGGCAGGGTCGCCGGTAGACACCTTGATGTCGGCCAGGCCCACTTGCGCGTCGCTGTAGCCCAGGTCGGCCAGGGCCTTGTAGTTGCGCTCGGCCAGCGCGGTGTCGCCGCGCTTGAAGGCCTCGTTGGCCAGGCGCTGATCGGGCAGGCCGGCACAGCCGGCCAGGGCGATCGCCATGGCCAGGCTACAGATGCCAAGGCTTACGCCGACAATGTGGGAGCCGGCTTGCCGGCGATTGGCCGTCGCAGCCGACACATCTGCCGGGCGAGTGCTACGCACTCGATCGCTGGCAAGCCAGCTCCTACAGGTACCGAGTTGTCTGCTAGTCATCGACTTGTCCTCTTACAGCCCACGGGCCACGGCTTTGTCGATCAGCCAGTCGAGCGAAGGGCCGCGGTCGCTGTTGACCGACGCCGGGCGACCTGCCAGTTCGGCGGGCAGGCTGGCGTCCGGCTTGATCTGCACGCGGATGTCGGAGGCCAGGTCTTCACTGTTGAGGCTGGCGCTGCTGACAATCTGGCCGGTACGCACTTCGTCTTCGCCAGCGATCTGGAAGTTGACCCGGGTACCTGGCTTGACCTCGTCGAACTGGCGGTAGCTGAAGCGTGCCTCGACCATTGGGTTGGTCGTGCGAGGGACCAGCTGGAAGATCGGCTGGCCTTTGGCCGCGTACTGGCCGTCGTCCACCAACTGGCGGGCGACCACGCAATCGCAAGGGCTGGTAAGGGTGCCCGAAAGCTGCTTGCCGAACAGTTCCTCGACCTTGGCCGGCTCGAGCTGCGAGTCGTCCAGGTGGCCTTTGAGCATGTCCAGCATGCTGGTGCTGAAGCTTGCCAGCGGCGCGCCCTTGACGATCTGCCCACCGCTTTCGACCAGGCTGCTCACGGTGCCGTCGCGCGGCATGGTGACAGTGGTGGTCGGCACGGCGACCACACCGGCCTCGGCGTGGCTGATGAAGTACATGCCGTACAGCGATTTGGCGACGAAGCCGAATGCCGCGACACCGACCACGAATACACCGAGGGTGACAGTCACCGCCTTGAGCCGGCCGAAGGCGGACAGCCCCGAGCCGCCGTCCTTCTGCTTGCGCGCCTTGGTGAAGTTGTCGCGCTGCAGGGTGCTGAGCACATCGCCGATGCTGATCAGCTCACCCGACAGGTGGCTGGTGATGATGTGGCGCAGGGTAGCGATGTCGCGAGGCTCCAGGTTCTGGAACTGCGCACCGGTCCGGCCGCTGGCCGTGTTGTAGGAGCGCACCTGGAATTCGATATCCATCGACAGGCCGAGGTTGTCGACCACGAACTGCAGGCGCCCGCGAAGGACGTCGCCCACCGACAGCGGCTGCTTGGTGTGGAAGCTCAAGCCACCGGCGGACAGGTCGTCGACCTTCACTTCGTGGGCTTGGCGCTCATTGTCCAGGAAGCGCAGCTTGGCGGGAATGCGCACCCGGGCGTGTTGGCGCTGGGCTTCGGACTCATGCACGACATTGACGTTCACGGCGGTATTCATGGTGGTTTGTTCCTGTTAGATCCGATCCGGGTTGGGCTCACACGACCATGAACAGCACAGCGACGAAGATGCTGGCAGCCGAGAAGGTCATGGTCCGCGAGGACCAGGTGTTGAACCATTGTTGAAAACTGGCGAGGTCACGCTTGAGGGCAGTCGGTTGGCGGGTCCAGGACTGCTTGTCGAGGCGGAAGAACACGTAGATCTTCATCAGCGCGCCGACGATCTGGTTGTAATAGAGAATCAGCGGGTAGGCCGGGCCCACGTTGTGGCCCGAGCACAGCAGCATGATGGTGAGGATCAGGCGGGTGATGCCGATCCACAGCAGGTACACCAGCAGGTAGGCCATGCCGAACTTGAGGCTGGCGATCACTGCCACGGTCAGGCCCAGCAGGCTGGTCCACATCGACACGCGCTGGTCGAACAGCACGATGCTGGTGAACAGGCCCAGGCGGCCTACACCCAGACCCAGGGCGCGGGAGTTCTGCCGCAGGTTGTTGCCGTACCAGCGGTACATCAGCTTGCGGCTGGCCTTGAGGAAGCTTTTTTCCGGCGGGTGCTCGACCGTGTTGATGGCGGCGTCCGGCACGTAGAAGGTGTCGTAGCCCAGGCGCATCAGGCTGAACCAGCTCGACTTGTCGTCGCCGGTGAGGAACTTGAAGCGGCCCAGGCGCCAGTGCATCAGCGAGTCGCTTTCGACGTCGGCGATGAACTCGGGGTTGGTCACCACGCTGGCGCGGAACATCGACATGCGCCCGGTCATGGTCAGCACGCGTTTGCTCAGGGCCATCGAGCACATGTTGATGTGGCGCTGAGCGAAGCGCAGCTTGTGCCACTCGCTCATGATGTAGCCGCCACGCACTTCACAGAATTCGTTGGTGGTCAGGCCACCGACATTGGGGAACAGCTTGAACCACGGCACGGTCTTGCGGACCACGCCTTCGCCGAGCACGGTGTCACCGTCGATCACTGCGACCACGGCGTTTTCGTCCGGCAGCATCCGCGAGATGGCGCGAAAGCCATAGGCCAGGCCATCGCGCTTGCCGGTACCGGCGATGCGCACGATGTCCAGCTTGACGTGGGCGGGCGGGTTGTACTTGGCCCACAGGCTCTTCACCAGCAGTTCATCGGACATTTCCACCAGCGAGCAGACCACGGTGGTGGGGTAGCCGCAGTCGATCGCTTCGCGAATCACCGAGCTGTAGACCTGGGCGGTGGTCAGGGCTTCGATGCGGAAACTGGTGACCATCAGGTACACGTGCGAAGGCGCTGCGGCCTCGCCCATCTTCTGCACCTTGCGGCGCAGGTACGGGTACACGCCGTAGAGGAAGATCATGCCGCGGATGAAATGGGTGGCGCCCATGGAGTAGCGCCAGATGCCGACTGCGCCGACCAGGAAGATGAAGTGCTTCGACTGCGAGTCGAAGATATCGGCCGGCAGGGCCAGGGCGATCAACATGAGCAGGCTCATGTAGAGCAGCCAACCGGCGCACTGCAACAGCACTGTCTGGAGCCTTTGCATGTTCAGCATCCGTCGAGAATTCTTGGGGGAGGAGGGCGACGCAGTGGGGAGGCTGCGTCGCCCGGGCCTTGGCCTTACCAGCAGATGCCTTCGGTACGGCTGGTGGTGCAGGTCGGCTTGCTCATGAAGCCGACCAGGTCGATCACCTGCTTGCCTTCCGGCGCTTGCTGGGCAAGGGCGCGGAACTGCTCGTCACGGTTGCCCAGGACGATGATGTCGGCGTTGTCGATGACCTTCTGGAAGTTGGCATTGAGCAACGAGGACACGTGCGGGATCTTCGACTCGATGTACTCTTTATTCGCCCCGTGAACCCGGGCGTACTCGACGTTCTCGTCGTAGATGTCCAACTGGTAGCCCTTGCCGATCAAGCGCTCGGCCAGTTCCACCAGCGGGCTTTCACGCAGGTCGTCGGTGCCGGCCTTGAAGCTCAGGCCGAGCAGGGCGACCTTGCGCTTGTCGTGGGCTTCGATCAGCTCGAAGGCGTTCTGCACCTGGGACTCGTTGCTGCGCATCAGCGAGTCGAGCAGCGGAGCTCGTACGTCGAGGCTGGCAGCGCGGTAGGTCAGGGCGCGAACGTCCTTGGGCAGGCACGAGCCACCGAAGGCGAAGCCTGGGCGCATGTAGTACTGCGACAGGTTGAGCACCTTGTCCTGGCAGACCACGTCCATCACGTCGCGGCCATCGACACCCACGGCCTTGGCGATGTTGCCGATTTCGTTGGCGAAGGTGACCTTGGTGGCGTGCCAGACGTTGCAGGTGTACTTGATCATCTCGGCCACTTCGATTGGCTTGCGGATGACCGGGGCGTCGAGTTCTTCGTACAGGCTCTGCAGCACGTCGCCGCTGGCGCTGTCCAGCTCACCGATGACGGTCATCGGTGGGTGGTCGTAGTCCTTGATCGCGGTGCTTTCACGCAGGAACTCAGGGTTGACCGCGACGCCGAAGTCGACGCCGGCCTTCTTGCCCGAGCAGTCTTCGAGGATCGGGATCACCACGTTCTTCACGGTGCCAGGCAGCACGGTGCTGCGCACCACGATGGTGTGACGGCGGGTGGTGTCACGCAGGACGTAGCCGATTTCGCGGCACACCGACTCGATGTACTCCAGGCCAAGGTCGCCGTTCTTCTTGCTCGGGGTGCCGACGCAGATCATCGACACGTCGCTGGCGCGGATGGCCTCGGCGAAGTCGGTGGTGCCACGCAGACGGCCGTTGGCGATGCCTTGTTGCAGCAGTGCTTCCAGGCCAGGTTCGACGATGGGCGACTTGCCCTGATTGATCAGGTCGATCTTGGTGCTGGACACGTCCACACCAATCACGTCATGGCCTCGCGCCGTCAGGCAGCCTGCACAGACCGCACCCACATAACCCAAACCAAAGATGCTGATACGCATCGCAATCACCTCATGTGTTTATCACGCCAGCTCCTCCGGGAAGAGCCGGACTGGGTTGATTAACAACAATTTCAACGCGCACGGATCCATGGGCGAATGCACACTTCGCCGAGCGCAGGCATGAATAAGTTCGGAGCGCAAAAAGTTATGCACTCAAAGTTGGCAGTAAAAGGCCAGTAATTAAAAGGCGTGCCCTGAAATGCAGCCGTCTTTATTGCAAGGCGCTACTTGGCGCGTTGCTGTGCTTGTTTTTTCAAGTGGATAAATCCTTTGAAATCAACCACTAGGACGATTTGTAAGGGGCGCGTCTCTCCTCCATGGAACAGGGCGTACGGGGTAGTCCTTTGCGCCTGTCGAATTACTCGGGACGGGCAGTGGACTACTGCCGCTTGTCATCTGTAAGTCATCTCTCACACCGCAGGGGCATGAAATTCGTTACGGCACTATGAGCGATGGGCCGCAGGAGAAGTTCCGGGGTGGGTTGCGCCTCTATGAAAGATTTCTAAATATTTTTTCAGTGGCAAATACTTTCACTTTGATGGCACAGGAGGGGCTCACCCCTGTATATAAAGGGTGAAACTGAGGAGGGATGTTTTTATGCCAGCATGCAAAAAATTTTTTCAAAATTCGTCAAAAAAGTACGAACGGTCTTATGGCGTTTGGCGATAAGGGGAGGAGTGGTGGTTTTTTGGCGTCATTAATGTGACGTTGCGGCGATTTGAAGTGTGCCCTGTTGCGGGGCGGGGGAGGGGTGCTGTCGGCCCCATCGCCGGCAAGCCGGCTCCCACAGGTAAGCCACATTTTCAAATGGAGTGGAGTCTGTGGGAGCCGGCTTGCCGGGGATGAGGCCCTTGCAGGATCACTCGGCTGGATGATCGCGCAGGAACACCAGGTGATCAGGCTTGGACTGCTCGGCGCTGTAGAAGTAGCCCTGCACATCGAACTGCTTGAGCTGCTGCGGGTCGCCGATGCGCTCCTGAATGACGAAACGGCTCATCATCCCGCGAGCTTTCTTGGCGTAGAAACTGATGATCTTGTACTGGCCGTTCTTCAAGTCCTTGAAGTCGACGTTGATCACCCGGCCCTTGAGGGCGCTGCGTTTCACTGCGCTGAAATACTCGTTGGAGGCCAGATTCAGCAGCAGGTCATCACCCTGTTCGGCCAGGGCTTCGTTCAGCCATTCGCTGATACGTGTGCCCCAGAACGCATACAGGTCCTTGCCACGGGCGTTGGCCAGCTTGGTGCCCATCTCCAGGCGATAGGGCTGCATCAAGTCGAGCGGACGCAGCAGGCCGTAAAGGCCCGAGAGCATGCGCAGGTGCTGCTGGGCATAGCTGAAGTCGTCTTCGCCGAGGGTTTCGGCGTCCAACCCGGTGTACACGTCACCCTTGAACGCCAGCAATGCCTGCTTGGCATTGGCCGGTGTGAAATCCGGCGTCCAGCTACCGAAACGTGCGGCGTTGAGGCCGGCCAGCTTGTCGGACAGGTGCATCAGTTCGCTGATCTGGGCCGGCGACAGTTCACGAAGTTGCTGGATCAATAGCTGCGAGTCGTCCAGGTATTGCGGCAAGGTGAAGCGGTCGGTGACCGGCTTGGTGTCGTAGTCGAGGGTCTTGGCGGGTGAAATCACCGTCAGCATCGGGTCGGCTCCTGGAATCGTTGCCGGGGATTCTACGGACTGGGGCAGGCTACGCCAAACTATGGCGACAATAGACACAGACCATCGCCAAGGCAGGCGCTATAGTGCGCGTTTCGCTGTCACGGAGAGACCCATCGTGCGCATTGCCGGTGCCTTGCTGGCCTCATTGTTGAGCCTGACCGTCCAGGCCGCCCCCATACCCCCGGCGAGCCTGGATCGCAGCCTGTGGCCCGAACAGCTCGACAGCCCGGCGCTGTTCGACGTGGCCTCGCGTGCCGAGATCCTTTCGTTTGCTCAGGTGCTGCACGAAAGCGAACTGCTTGACGACGGCGCGCTGGCTGCACGCCTGGGCCTGCGGCAGATCAACCTGCAGAAGATTCGTGCGGTGAGGGCGAGTATGTGGCAGCGCTTGTGGCAAGGTTATCAGCAGGCTCAACGCAGTTGCACGGAGGACGCATCGTTCTGCTATCCCGTGGCGTCAATGGCAGATTTGCGTACTCAGGCTGCGACATTCGCAGCAGATGTCGGCACGTTCTATACGGGCTGGATCGAGCCCAGCCACCAGTTCCACGTGCGCTATCTGGATGAGCAACTGCGCAAAGCGGCCCTGTTGCCACAGACCAGCAGTGAGGTCGAACGCCTGTCCAGCCGCGAACGCAATGGCGATGAATTGAACGACCGCATGTTTCTGCTGACCTTCGTCGGTGGCCCCGGCCCCGAAGGTGGCAGTACCGATACGCTGGCCGACTATCTAGGCAAGCAGAAGCTGGAAGGCACGTTCTTCGTCCTGGGCAACCGCCTGCAGCAGCGCCGTGAGCGCGGCCCGGCCAATGCCTTGAGCCAGCTCTACGGCGGGCAATGCGTCGGTATACAGGGCTGGGAGTACCGCTCCCATGCTCAGTGGAACGCCTGGCAGGATTCGCTCAGGCGCAGCCAGGCACGGGTAAAGGCTGACCTGCCGGAGCAGTATGTGCCGTTGTTCCGCCCGCCCTATGGGCAGCGCCGCTCCGATGGTGAAGCGTTCATGGCCAGCCAGCAGCTACGGGTATCGCTTTGGGATATAGATGCCCAGGATGATAGCGCCCTGAGCGCAGAGGCCTCGGCACAGCGGGTAGTGACCTTGATGTTGCTGTGGCGCAAGGGGGTGATCCAGTTCCACGACGCCCTGCCCAAAGCGCAACCAGCGGTGGAATGGTTGCTGCGCAACACGGCGCAGAGCGGAATCGGCTGGGAGGATTGCCGAGAATACGGCTATCGAGACTAGTGGGTCTGACTTCTGAGCGTAGACCCGTCTGTGGTCCCCGCCAAGGCCTGTTCGTCATTCGGAAAAATAAACTTCACCAGCACGTAAAAAAGCTTTTTTCGTTCATGGTTTTTGCGGTATGAAGAAACCAGACAGCCGATTCCTGCAGCACAGGTGGCGTCATCCAGGCCCACCTTGCCAGGTTCGCTTCCCGCCCGTAGCAACGCGGATACGGGAAGACCGGCGGTCACTCTGCGGCGCAACAGAGCGCGCCGTGTGGCTTCGACATAAGGTGACCGAGTATGGATGACCAAGGACGCAACCCTTCCTCCAGCAAGCCAATCCTCTATGTGCTCGATACCAACGTCCTGATTCACGACCCCAACGCATTGCTCAACTTCGAGGAGCACCACGTCGCCATTCCGATGACGGTGCTGGAGGAACTCGACAAGCTCAAGACCGGTAAACAGACCATCGCCGCCGAATGTCGCCAGGCCATCCGCCTGATCGACCAGACCCTCGGTGACGCTTCGCCCAGCGATGTCGAGCAGGGCGTGCCGATCCAGCGTGGCAAGAGCGGGCCCAAGGGCTACCTGTCGATCCTGATGAGCCCGCGCAACGAACCCAGCAAGCTGCTGCCGGAAAACCTCAACGACAACATCATCATCAACACCCTGCTCGAAGTACGCAGCCGGCGCGCCGACCTGGACGTGGTGCTGGTCACCAAAGACATCAACATGCGCCTGAAGGCGCGCGCCTGCGGGATAGCGGCCGAGGACTACAGCACCGACCAGTTGGTCGATGACGTGTCGTTGCTGTCCAAGGGCTACCACTCGGTCACCGGCTCGTTCTGGGACCGGGTCAGCAAGGTGGATACCCGTCAGGAGCGCGGCCGCACCTGGCATCGGGTGCAGATGATCGACAACCTGCCTGCCGTGCATATCAACGAGTTCATCATCGATGAGCAGGGTTTCGTCGGCTGGGTCAAGGGCATCCGTAACGACGAACTGCTGTTGCTCGACCTGCACCAGGAACCGCTGTTGCACCAGGAGGCCTGGGGCCTCAAACCACGGGACATCCACCAGAGCCTGGCGCTGTTCGCGCTGCTCGACCCGGATATCCACCTGGTCAACCTGACCGGCGCCGCCGGCTCCGGCAAGACCATCCTGGCGCTGGCTGCGGCCATCGAGCAGACCATGGTCAGCAAGCGCTACCGTCGTATCATCGCCACGCGCAGCGTGCAGGGGCTGGACCAGGAAATCGGCTTCCTGCCGGGCACCGAGGCAGAGAAGATGGAGCCCTGGCTGGGCGCCATCACCGACAACCTCGAAGCCTTGCACATGGATGACGAAAGTACCCACGGCAGCGTCGAGTACATCCTCGAAAGGGTGCCGTTGCAGTTCAAGTCGCTGAACTACATTCGCGGTCGCAGCTTCCAGCAGAGCCTGATCCTGATCGACGAATGCCAGAACCTGACCCCGCACCAGATGAAAACCATCATCACCCGTGCCGGCTCCGGCTCCAAGGTGGTCTGCCTGGGCAACCTGGCGCAGATCGACACCCCTTACCTGTCCGCGACCAGCTCGGGCCTGACCTACCTGACCGAGCGCTTCAAGGACTTCCCCCATGGCGTGCACATCACCTTGCAGGGTGTGCCTCGCTCGGTGCTGGCCGAGTACGCCGAGTCGCATCTGTAACGTTGAAGTGCAAAATGTTGCAAGCCTGCACATGCAGGCTTGCAAATTCATACGGTTGAAAAAGGATTTATCGAAGCGTGCGACAAGTTAGCTCTGTGATCGTCGGGTGACCCATGGCCTGGCCAGAAACAGCATAGCGACTTTTTTTGGAGCTACTTCCAAGAAAAGTCGTCAAAATGAAACCCCGTATCATTGATTCCCCCCCCTATGGGTTCAGCGCCTGCAATTAGCTCAACTCGCCAGATCCGCTGGCGAGTTGGGGAAGAGTAGGTAAAAGGCAGTGATGAGGTGCCTGTGTAAGGGAGGTGAAGATTGCCGATATATCCCCCTTCCTGGTCGTAAAAATTCAGGGTATGGGCTGCAGGCGCGGTGTTGTGAATGTTCGCTACGTGGCCACTGAAAGTAGTAAAGCTGCTCGGGAAAACATACCGTGATTGGCTGAATCTCCCAATAAACAATCTGCGGTTTTGGATTACTATTGCCAGATCCGAAGTTCTGAGAAAAGTAAGCGTGACTCTGGAATTGATAAAGGTTGCGCTACTGCCTACTCGCATTTCGCGATAGCTTTCTCCTACCCAATTTTCCTGGTTCACCTTGGTGGTAACTGCAATCATGATGGGAGAGGACCGCTGCCAGTTGTTGTTTACCATGACCTCGTAGGCCCAGACGGCTGATCCTTGCCCGTCCAGCTGCCAAAGCTGGGAAGCGGGGATATCGATAATTGTTTGAACGCCGGGTTTGACTTGTTGCACTTGGCTAAACAGTGGGCCCATGACGGCGCGGACACTGTCTCCTGGTTGAAGCCCCGCCTCAGCAGGTATGACCATCTGAGCGGGTACATCCGGAGCGTCGATAATACCTGCCTGAGCTTGTGGAACAGTAGGCGCAGGCAGCGCTCGCCTCTGTACGTGGAAGAGAAGCGGTTTCGAGATTGCCATTCGTCAATACCTCATCATGTGAGCCTCGAAATTTACGCCTTTGATTGAATTGGCATAACTGACAAAAATATCAGGTGAAGACTGTTGCAACTCACTCGTGCTCTTCAAGGGTGAAGGTGTCCAGCGCTCGAGTCTTGGGTAGCTGGCGCGATGCTTGCTTGGATGCAAGAGACTGGTTGATCAGTGAAGTAAATCCTGACCTGAAGGTTTAAGCTAAGAGCTCCCTTCACAGGAGCAGAGCAGTGCTGACCCATCTCGATTCCCAGGGGCGCGCCAACATGGTCGACGTCACTGAAAAAGCCGTTACCGCACGCGAGGCGATTGCCGAGGCGCGCGTGCGAATGTTGCCGCAGACCTTGCAGATGATCGTCGACGGCGAGCATCCCAAGGGCGATGTGTTCGCCGTGGCGCGCATTGCCGGCATCCAGGCGGCGAAGAAGACCAGCGACCTGATCCCACTGTGCCACCCGCTGATGCTGACCAGCGTCAAGGTCGAGCTGAGCGCCGAAGGCGTGGATGCGGTGCGTATCGTCGCGCGCTGCAAGCTGGCCGGGCAGACCGGTGTGGAAATGGAGGCACTGACTGCCGCCAGCGTTGCCGCGTTGACGATCTACGACATGTGCAAGGCCGTGGACAAGGGCATGGTCATCGAGCAGGTGCGCCTGCTGGAGAAGCTCGGCGGCAAGAGCGGCCACTACAAGGCGGAGGCGTGATGAAGGTCAAGGTGATGTACTTCGCCCGCTACCGGGAGTTGTTGGGCGTAGATGCCGAGCGTCTGGAGGGTGATTTCAAGGCGCTCGACGATGTGCGCCAGGCACTGGTAGCCAAGGGCGGGCAGTACGAGGTGCTGGCCGAGCAGAACCTGATGTGCGCACGCAACGAAGAGTTGTGCAGGCTCGACGAGCCGTTGGAAGAAGGCGATGAGGTGGCGTTCTTCCCACCGGTGACCGGAGGCTGAAGATGGCTGTTCGAGTGCAGGAATCGGCGTTCGACCCGGGGCTTGAGGTCAATGCCATGCATGCCGCGAATGTCGGTGTGGGCGCTGTGGTCAGTTTTGTTGGCTATGTGCGCGATTTCAACGACGGGCTCGATGTGGCCGGGATGTTCCTCGAGCACTACCCGGGCATGACTGAGAAGGCCCTGGCCAAGATCGTGGTCGAGGCCGAACAGCGCTGGCCGTTGCTCAAGGTCGAGGTGATGCACCGGATCGGGGCGCTGGAGCCGGGTGAGCCGATCGTGTTCGTGGGGGTGGCCAGTGCCCATCGGCAGGCGGCGTTCGATGCCTGCAACTTCATCATGGACTACCTGAAGACCCGGGCGCCGTTCTGGAAGAAGGAAAATACCCAGGAAGGGCCGAGATGGGTGGAAGGGAAGCAGAGTGACCAGGCGGCGGCAAGGCGCTGGTAGGCTTCAAGGGGATGGCCGGGGCTTTGCCCCGGATCGCCGGCAAGCCGGCTCCCACAGGACCTTCACAGTTCTCAAGGGCAATGTGGGAGCCGGCTTGCCGGCGATTGGGCTGCAGAGCAGCCCCATGCATCAATGATGCTTGCGCGGCACCGGCTTCAATAGCTCATCCGGCGGCATCTCGCACTTGATCTTGCGCCCCAGCAGCTCTTCGATCGCCGGCAGCTGGTAGGAGTCATCCTCGCCCGCAAAGCTGATCGACACACCACTGGTGCCCGCCCGGCCGGTACGGCCAATACGGTGCACGTAGTCATCCGGATCTTCCGGCAGGGTGAAGTTGATCACATGGCTGATGCCATCGATGTGAATCCCGCGACCAGCCACGTCGGTGGCCACCAGCACGGTGATGCGGCCTTCGCGGAAGCTTTCCAGGGTGCGGATACGCTTGTGCTGCGGCACATCGCCCGACAATTGCGCGGCATTGATGCCGTCGCGTACCAGCTTCTCCTCGATGCGTCGCACTTCGTCCTTGCGGTTGGCGAACACCATCACCCGTTCCCATTTGTTCTGGGTCACCAGGTTGTACAGCAGCTTGTACTTGTCGCTGCCGGCCACCGCATAGACGTGTTGCTCGACGGTTTCGCTGGCGACGTTTTCCGGTTCGATCTCGACCACGGCCGGGTTGGTGGTCCACTGCTTGGCCAGGTTCATCACGTCGTCGGTGAAGGTGGCGGAGAACAACAGCGTCTGGCGCTCGCTCTTGGGTGGGGTCTGGCGAATGATCTGCCGTACCTGGGGGATGAAACCCATGTCGAGCATGCGGTCGGCTTCGTCCAGCACCATCACCTCGACCATGTCCAGGTGCACCTCGCCGCGCTGGTTGAAGTCCAGCAGGCGACCCGGGGTGGCCACCAGGATGTCGCAATGGCGAGCTTCCAGGGCCTTGAGCTGCTTGTCGAAGTCCATGCCGCCGACGAAGCTCATGACGTTCAGGCCGGTGTACTTGGTCAGGGCAACGGCGTCTTTGGCGATCTGCACCACCAGTTCGCGGGTCGGCGCGATGATCAGCGCGCGCGGTTCGCCCATGTAGCGTTCCTTGGGCGGCGGCGTCTGCTGCAACTGGGAGATGATCGAAATGAGGAATGCGGCGGTCTTGCCGGTACCGGTCTGGGCGCGGCCGATGGCATCCTGGCCACGCAGGGTGTAGCCCAGTACCTGGGCCTGGATCGGCGTGCAGTATGGGAAGCCGAGGTCGTGGATGGCATGCATCAGCTCGTTGGAGAGCTTGAAGTCATGGAAGCGGGTCTTGCCTTCTTGCGGCTCGACCACGAAGTCTTCCGGCTTCCACAGGCTGGCCTGGGGTTTGGGCTTGCGTTCGCGGCGCGGCTTGTCCTTGGCCGATTTTTCGGCGGCAGGGAGGGGGGCGGGCGTTTCGACCTTGGCGCTGGGTTTGCCGTGGGCTGGCTCGCGCCGCGGCCCGGGCTGAGCCGCAGGGGCTGCGGCGGGCGCAGGCGGCGTGACGCTGGCAGCAGGAGCGACGGCCTGAGGCGCGGCGTCTCCCTTGCCGAATATTTTCTTGAGTGCCTTGAGCACGATCGTCTCGTCAACTGGTTAAGGAATGTACGCCCGGCAGTGTAATGCAAGAACCGGGCGCGGCGTAGCGGAATACTCCCACAACTACAGTAGAGCCCGCTTATTGCAACTGCTTGCTCAACCAGTCGTGGATGTCGCTCAGTTCCTCGATGGCCACTTCATGCTCCATCGGGTACTCGTGCCAGCGCGCGGCGACGCCCCAGGTGTTCAGGTATTCGAAGGCGGTGCGGCCCATGGCCGGAATCACCACCGAGTCGTGCACACCGTGCAGGCACAGGGCCGGGGTGCGTTGCTGGCAGGCGCTGAGCTGGTGGGCGTCGGTGAAGGTGGGCGCGTAAGTGGACAGCGCGATTACCCCACCCAAGGCTTCCTGCCACCTTATATAAGCAGTGTGCAGCACCACGGCACCGCCCTGGGAGAAGCCGGCCAGGAAGATCCGCGACAAGCTGACGCCCTTGGCCTGTTCGGCCTTGATCAGTTCGATCACCTGATCGGCCGAGGTGTCGAGTTGCACTTCGTCGATGGCACGGGCCGGGGTCATGGCCTTGATGTCGTACCAGCTGGGCATGGCATAACCACCGTTGATGGTCACCGGGCGGGTCGGTGCCTGCGGCATGACGAAGCGGGTGCTGAGCAGTCGTTCCTGCATGAATTCAGCCACCGGTAGGAAGTCGTAACGGTCGGCACCCAGGCCGTGCAACCAGATCACACAGGCGTCTGCGGTTTTCTGCGGTTCGAGAATCAGCGGGTTGGTCATGACTGCTCCGAAAGTGTGCGTGCCTTGTTATTAAGTGCTTGAAAAAGAGGCGTAGGAATTAATTGTCAGAAAAAGAATGTCGCAACGATACAAGTTTCAGTACTTGACGATTGCTTAAACGCTCCAGCCTTCGACTGTGGTACGCGCTTTGCTATGAAACCTTCGATGCGAAGGGGTAAGCCCAGACGGTAACACCCTTTGTAAGCGAAGGCTGTCATAGAACGGCCCATTGCGCCAATTGACCCAATAACAAGCCAACACGGGTCGGATGCGCCTCATAAGGGTGCGGTGCAATTCCGGCTCGGTACAACAAGAGCGATTTGGAGGTTGTGAATGAAGATGTTGAAAACCACCCTGGCAGTCCTCACCGCTGCTGCCGCACTGGGCGCCGTAAGCAATGCCCAGGCCGGCGCCACGCTTGATGCGGTAAAGAAGAAGGGCTTCGTCCAGTGTGGCGTGAGCGACGGTCTTCCAGGCTTCTCGGTACCTGATGCGCAGGGCAAGATCGTCGGTATCGATGCCGACGTCTGCCGCGCCGTGGCCGCTGCCGTGTTCGGTGACGCCACCAAGGTCAAGTTCAGCCAGCTCAACGCCAAGGAGCGCTTCACTGCGCTGCAGTCCGGCGAAGTCGACGTGCTGTCGCGCAACACCACCTGGACCAGCTCGCGCGATGCCGGCATGGGCCTGGTATTCGCGGGCGTCACCTATTACGACGGCGTTGGTTTCCTGGTCAACAAGAAGCTGGGTGTTTCCAGTGCCAAGGAACTGGATGGCGCGACCATCTGTATCCAGGCCGGCACCACCACCGAGCTGAACGTGTCCGACTTCTTCCGCGCCAATGGTCTGAAGTACACCCCAATCACCTTCGACACTTCCGACGAGAGCGCCAAGTCGCTGGAGTCGGGCCGCTGCGACGTGCTGACCTCGGACAAGTCGCAGCTGTTCGCCCAGCGCTCCAAGCTGGCCGCACCGACCGACTACGTCGTGCTTCCTGAAACCATCTCCAAGGAGCCGCTGGGCCCGGTGGTGCGCAAGGGTGACGAGGAGTGGTTCAGCATCGTCAAGTGGACCCTGTTCGCCATGCTCAACGCCGAAGAGGCAGGCATCACCAGCAAGAACGTCGAGGCCGAAGCCAAGTCGACCAAGAACCCGGACGTCGCTCGCCTGCTCGGCGCCGATGGCGAATACGGCAAGGACCTCAAGCTGCCCAAGGACTGGGTAGTGCAGATCGTCAAGCAAGTCGGCAACTATGGTGAAGTGTTCGAGAAGAACCTGGGCCAGAGCACCGACCTGAAGATCGACCGTGGCATGAACGCCCTGTGGAACAACGGCGGCATCCAGTACGCGCCACCTGTGCGCTGATGGTTGCACCCTGCGGCGGCATCCCGCCGCCGCAGGCTGTTCGAATCCCTACTGTCCGGGGCACTTCATGCAAAATCGAATCGGCGCACAAAAGGGGCTTTCCCTTAATGATCCACGTGTGCGCGCGTGGTTGTTTCAGATTCTCACGATCATCTTCGTGGTGGGGCTGGGCTGGTACCTGTTCCACAACACTCAAACCAACTTGCAGCATCGGGGCATCACCTCCGGTTTCGACTTCCTCGAGCGCAGTGCCGGCTTCGGCATTGCCCAGCACCTGATCCCCTACGTGGAGTCCGACAGCTACGCGCGGGTGTTCGTCATCGGCCTGCTCAATACCCTGTTGGTTACGTTCATCGGCGTCATCCTGGCGACCATTCTCGGCTTCATCATCGGAGTGGCGCGGTTGTCACCCAATTGGATGATCAACAAGCTGGCGACGGTCTATGTCGAGACCTTCCGTAACATTCCGCCGCTGCTGCAGATTCTGTTCTGGTATTTCGCCGTGTTCCTGACCCTGCCGGGGCCACGGGGCAGCATCAATATCGACGACACGTTCTTCATCAGTAACCGTGGCCTGAACATGCCGGGTGCTTCCATGGCCGATGGCTTCTGGCCGTTCGTGGTGGCGCTGGTGCTGGCGTTGGCAGCCATCGTGGCGATGGTGCGTTATGCCAACAAGCGCTTCAACGAGACGGGTGAGCCGTTCCACAAGTTCTGGGTCGGCCTGGCGCTGCTGCTGGTGATTCCGGGTGCGTGCGTGCTGCTGTTCGGCAGCCCGGTGCACTGGGAAGTGCCGCAACTGAAGGGCTTCAACTTCGTAGGCGGCTGGGTGCTGATCCCCGAACTGCTGGCACTGACCTTGGCGCTGACCATCTATACCGCCGCGTTCATCGCGGAAATCGTGCGCTCCGGCATTCGTTCGGTCAGCCATGGCCAGACCGAAGCCGCACGCTCGCTAGGCCTGCGCGAGGGCCCGACCCTGCGCAAGGTGATCATCCCCCAGGCCCTGCGGGTGATCATTCCGCCGTTGACCAGCCAGTACCTGAACCTGGCGAAGAACTCATCGCTGGCGGCCGGTATCGGCTACCCGGAGATGGTCTCGCTGTTCGCCGGTACCGTGCTCAACCAGACCGGCCAGGCCATCGAGGTGATTGCCATCACCATGAGTGTCTATCTCGCCATCAGCATCAGCATTTCGCTGCTGATGAACTGGTACAACAAGCGCATTGCGCTGATCGAGCGGTGAGGATACGCCCGTGAATGCCCATGTTTTCAAACCTGACATGCCGCCACCGGTGAAGACCGTCGGCGTGCTCGCATGGATGCGGGCCAATCTGTTTTCCAGCTGGCTCAACACCCTGCTGACCCTGTTCGCCCTGTACCTGGTGTGGCTGATCGTGCCGCCGTTGGTGCAATGGGCGTTCATCGATGCCAACTGGGTCGGCACCACCCGCGCCGACTGCACGAAGGAGGGCGCCTGCTGGGTGTTCGTCCAGCAGCGCTTCGGCCAGTTCATGTACGGCTACTACCCAGTCGAACTGCGCTGGCGCGTGGACCTGACCGTGTGGCTGGCGGTACTCGGTGCCGCGCCGCTGTTCATCAAGCGTTTCCCGCGCAAGGCTATCTACGGCCTGGGCTTCCTGGTGCTGTACCCAATCCTGGCCTACACCCTGCTGCACGGTGGTTACCTGGGCCTGGACACGGTCCCCACCAGCCAGTGGGGCGGGCTGATGCTGACCTTGGTGATCGCCACCGTGGGCATCGTCGGTGCCTTGCCGCTAGGCATCCTGCTGGCCCTCGGGCGGCGTTCGCGCATGCCGGCGGTGAAGGTGGTGTGCGTGACCTTCATCGAGTTCTGGCGCGGCGTGCCGCTGATTACCGTGCTGTTCATGTCGTCGGTGATGCTGCCGCTGTTCCTGCCTGAAGGCATGAGCTTCGACAAGCTGCTGCGAGCGATGATCGGTGTGATCCTGTTCCAGTCGGCTTACATCGCCGAAGTGGTGCGCGGCGGCCTGCAGGCCATCCCCAAGGGCCAGTACGAAGCTGCTGCGGCCATGGGCCTGGGCTACTGGCGCTCGATGGGCCTGGTGATCCTGCCGCAGGCGCTCAAGCTGGTGATCCCCGGCATCGTCAACACTTTCATCGCCCTGTTCAAGGACACAAGCCTTGTGATCATCATCGGCCTGTTCGACCTGCTCAACAGCGTCAAGCAGGCCGCGGCAGACCCGGCCTGGCTGGGCATGGCTACCGAGGGCTATGTGTTTGCGGCCCTGGTGTTCTGGATTTTCTGTTTCGGTATGTCCCGCTACTCCATGCACCTGGAGCGCAAGCTGGACACTGGCCACAAGCGTTAGGAGTTTCGAAATGAGTGAAGCGATCAAGCAGCCTGCCGGCCCCGAAGGCATCATCCAGATGCAGGGCGTGAACAAATGGTACGGCCAGTTCCATGTGCTCAAGGACATCAACCTGAACGTGCGCCAGGGTGAGCGTATCGTGCTATGTGGGCCGTCCGGCTCGGGCAAGTCCACCACCATCCGCTGCCTCAACCGGCTGGAAGAACACCAGCAAGGTCGCATCGTGGTCGATGGCGTGGAGCTGACCAATGACCTCAAGCAGATCGAAGCGATCCGCCGTGAGGTGGGCATGGTGTTCCAGCACTTCAACCTGTTCCCGCACCTGAGCATCCTCGAGAACTGCACCCTGGCCCCCATGTGGGTGCGCAAGATGCCGCGGCGCAAGGCCGAGGAAATCGCCATGCACTACCTGGAGCGGGTACGCATTCCGGAGCAGGCGCACAAGTATCCGGGGCAGTTGTCCGGTGGCCAGCAGCAGCGCGTGGCAATTGCCCGCGCACTGTGCATGAAGCCGAAGATCATGCTGTTCGACGAGCCGACGTCGGCGCTCGACCCGGAAATGGTCAAGGAGGTGCTGGACACCATGGTTGGCCTGGCCGAAGACGGCATGACCATGCTCTGCGTGACTCACGAGATGGGCTTTGCCCGCACCGTGGCGAATCGAGTGATCTTCATGGACAAGGGGGAGATCGTGGAACAGGCGGCGCCGGATGATTTCTTCGACCGGCCGCGCAGTGATCGGACCAAGTTGTTCCTGAGCCAGATTCTGCATTGATGCTGTTGGGGCCGCGTTGCGGCCCATCGCCGGCAAGCCGGCTCCCACAGGTACTGCACCGCCCTTGAACCCTGTGCAACCCCTGTGGGAGCCGGCTTGCCGGCGATGGGCTGCAAAGCAGCCCCTGCTTTACTTCTCTTCCTGAGCCGCAGCCGGCGCCGGCGGCGGCCGCAGCCCCACCTCGGCAACCAGCTTCAGCTGCTGCCCATTGCGCATCACCTCGATGGTGATCTTCTCGTTGGGCTTGATCCGCGCCACCTGGTTCATCGACTTGCGCCCATCGCCTGCGGGCTCGCCGTTTATGCTCAGGATCACGTCGCCCAACTGCAGCCCTGCCTTCTGCGCCGGCCCATCGCGGAAGATCCCCGCCACCACGATGCCCGGACGCCCTTGCATGCCAAACGACTCGGCAAGCTCCTGGCTCAACGGCTGTACCTCGATGCCCAGCCAGCCACGGATCACCTGGCCGTGCTCGACGATCGACTTCATCACCTCCAGCGCCAGCTTGACCGGGATGGCGAAGCCGATGCCCTGGGAGCCGCCGGACTTGGAGAAGATCGCCGTGTTGATGCCGACCAGATTGCCATTGGCATCCACCAGCGCACCGCCGGAGTTGCCCGGGTTGATTGCGGCATCGGTCTGAATGAAGTCTTCGTAGTTGTTCAGGCCAAGCTGGTTGCGGCCAGTGGCACTGATGATGCCCATGGTCACGGTCTGGCCGACACCGAAGGGGTTGCCGATGGCCAGGGTCACGTCGCCGATATGGATGTTGTCGGAGCGGCCGATGGTGATCGCGGGCAGGTTCTTCAGGTCGATCTTCAGCACCGCGAGGTCGGTCTCGGGGTCGCTGCCAATCACCCGGGCCAGCGTCTCACGGCCATCCTTGAGTGCCACCACGATCTGGTCGGCGCCGCTGGTGACGTGGTTGTTGGTCAGCAGGTAGCCCTCCGGGCTCATTATCACCGCCGACCCCAGGCTCGACTCCCAGCGCCGCTGCTTGGGCAGGTTGTCACCGAAGAAACGGCGGAACTGCGGGTCTTCGAACAGCGGGTGGGCGCTCTTGTTGACCACCTTGGTGGTGTACAGGTTGACCACCGCCGGCGCGGCCAGGGTCACGGCGTCGGCGTAGGACACCGGGCCCTGCATGATTTTCGTGGTCTGCGGTGCCTGTTGCAGGTTGACGTCCTGGCTGGGCAGGCCGACCCACTCCGGGAATCGCTGGATGATCAGCATGGCGATCAATACGCCGGTAAGCAGGGGCCAGCCAAAATAACGCAAAGCCTTGAACATGAACGAATCCTGGGAGTGGGCAAGGGCCAGATCAGCGCGCCAGAGCGCGAACGCGCGCGATCATACACCGGTTTCCCCAACGCCGGCGACGGCCCATAATGGCGGCCATTATACGGGCGTTGTTCCCGTTGAACGTGCAGATTTCGAGGAGATTTTCCATGGCCGTCGCCCTCAATACCCTGGTCGAGGAAGCCGAGCGCTACCTGGGCAGCGCGAAGATCCAGGATTACTGCCCCAATGGCCTGCAGGTCGAAGGCCGGCCACAAATCAGCCGCATCGTTTCGGGCGTTACTGCCAGCCAGGCGTTGCTGGATGCAGCGGTCGAGGCCCAGGCCGACCTGGTGCTGGTGCACCATGGGTATTTCTGGAAGGGTGAGAACCCGTGCATCACCGGGATCAAGCAGCGCCGCCTGAAGACGCTGCTCAAGCACGATATCAGCCTGCTGGCGTTCCACTTGCCCCTGGACGTGCACCCGGAGGTGGGCAACAACGTGCAGTTGGCGCGTCAACTGGACATCACCGTGGAAGGGCCGCTGGACCCGGCAAACCCGAAGGTGGTGGGCCTGGTCGGTTCCCTGGCCGAGCCGATGACCGCGCGCGATTTCGCTCGACGGGTGCAGGAGGTGATGGGGCGCGAGCCGCTGCTGGTCGAAGGCGATGAGATGATTCGCCGGGTCGGCTGGTGCACCGGTGGCGGGCAGGGTTATATCGACACCGCCATCGCTGCCGGGGTCGACCTGTTCATCAGTGGCGAGGCGTCCGAGCAGACGTTCCACAGTGCCCGCGAGAATGGCGTCAGTTTCATTGCCGCCGGGCACCATGCCACCGAGCGCTATGGCGTGCAGGCGCTGGGGGATTACCTGGCACGGCGATTTGCCTTGGAGCACCTGTTCATCGATTGCCCAAATCCGATCTGACCGCAAGGGCCCGATCGCCGGCAAGCCGGCTCCCACTGATACACAACAGGTTTCACGCCTTGTAGAGAATCTGTGGGAGCCGGCTTGCCGGCGATCGGGCCGCAAAACGGCTCCAAATCAGCCAAACCCCCAGTCATATCGTTAGACTTTTTCGATCTAGCCCGCCTCCTAAATAGAATCAGCTGCTGTGATAAAGTGGCTCGCTCGAACACGGCCCGCAGGCCGTCCATAAGATCGTTTTTCGTGAGTAGCCATGGTCGACAAACTGACGCACTTGAAACAGCTGGAGGCGGAGAGCATCCACATCATCCGCGAGGTGGCCGCCGAGTTCGACAACCCGGTGATGCTGTACTCGATCGGCAAGGATTCCGCCGTGATGCTGCACCTGGCGCGCAAGGCCTTCTTCCCGGGCAAGCTGCCGTTCCCGGTGATGCACGTCGACACCCAGTGGAAATTCCAGGAGATGTACCGCTTCCGCGACAAGATGGTCGAGGAAATGGGCCTGGAGCTGATCACCCACGTCAACCCCGAGGGTGTGGCGCAGGGCATCAACCCGTTCACCCATGGCAGCTCCAAGCACACCGACATCATGAAGACCCAGGGCCTCAAGCAGGCGCTGGACAAGCATGGTTTCGACGCCGCCTTCGGTGGTGCGCGCCGCGACGAAGAGAAGTCGCGGGCCAAGGAACGCGTGTACTCGTTCCGTGACAGCAAGCACCGCTGGGACCCGAAGAACCAGCGCCCAGAGCTGTGGAACGTGTACAACGGCAAGGTCAACAAGGGCGAGTCGATCCGTGTGTTCCCGCTGTCCAACTGGACCGAGCTGGACATCTGGCAGTACATCTACCTCGAAGGTATCCCGATCGTGCCGCTGTACTTCGCCGCCGAGCGTGAAGTGATCGAGAAGAATGGCACCCTGATCATGATCGACGACGAGCGCATCCTTGAGCACCTTTCCGAGGAAGAGAAGGCGCGCATCGTCAAGAAGAAGGTGCGTTTCCGTACCCTGGGCTGCTACCCGTTGACGGGTGCGGTCGAGTCGGAAGCCGAGACCCTGACGGACATCATTCAGGAAATGCTCCTGACCCGTACGTCCGAACGCCAGGGCCGTGTCATCGACCACGATGGCGCCGGTTCCATGGAAGACAAGAAACGCCAAGGCTACTTCTAATTTCAGGGTTACTCCATGTCGCACCAATCTGATCTGATCAGCGAGGACATCCTCGCCTACCTGGCCCAGCACGAGCGCAAGGAACTGCTGCGTTTCCTGACCTGCGGCAACGTCGACGACGGTAAGAGCACCCTGATCGGGCGCCTGCTGCACGACTCGAAGATGATCTACGAGGACCACCTCGAGGCCATCACCCGTGATTCGAAGAAATCCGGTACCACCGGCGAAGAAGTCGACCTGGCGCTGCTGGTCGATGGCCTGCAGGCCGAGCGTGAGCAGGGCATCACCATCGATGTGGCCTACCGCTACTTCTCCACCGCCAAGCGCAAGTTCATCATCGCCGACACCCCGGGCCACGAGCAGTACACCCGCAACATGGCCACCGGTGCTTCGACCTGCGACCTGGCGATCATCCTGGTCGATGCCCGCTATGGCGTGCAGACCCAGACTCGCCGGCACAGCTACATCGCTTCGCTTCTGGGCATCAAGCACATCGTCGTCGCGGTCAATAAGATGGACCTCAAGGGCTTCGACGAGCAGGTCTTCGAGTCGATCAAGGCCGACTACCTGAAGTTCGCCGAAGCCATCAACCTGCAGCCATCGAGCCTGCACTTCGTGCCGATGTCGGCGCTCAAGGGCGACAACGTGGTCAACCGCAGCGAGCGTTCGCCGTGGTACACCGGCCCTGCGCTGATGGAAATTCTGGAAACCGTCGAAGTGTCGGCCGACCGCAACGTCACCGACCTGCGTTTCCCGGTGCAGTACGTCAACCGCCCGAACCTGAACTTCCGCGGTTTCGCCGGTACCATCGCCAGCGGCGTGGTGCACAAGGGCGACGATATCGTGGTATTGCCGTCGGGCAAGAGCAGCCGGGTCAAGTCCATCGTCACCTACGAAGGTGAGCTAGAGAACGCCGGCCCAGGCCAGGCCGTGACCCTGACCATGGAAGACGAGATCGACATCTCCCGTGGCGACCTGCTGGTGCACGCCGACAACGTTCCCCCGGTAACCGACCAGTTCGACGCCATGCTGGTGTGGATGGCCGAAGAGCCGATGCTGCCGGGCAAGAAATACGACATCAAGCGCGCCACCAGCTACGTGCCGGGCTCGATTGCTAGCATCACCCACAAGGTGGATGTGAACACCCTGGAGCAGGGCGCTGCCAGCGCGCTGCAGCTGAACGAGATCGGCCGCGTCAAGGTTGCCTTGGATGCTTCGATCGCTCTGGACGGTTACGACAGCAACCGCACCACGGGTGCCTTCATTGTCATCGACCGCCTGACCAACGGCACCGTCGGTGCCGGCATGATCATCGCCCCGCCCGTATTGCCGCATGGCAGCACCGGCCAGCATGGCAAGCAGGCTCACGTGTCCACCGAAGAGCGCGCCCTGCGCTTCGGTCAGCAGCCGGCCACCGTCTTGTTCAGCGGCCTGTCCGGCGCGGGCAAGAGCACCCTGGCCTACGCTGTGGAGCGCAAGCTGTTCGACATGGGCCGTGCGGTGTACGTGCTCGATGGCCAGAACCTGCGCCACGACCTGAACAAGGGCCTGCCTCAGGACCGCGCCGGCCGCACCGAGAACTGGCGCCGCGCCGCCCATGTGGCGCGCCAGTTCAACGAAGCCGGCCTGCTGACCCTGGCCGCCTTCGTGGCCCCGGATGCCGAAGGCCGTGAGCAGGCCAAGGCACTGATCGGCAAGGAGCGTCTGGTGACCGTTTACGTCCAGGCTTCTCCGCTGGCCTGCCGCGAGCGTGACCCGCAAGGCCTGTATGCGGCCGGTGGCGAGAACATCCCGGGTGAAAGCTTCCCGTTCGATGTGCCGCTGGATGCCGACCTGGTGATCGATACGCAGAGCACCAGTGTTGAAGAGGGTGTGAAGCGGGTGCTGGATGTGCTGCGTCAGCGTGGTGCGATCTAAGCGCTGGTGCTGTATGAAAAACCCCGCTTCGGCGGGGTTTTTATTTGGGCTCGGCACGATGTTTTTTGCGTTCATGAGATCGAGCGCCGGCACAAATCCCAAGACAGGCATCAAGCGCTTTATTGACAGATGGACATATTGACAAGTTGACACGGTTTTTGGCTCAGTCTAGCCTGTCCACAGAGGGGCGATTCAGGCCCTGAGGAGGCGCCATGACGACTGCTGCACACAACGCTACCCACACACCTATCGCTCGCCTCGAGGCCGCAAAAGCTGCACTCAGGGAGCGCTTTGAGGAGCATCTTGCTCGTGCATCCGACGCGGTAGTGCTCAAGGCGGTGGAGCTTGCGGACGAAAAGGCGTTCGCCGCACTGGCCAAGGTAGGCGTCGACTCGAAGCGCAGTGTCGCAACGCGCAACCAGGAAGCCATGGCCAGGATGAAAGCGCGTGCATTCGAGCGTGTCGCCAGCCGTTGCGAGTTGCTGGACGCTAAAGCGGCTTACGAAATACTGGGGATAACGAAACAAGCGCTGAGCCAGAAGACCAAGGCTGGCAAGCTGCTGGCTTACACCAATAAGGGTAACCGCCGAAAATTCTACCCAGCGTTTCAGTTTGCCGAAAACAAGCCAAGGGCGGTTGTGGCAAGCCTGATCGAGTCACTCGGTGTCGACCCGTCCGATACTGAGGCCATGAATTTTCTGGTGCAGCATCTGGTCGGCAAGATGGACTATTCCGATCCTGGTGAACCGAGCAACGAAGTTTCACGTTTCGACGTGCTGGACGACAGCGATGCCCTGGAAATCATCAAACGTGATTATGCGAATGCCTTAAGCGCAGGCCAGTGATAACTGGGGGCTCATGGGAAGCCCGGTTCGAGTGCACCTACTCCAGCGCTACGCCCAAGCTGTCCAGAAACTCTACTGCCGTTTCACCATTCGATAGCACCGCCTCCATCACACGCTGGTGGTTGATGGCGTTGACTTGGGTTGGGCGGCCTTCGAATAAAACCAGATTGCATCCTTCCATGGTGCCGGTCACGGTATAGACCGCTGACTGATAAAGCAGCCCGTCGATTTCTCCCTGATGCATGCACGCCTGACTGAATTTCTGGGTAAGCGCGTAACCCTGCCTACCTTGACCCTTGGCCTGCACGATATCCCGCACTTTGTGATGAGTGGCCCGATTCGCCAGGGCGGCTACGTCCACCACCTTCAACGTGCGCGCAGCCTTGAGTTGATGCAGCGAGGACGCTTCGAGTCGTGAAAGGCGCACGGGTTGATCGTCGACACCTTGACCGGGCTGGAAGGTCTCGGCCACCGCAACTGCTGCGGTAAAGCCGAGGTAGTAGACGCCGATCTGTTTGGCTGGGTCAGCGTAACGGGTATCGGAATCTGCTCGGTAGTTGACGGGGTTGTCATCGTACCGAGACGGTTGAACGCGGTGTAGAGCCGTGCCAGCGGCTATCTGCCGTATCAGATCCGGGTATTTTCTCAGCGTTTCCAGCACTGGGCCGGCAACGTCGTTGTCGTGTTGCGTAACCGTGCTAGTCATGAGGTCTCTCCAGCCGTTCGCGCTAATGAGTGAAGAAGCTGGCAAGTCGCCGTGTGAACCGCCTAGCCTTTCTTGGGCTCGACGGATTGGAAGTGCTGGTCGTAGTCGCTTTGCCTTTCACACCCTTGTTTATAAGGGTCCATGTCACAGCCGAATTTCAGATCTTGTTGGTTAGGCAAAAGAAAGAATTTGCCATCAACGCAGCCGGATAGAAGCAGTGCCAACACCCATAGAGATTTTTTCATCGCTCATCCTTGAACAGGGGCATTCCCTTCGATTTTCGCCAGGCCATGATACGTGCGATCACGTGCTCCGCGCAGCCTTCCTGCGGTTTCCTCGGGTAATAGATCAGGTCCGATCCATCCGGGTGCTCGGCCATTTCAATGAAGTGCTCCAGCAAGCGATCCTGCCAGGCCGAGGTGCCAGCGGCTTTTAGCAATTCTTCCACGACGGCATTGAATTCGGCGTAGGTGTAGTCAGCCAGGCTGCGCTTTTTGCTGATCACCAGGTCACCTCCGATGACAGTGCGTACTGCAGGGCGCTCATCATCCTCAGGTTGTCCGCTTCGTACGTGGCGCCACCGAGTTCAGGTGGGTCGAGGTGGCAGATTTGGTAAGAGCGAAGGCCTCTTGCGGTTTCTGCGAATGGGGCGCGCAGTGGCCAGCCTTTCTTGATGCGGTTGAGTTGGGAACCGATGAATTGCTGCGAGTAGACAGGGTCTTCGGCGATTGCCATCCAGAAGGCTTGGGAGAAGTCGTCGAAATTATCGAAGGTCTGCTTGGCCATTTTCCTTGCAATGTGGTCTGGGAGGTGGGCAGCCATGTCAGCGTACTCTCATGAGGGGGGGTACTTAGATCATCGCTTTGGTCGATTGGAATGAAAAAATTCTCAGTGCCGATGTGGAAGTGAGGCTTTTTCTACTGGCTAGTAGGAATTTTCCTTGATGACATTGGTCTCGTGTAACCAGCCGGTCACCCCGCTGAAGCGGGGCTTAATCCTCGGTTAGCTTTAAGTCTGTACTTTTCTGTATCAGGTTAGGTTGCTGGCTTCTTGATCCATCGAAAATGTTGTTGATAATCCATCTGTCTTTCGCATCCCTGCTTATATGGATCCATGTCACATTTGAATTTAATGTTCTGTCGATCAGGAAGAAGTATAGGCATCTCGCCACTGCATCCAGATAGTAAGAGCACAATCATTGCAGTCAATTGTTTCATGTCGTCAGTTCGGGGAAACCCCGCTGTATTAGGGTTTGTATTTCAGGGGACTTTGAATCCAGGCCTTCCATTGGCAGCACGCCACTTTTTGACAATGCTCAATACTGCTTCAAGCTCACCTTGATCGTCGCTTTCTGGCCAATAGATCAGGTCTGTTCCGCTAGGATGCTCCGTCACAGTGGAAAAATGACTGAGAAGAGGCGCAAGAATTTCATCTGGTTCTTCGGCGTTAGCACGGTAAATTTCTTGTAGGAATTCGATGAATTCGGACTCAGTGTAATCGCTGTAATTGTTCTTCATTATCATAGTTTGTCTCCATAGTGAATTTTCTGATGTGCTGACGGAGTGACGATTCTCAAGTTATCGATGTCATATACAGCGCCACCCTCACTGATTGGGATTACATGGTGCAGGATAAAACTCTTGTGCAGGCTATAAGCGTCAGACTCTCGTACACTTGGCGCATTTCCTTTTTCACGCATACGAATGAGATTTTGCTTGGCGAATTGTTTTGACAGCTCAGGGTCATTCGCCACTGCTCTCCAGAAGTCTATCCTGAACGCGTCAAAATCTCGGTACTCCTTTCCTTGAAGCAAGTCGGCGATGTGCTGAGGTATTAGGGCACCAGCGTTGCGTGTCTCTTCACCAAGCCATACACCGGCCAAAGGTGCGCCAATCCCGCTGACAACTCCGGGCTCATAACGCGGGCTTTTGAACACCACCAGAATAGGCGGCAATCCCGAGTCGATCGGGAAAGTGATAATTAGCCGTTCTTGATCCAGCAGATCCAGAGCAGGGTAGCTTTCGGACTCAGTGTTTACAGGGGTAAGGCTGCTGCCGGTGTAAACGACTGTGGCCGGTGGAGCGGGTGGCAGGCTAGTGGAGCTACCTACTTCTGCCCCCGGAGCGCTTGCTGGTGTCCATGTCAGGATCCGTTGGGGGTTGTCCAGTGCAAGGCTGTAGACCTGTCGCTCGCTGTCGAATGTGGTCGCGCGGACAGCTATCGGCTTTCCACCAGGTAATACGTACAACTCCAGTTCGTTCTCGTCTTCACTGCCCGCAAGCAAGTACGGCACGTCGACGCTAGTGGAAGACGTGGCCAGGGCTACAAGGTCAGGTCCTCCGGGTGGCGAAAGGCTGGAAAGTGGCGTGCTGATCAGATAGCGGCGTTCCGCGTTGCCAAGTGTTGATGGCCAAGCTGCCGTCAGGATCGCAACGGCCAACTGGGGGATGGTGGCAATTGCTGCTGTGGCCATTCGACTTGTGGCGGCAGTGATCTCTTCCAGTAGAGCAGCGGAAGCGCTCTCGGCAATCGCGAATGTGGCAGCACCTATCGGCGTGATGGCCGGTACTGAAGAGGAAATTCGGACATCGGTGATGTAGCTGATGCCCTGACGTTCTGATTCAAGTCGCTGACGTTCAGCCTCTGCAGCCAGCCGCTCGGCCTCAGCTTGTAGCCGTGCGACTTCTTCTGCAGCCAATCGCTCGGCCTCAGCTTGTAGCCGAGCGGCTTCTTCTGCAGCCAATCGCTCAGCCTCGGCCTGTTGCCGTGCAGCTTCCTGAGCGGCTGCCAGTTCCGCCGCATACCGCGCTTGCAGCCGTTCGACTTCAACGGCTCGCTGCGCCAGGTTATCCATTGCAGCACTGAACCCTTGCAGGTAGCGGATGGACTCGGTCAGGGCAAGTGCGCGGTGATAGTCCGCCCAGAGCGGTCCAGCTCGGCGTGTTGCCTGCTCATTCACCAGATGCTGCAGAGCCTCGGTTTGCGGCTTGGACAGCGGCCCAACAATCTCCGGGTTGGACTCGCTGAAAGCCGGTACTTCGGCCTGTTTTGTCGCTATGAGTGCATGGGTGGCATTCGCATAGGCCGACAGTTGCTGGGTGAGGGTGTCAGTCTCCTGGAGTGGGGCTGCCTGAATTAGCTGATGCTGTAGGAAGTTGGGCAGGCAGTTGAAGCAAGTCTGCTGCTCCAGTTGAATCTGTTTGACTCTGCGTTCAATCGCGCTCCTCAGGTCAATGGTGAGTTGCTCAAGTTCAGCCTTGTCTACTTGATGGGCCAACCCTGGCAGCATGCTCGCCAATGCCTGATATTTTTGCGCGGCTATGTGCAACTTATAGGCAGCATCGACCGATGCATCGAATGTTCCCCAAACCCGCTGTCCCCATTCTTCGGCTGTGCCAACGAGTGGGTAAGCCCCCTCATCACTCAGTCGGGTGGCAAAGGAGTCATATCGCTTATAGAAGGGAACCGCACCGTAGAACCCGGTTGCCGTTGGCAAGGTTTGCAGGTAGTCGGCACGCTTTCGTTGCAGATTCTCGGTGGTCAGTTGTTGCTGTAGTACAGCAAGCTGAGAAGGGCTACTTGCTGCTGCGCTCGCCTGTTGTTCAATCGCCGCGAGTTCAGCTTCGATTTGTGCCGGGAGTTCTTGAAGCACGTGTGCATATTGGTTTTTGTAATGGCTATGAGTGCCGTTATGTTCTTCTCCAAAAACCGTACGCCAGCCTTTTTCGGGCGCAAATCGGCTCGGCCCTCCGGTACCTCGTGGTCGCCCTGCATCCAGGCCCCATCCGCCGTAGCCGGGCCCACCACCGCCAGCTACAGGTGTAAGCGGTGTCCTGTCAGGTTCGTTGGGGCTGACCCATGTGGCTTCGAGAAAAACCGGGGCCTGAACCTGCGTGCGTTCCAGATATACAGTTTGCTTTTGAGCCATGTAGTCATCCTCCTGGTCGCTACATGGCAAGCGTGCTCCAGGCAATTTTTCCCGTATGTCAGGCGCAGCCTGTCAATCGGTAAGACAGCTCCTACGAACTTGAAAGATCTGATTCAGATATGCGTTTCCGACACAGGGATCACGCGCTTTTCCTTAACCGCCTTGTAGGAAAAGCTTGAGTAAATCTCCTTCACCCCCGGCAACCGCTGCAGCACTTCCCGCGTAAACTCCCCGAACGATTCCAAGTCCCGCGCCAGAATTTCCAGCAGGAAATCGTACCGCCCGGAGATGTTATGGCAACTCACGATCTCGGGAATCTCCATCAGCCGTTGCTCGAACGCCAAGGCCATATCCTTGGTATGCGAGTCCATCATGATGCTGACGAACGCAGTCACCCCGAACCCCAGCGACTTGGGCGAAAGAATCGCCTGGTAGCCGGTGATATAGCCGTTGTCTTCCAGCAACTTGACCCGTCGCCAGCAAGGCGAAGTGGTCAGTGCAACTTGGTCGGCGAGTTCGGAGACAGTTAGGCGGGCGTTGTCCTGCAGGGCGGCGAGCAGGGCGCGGTCGGTGCGGTCTAAGCTTGCAGGCATGATTTGCCCTCCTGGTTGGATATTTATTGTTTTTGTTCCAAAACATGGCCAATTGTGGGGGCGATTTTGGAAAATATCAGGCGGCTCGGTGGCATAAGCTTATAACAAACCACCAGAGGCTGTTGCCATGCGCGACTCCCATAACAACAACAACGGTTTCTCCACGCGTGCCATCCATCATGGCTACGATCCGCTTTCCCACGGTGGGGCCTTGGTGCCGCCGGTGTACCAGACCGCGACCTATGCCTTCCCGACGGTTGAATATGGCGCAGCGTGTTTTGCGGGTGAGGAGTGCGGGCATTTCTACAGCCGCATTTCCAACCCGACACTGGCGCTGCTGGAACAGCGCATGGCGTCCCTGGAAGGCGGTGAGGCTGGGCTGGCCCTGGCGTCGGGCATGGGGGCCATCACGTCGACGTTGTGGACCTTGCTTCGGCCCGGTGACGAGTTGATCGTCGGTACCACCCTGTACGGCTGCACCTTCGCCTTTTTGCACCATGGCATCGGCGAGTTCGGGGTGAAGATCCGCCACGTCGACCTGAACGACAGCAAGGCGCTCAAGGCGGCGATCACCCGCAAGACGCGGATGATCTACTTCGAAACGCCGGCCAACCCCAACATGCAGCTGGTCGATATTACGGCCGTGGCTGAAGCAACGCGTGGCCATGACATCCACATCGTGGTCGACAACACCTACTGCACCCCGTATCTGCAACGGCCGCTGGAACTTGGCGCCGACCTGGTGGTGCATTCGGCCACCAAGTACCTCAGCGGCCATGGCGACCTCACCGCCGGGCTGGTGATCGGGCGCCAGGCGTTGATCGACCGGATTCGTCTGGAAGGCCTCAAGGACCTGACCGGCGCTGTGTTGTCGCCGCACGATGCTTCGCTGTTGATGCGGGGTATCAAGACCGTGGCGCTGCGCATGGACCGCCATTGTGCCAATGCCCAGCAGGTCGCGGAGTTCCTGGCATGTCAGCCGCAGGTCGAGCTGATTCACTATCCGGGGCTGCCAACGTTCGGCCAGTACGAATTGGCCCGGCGGCAGATGCGTCTGCCGGGCGGGATGATCGCTTTCGAGCTTAAGGGCGGTATCGAGGCCGGTCGGCGATTCATGAATGCGTTGCAGCTCTTCGCCCGGGCGGTGAGCCTGGGGGATGCCGAGTCGCTGGCGCAGCATCCGGCGAGCATGACCCATTCGAGCTACACACCTGAAGAGCGTGCGCATCATGGGATTTCGGAGGGGTTGGTGCGGTTGTCGGTAGGCTTGGAGGACGTGGAGGATCTGCTGGCGGATGTCGAGCAGGCGCTGAAGGCTTGTAGCTGATTTGTCTGCGTTGGCCCTATCGCCGGCAAGCCGGCTCCCACATGTATACAGCTTCGCTCCCCCCTTGTGGGAGCCGGCTTGCCGGCGATGTGGACGGTGAATTACACACAAGAAAAAGGCCTCTTTCGAGGCCTTGTTCATTTCAGCGAATCAACGCTTGAGCCCGTAGCTCTCATCGAGCATGCCCGGCGAGTTCGGCGACTTCGGCGCGTAATCGCGCGGTACTTCGGCGGTGTCGCGTGGCGGGGTCAAGCGGTCGCGTGGGCCTTGGGCCGCTTCGGAGTGCAGGGCCGCCAGCAGGCGCTGACGGGTCACTTCGTCCAGGGCCAGGCTGTTGGCGCCTTCGGCCAGGTGATCCTGCACATCCTGATAGCTCTGGGTCAGTTTCTTGACCAGCACGGCGGTGCTGTTGAAATGGGTGACCACTTCGTTCTGGTAACTGTCGAAGCGCTTTTGAATGTCATCCAGCTGACGCTGGGTGCTGCTGGGTGCTGCATTGGGCAGCAGGCGCGCCACGACGAAGCCGATGGCGACGCCAATGACCAGGGCCAGGGTTGGCAACAACCAAACAAGGAGCGAGAGTTCCACGAGTCCTTCCTCTATAAACGGCTTTGCTTTACGTTAACGGCTCAGACCTGCGCTGTATACCGCGAGCGATCGCAAATCAGAACAGAATTCCACACCTAGACGAGTCGACCCCCTTCGAGGTCACGGAGTAGTGCCTTGCTTGTCCGCGAAACCCCCTTGTTCATCGATGGCCCTGAGGGCCAGCTGGAAGCCTTGTACCTGGACGTGGCCGATGCCCGCGGTGCGGTGCTGATCTGCCACCCGAATCCGGTTCAGGGCGGCACCATGCTCAACAAGGTGGTCTCGACCCTACAGCGCACTGCGCGTGATGCCGGCTATGTAACCTTGCGTTTCAACTACCGCGGCGTCGGCCAGAGCGCTGGCAGCCACGACATGGGCGCGGGCGAAGTGGCCGATGCCGAAGCCGCCGCCGCCTGGCTGCGTGAGCAACACCCGCACTTGCCGCTGGTGCTGATGGGCTTCTCGTTCGGTGGTTTCGTTGCCACCAGCCTGGCCGGGCGCCTGGAAACTGCCGGTGTGACGCTGCAGCACCTGTTCATGATCGCTCCGGCGGTGATGCGCCTGACCGCCGAATTCCCGCTGCCGCAGCGTTGCCCGATCACGGTGGTGCAGCCTGACGCCGACGAAGTGGTGGCGCCGCAGCTCGTTTACGATTGGTCCGACAGCCTGTCGCGCCCCCATGAGCTGCTGAAAGTGGCAGAATGCGGACACTTCTTCCATGGCAAGCTGACCGATCTGAAGGATCTGCTGCTGCCGCGCCTTTCGAATTGAGCCAAGCCTGAATAAGCGAACACCCATGACCACGCGCATTCTCACTGGTATCACCACCACCGGCACCCCGCACCTGGGCAATTACGCGGGCGCCATCCGCCCGGCGATCACTGCCAGCCAGCAGCCCGGTGTCGACTCGTTCTACTTCCTGGCCGACTACCACGCCCTGATCAAGTGCGATGACCCGCTGCGCATCCAGCGCTCGCGTCTGGAAATCGCCGCCACTTGGCTGGCTGGTGGCCTCGACCCGGAAAAGGTGACCTTCTACCGCCAGTCCGACATACCCGAAATCCCCGAGCTTACCTGGCTGCTGACCTGCGTCGCCGCCAAGGGCCTGCTCAACCGCGCCCACGCCTACAAGGCCTCGGTGGACAAGAACTTGGAAAACGGCGAAGACCCGGATGCCGGCGTGACCATGGGCCTGTACAGCTACCCGGTGCTGATGGCCGCAGACATCCTGATGTTCAACGCCAACAAGGTGCCGGTCGGCCGTGACCAGATCCAGCACGTGGAAATGGCCCGCGACATCGGCCAGCGCTTCAACCACCTGTTCGGCCAGGGCAAGGAGTTCTTCGCCCTGCCGGAGGCGGTGATCGAGGAGAGTGTGGCGACCCTGCCGGGCCTGGACGGTCGCAAGATGTCCAAGAGCTACGACAACACCATCCCGCTGTTCACCAGCGCCAAGGACATGAAGGACGCCATCTCGCGCATCGTCACCGACTCGCGCGCCCCGGGCGAAGCCAAGGACCCGGACAACGCTCACCTGTTCACTCTGTTCCAGGCCTTCTCCACGCCAGCCCAATGCGCCGAGTTCCGCGAAGAGCTGCTGCAGGGCCTGGGTTGGGGTGAAGCCAAGCAGCGCCTGTTCCAGTTGCTGGACGGCCAGCTGGCGGAAAAACGCGAGCACTACCACCAGCTGATTTCGCGCCCGGCAGACCTGGAAGACATTCTCCTGGCTGGTGCCGCGAAAGCACGCAAGATCGCCACGCCGTTCCTCGAGCAGCTGCGCGAAGCCGTTGGCCTGCGTTCGTTCCGCAGCAGCGTGCAGGCCGGCACCGAGGTGAAGAAGAAGGCCGCCAAGAGTGCGCGCTTCGTCAGCTTCCGTGACGAGGATGGCAGCTTCCGCTTCCGCCTGCTGGCCGCCGATGGCGAGCAGTTGCTGCTGTCGCGCAGCTTCGCCGATGGCAAGAGCGCCGGTGCCGTGAGCAAGCAGTTGCAGCAGGGTGGTGAAGCCGATGTGCGCGTCGAAGGCCTGGGCTTCAGCCTGTGGCTGGCCGGCGAGCAGGTTGCCGAAGGGCCGCAGTTCGAGGGCGCCGAAGCCCGTGATGCGGCGATCGTGAGCCTGCGTGAGGCGCTTGCGCCACAACAGGACTGAGTGTGGGAGCGGGCATGCCCCGCGAACCCCCTTGAAACCGGTGCCATGCAGCGGATTACTGCCTCGAATGAGGCATATTGACGCAAGTCGCATTGCCATTAAGCGGGCCTGTCGCTACAGTGACGGCCCGTTTTTTGTTGCCTCGCTAACGAAATCATGACGCCCCTAGAACGATATCAAGCAGATCTGAAACGTCCCGACTTCTTCCATGACGCGGCGCAGGAAACTGCAGTGCGTCACCTGCAGCGTCTGTACGACGACCTGATCGCTGCGCAGAACAACAAGCCGGGCGTGTTCGGCAAACTGTTCGGCAAGAAGGAGCAGACGCCGGTCAAGGGCCTGTACTTCTGGGGTGGGGTAGGGCGCGGCAAGACCTACCTGGTCGATACGTTCTTCGAGGCACTGCCGTTCAAGCAGAAGATGCGTACGCACTTCCACCGCTTCATGAAGCGCGTCCACGAGGAGATGAAGACCCTCAAGGGCGAGAAGAACCCGCTGACCATCATCGCCAAGCGTTTCAGCGAAGAGGCCAAGGTCATCTGCTTCGACGAGTTCTTCGTTTCCGACATCACCGATGCCATGATCCTTGGCACCCTGATGGAAGAGCTGTTCAAGAACGGCGTTTCGCTGGTGGCGACCTCCAACATCGTTCCAGACGGGCTGTACAAGGACGGCCTGCAGCGTGCGCGCTTCCTGCCGGCCATCGCCATGATCAAGCAGTACACCGATGTGGTGAACGTCGACAGCGGCGTCGACTACCGCCTGCGCCACCTGGAGCAGGCCGAACTGTTCCACTTCCCGCTCAACGACGCCGCGCACCAGAGCATGCGTGCGAGCTTCAAGGCGCTGACACCTGAGTGCACCCAGGCCGTCGAGAATGATGTGCTGATGATCGAGAACCGGCCGATCAATGCCCTGCGCACCTGTGACGACGTCGCCTGGTTCGACTTCCGTGCCCTGTGCGACGGGCCGCGCAGCCAGAACGACTACATCGAACTGGGCAAGATTTTCCATGCCGTGTTGCTGAGCAACGTCGAGCAGATGGGTGTCACCACCGATGACATCGCCCGTCGCTTCATCAACATGGTGGACGAGTTCTACGACCGTAACGTCAAGCTGATCATTTCGGCTGAGGTAGAGCTGAAGGATCTGTATACCGGCGGGCGGCTGAGCTTCGAGTTCCAGCGGACCCTGAGCCGGTTGCTGGAGATGCAGTCGCACGAATTCCTTTCGCGCGCGCACAAGCCGTAAACCATTGGGGTCGCTTTGCGGCCCATCGCCGGCAAGCCGGCTCCCACAGGATTGGCGGCGCTATAAGCTGACACGAACCCTGTGGGAGCCGGCTTGCCGGCGATGGGCTGCAGGGCAGCCCCAGGCGCTTCAAGCTTCCTGCATGAACTGCTGCCGATACTGGTTCGGCGACAACTCCGTGTGCTGGCGGAACAACCGCGCAAAGAAGCTGGCATCGTCATAGCCCACTTCATAGCTGATGGTCTTGATGCTCTTGCGCGTGCTCGACAGTAGCCCTTTGGCCGTCTCGATCCGCAGCCGCTGCAGGTAGTGCAACGGCTTGTCACCCGTGGCGCCCTGGAAACGGCGCATGAAGTTGCGGATGCTCATGCCGTGGTTGCGGGCCACATCTTCAAAGCGGAACTTGTCGGCGAAGTGCTCTTCCAGCCAGTGCTGGATCTGCAGGATGATCAGGTCCTGGTGCAGTTTTTGCCCGCCAAAGCCCATGCGCCCGGGGGTGTAGTTGCGCTGCACTTCGTAGAGGATGTCGCGGGCCACGGCACGGGCCACATTGGCCCCGCAGAAGCGCTCGATCAGGTAGATGTACAGATCGCAGGCCGAGGTGGTGCCGCCCGCGCAATACAAGTTGTCGGCATCGGTCAGGTGCTTGTCCTGGTTCAGCCGGATCTTAGGGAAGCGCTCGGCGAAACTGGCGAAGAAACGCCAGTACGTGGTCGCCTCCTTGCCGTCCAGCAAGCCAGCTTCAGCCAGCCAGAATACCCCGCTCGCTTCGGCGCACAGCACCGCGCCACGGGCATGCTGCTGGCGCAACCATGGCAGTATCTGGGGGTAGCGTCGCAAGAGGATGTCGAAGTCCTCCCAGAAGGCCGGGAGGATGATCACGTCGGCATCGTCGAGGCCGCCGTCTACCGGCAGTTGCACGTTGCTGAAACTGTCCACCGGCTGGCCGTCCGGGCTCACCAGGCTGATGTCGAACATGGGCTGAAGGCCCAGCCCCAGCTGTTTGCTGTAGCGCAGGCTGGCGAGGTGGAAGAAATCCTTGGCCTGCATCAGGGTTGAAGCAAACACCTTGTCAATGGCCAGGATGCTGACGCGCCGCAGCGACGCCGAGGGTTGGGTAAACATCATTGTCATTGTTCTTATAGGGTAGAGTGGTCAATCACCGGCTGGATCGTCTTATTTTTTGGCGATTGTGTCTACCCCGCTCCCGCACGGCGCGCGCGCGTGGCTCAAGGCGCCGGGTTCGGTTGCTCCTGATGAATCGCTTCGATCGCCGCCAGCAGCTCATCGCCCAGGTGTAGCTGCAGGCTCTTGAGGTTGCTCTCCAGCTGTATCAGGTCGGTCGCGCCAATGATGGTGCTGGTTACGAACGGCTGGCGCGTGACGAAGGCCAGAGCCATCTGCGCCGGGTCCAGGCCATGGGCCTGGGCCAGTTGCATATAGCGGCTGCAGGCCGCCACGGTCTGAGGGTTGGAGTAGCGGGCAAAACGGCTGAACAGGGTCAGGCGGCCTTTTTCAGGCCGGGCGCCATTTTCGTACTTGCCCGAGAGCATGCCGAAGGCCAGCGGTGAATAGGCCAGCAAACCGCACTGCTCGCGTATCGCCACTTCGGCCAAGCCCACTTCGAAGCTACGGTTGAGCAGGTTGTACGGGTTCTGGATCGACACTGCCCGCGGCCAGCCGCGGCTTTCCGCCAACTGCAAAAACCTCATGGTGCCCCACGGCGTTTCGTTGGACAGGCCTATATGGCGAATCTTGCCTGCGCGCACCTGTTCATCGAGCACCTCGAGGGTTTCTTCCAGCGGTGTGAACAGGTCATTGGCCAGGTGCTGGTAGCCCAGCTTGCCGAAGAAGTTGGTGCTGCGCTCCGGCCAGTGCAACTGGTACAGGTCGATGCGGTCGGTGTGCAGGCGCTTGAGGCTCTCGTCCAGCGCAGCAACGATGTGTGCTCGGTTGTGCTTGAGCTGGCCGTCACGGATGTGGCTGATGCCGTTGCCGGGCCCGGCGACCTTGCTGGCGAGAATCCAGTCATCGCGGTCGCCCTGCTGGCGGAACCAGTTGCCGATGATGCGCTCGGTGGCGGCATAGGTCTCGGGGCGCGGTGGCACCGGGTACATCTCGGCGGTGTCGATGAAGTTGATGCCGCTGGCCTTGGCCATGGCGATCTGGGCGAAGGCCTCGGCTTCATCGTTCTGTTCGCCCCAGGTCATGGTGCCCAGGCAAAGGACGCTGACGTCCAGGTCGGTACGGCCGAGCTTGCGGTATTCCATCGGGAAAGCACTCCTTGGGCAAAGACACCCATAAAAGCAGGTTGAAATTTTTCGCGCAATCTGGATAATTCGGCCCCTCTCCGTGTGGAGGAAGTGATGCACCACCACGCAGGATGAACCCCGTCGAACATTGGCGTGCCCGACCCGAGCCCCCAATAGCGCCTGTGTTCGGCTGCGCGCTTGCCCTTGGCAAGGTGTGCACTATCCAGTAAGATTCGCCGTCTATTTTTCGCTGGGCGGCCTCTGAGGCTTTAGAGAATGAAAACTTTTACTGCTAAACCGGAAACAGTAAAGCGCGAGTGGTTCGTAGTCGACGCCGCTGGCCAGACCCTGGGTCGTCTGGCTACCGAAATCGCTAGCCGTCTGCGTGGCAAACACAAACCAGAATACACCCCTCACGTTGACACCGGCGACTACATCGTCGTCATCAACGCCGAGCAGATCCGTGTAACTGGTGCCAAGTCTTCCGACAAGATGTACTACTCCCACTCCGGCTTCCCAGGCGGCATCAAGGAAATCAACTTCGAGAAGTTGATCGCCAAAGCCCCTGAGCGTGTTATCGAAACCGCGGTCAAAGGCATGCTGCCGAAGAACCCGCTGGGTCGCGACATGTACCGCAAGCTGAAAGTGTACGCGGGTGCTGCTCACCCACACACTGCTCAGCAGCCTCAAGAACTGAAGATCTAACGGGATAGTTCATTATGTCGGCGACTCAAAATTACGGCACTGGCCGTCGCAAGACCGCAACCGCTCGCGTTTTCCTGCGTCCGGGTACTGGTAACATCTCCATCAACAACCGTTCTCTGGACGTGTTCTTCGGTCGCGAAACCGCTCGCATGGTTGTTCGCCAGCCGCTGGAACTGACCGAGACCGTTGAAAAGTTCGACATCTACGTCACCGTTTCCGGTGGTGGTGTCAGCGGTCAAGCCGGTGCGATCCGTCACGGTATCACCCGCGCTCTGATGGAATACGACGAAACCCTGCGTGGCGCTCTGCGTCGTGCTGGCTACGTCACCCGCGACGCTCGTGAAGTCGAGCGTAAGAAAGTGGGTCTGCGTAAAGCGCGTAAGCGTCCTCAGTACTCCAAGCGTTAATACCGCTTCGGCAGTCGAAAAAAGCCCGGTTCCTTGGAACCGGGCTTTTTTTATGTCTTGAACTAACCTGTCAGCATGTCGGTGGCGACTTGGCGCATAGACGCAGATCAAGCAAAGCGAGGGTTGCAGCCTGTAGTGGGGGTAATCACCTTGTCATTGTGTGGTTTTGTTACTTACCATGGCGGCCAATTTTTAGTGCCACAGACATTACCTAAGTACAGGCCTGATCCAACAGGCCAAGCAAGCTGATGGGAGAGGACTGAATGAGCAATGACGGCGTCAACGCAGGCCGGCGCCGCTTCCTCGTAGCCGCGACATCCGTGGTCGGGGCAGCGGGGGCAGTGGGGGCTGCGGTACCGTTCGTGGGGTCATGGTTTCCCAGTGCCAAGGCGAAAGCGGCTGGTGCACCGGTGAAGGTCAATATCGCCAAGGTCGAACCTGGGCAGCAGATGGTCGCTGAGTGGCGCGGCCAGCCCGTATTCATCGTGCGGCGAACGCCAGAGATCCTCGGTAACCTCAAGAAGATCACGGCAGAGCTGTCCGACCCGGAATCGAAGGCGTCGGTGCAGCCGACCTATGTCGACCCCCAGGTGCGCTCGATCAAGCCGGAAATCCTCATCCTCGTCGGCCTGTGTACTCACCTGGGTTGCTCGCCGACGTTCCGCCCGGAGGTCGCGCCCGCCGACCTGGGTCCGAAATGGGTGGGTGGGTATTTTTGCCCGTGCCACGGCTCCCATTACGACCTTGCTGGGCGTGTCTACAAGTCGCAGCCAGCACCTCTCAACCTGCCAGTGCCGCCGCACTCTTACGAGTCGGATGACATCATCGTCATCGGCGTCGACCAGGAGAAAGCATGATGAGCAAGTTCATGGACTGGATTGATGCTCGCTTCCCCGCCACCAAGATGTGGGAAGACCACCTGAGCAAGTATTACGCGCCCAAGAACTTCAACTTCCTGTATTTCTTCGGCTCCCTGGCCCTGCTGGTGCTGGTCAACCAGATTGTCACCGGTGTGTGGTTGACCATGAGCTTCACGCCCTCGGCGGAAGAGGCGTTCGCCTCGGTCGAGTACATCATGCGTGACGTCGAGTACGGCTGGATCCTGCGCTACCTGCACTCTACGGGGGCCTCGGCGTTCTTCATCGTGGTCTACCTGCACATGTTCCGTGGCCTGCTCTACGGCTCCTACCAGAAGCCACGCGAACTGGTCTGGCTGTTCGGCATGCTGATCTACCTGGCCCTGATGGCAGAGGCATTCATGGGCTACCTGCTGCCGTGGGGGCAGATGTCGTACTGGGGTGCCCAGGTGATCATTTCGCTGTTCGGCGCCATTCCGGTGATCGGCGGTGACCTCACCCAGTGGATCCGCGGCGACTATCTGATTTCGGGCATCACCCTGAACCGCTTCTTCGCGTTGCATGTGGTGGCCCTGCCGATCGTGATCCTCGGCCTGGTGGTGCTACATATCCTGGCGCTGCATGAAGTGGGTTCGAACAACCCGGACGGCGTCGACATCAAGAAGAAAAAAGACGAGAACGGCATCCCCCTGGACGGCATTCCGTTCCACCCGTACTACACCGTGAAAGACATCGTCGGTGTGGTGGTCTTCCTCTTCGTGTTCTGCGCCGTGGTGTTCTTCTTCCCGGAGATGGGTGGTTACTTCCTGGAAAAACCCAACTTCGAGCAGGCCAACGCGTTCAAGACGCCTGAGCACATCGCGCCGGTTTGGTACTTCACGCCGTTCTACGCGATCTTGCGTGCGGTGCCTGACAAGCTGTTCGGGGTGATCGCCATGGGTGCCGCGATCGCCGTGCTGTTCGTCCTCCCCTGGCTCGACCGCAGCCCTGTGCGCTCGATGCGCTACAAGGGCTGGATCAGCAAGATCTTCCTGCTGGTGTTCTGCGTGGCCTTCGTGATTCTCGGCGTGCTCGGCGTGCTGGCCCCGACGCCTGGGCGTACCTTGCTGTCGCAGGTGTGCACGGTGCTGTACTTCGCCTACTTCCTGCTGATGCCGTTCTACACAAGGCTCGAGAAGACCAAACCGGTTCCGGAAAGGGTGACTGGCTGATGAAAAAGTTGATTGCAGTATTTTTGCTGGCAGTGATGCCTGCCTTTTCCTTCGCTGCCGAACATGGCCTGGAGCTGGACAAGGTCGATATCGACCTGACTGACAAGGCGGCCATGCAGGATGGCGCGCGAACCTTCGCCAACTATTGCATGGGCTGCCACAGCGCCAAGTTCCAGCGTTACGAGCGAGTTGCCGACGACTTGGGCATCCCTCACGAGCTGATGCTGGAAAAGCTGGTGTTCACGGGTGCCAAGATCGGCGACCACATGACCATCGGCATGCAGCCGGCGGATGCCAAGACCTGGTTCGGTGCGGCACCCCCTGACTTGACCCTGGTTGCCCGCGTGCGCGGTACCGACTGGCTGTACACCTACCTGCGCAGCTTCTACGAGGACAAATCGCGGCCTTACGGGGTGAACAACAAAGTATTCCCGAATGTCGGCATGCCCAACGTGCTGGTCGGCCTGCAAGGCAACCAGGTGGTTGGCTGCAAGCAGGTGCAGACCGTGGTCGATGGCAAGAAGCAATTCGACCCACTGACTGGCAGCCCGCTGACCCATGAAGCCTGCGACCAGCTGACCATCACGCCGAATTCCGGTACCCTGACCACCGAGCAGTTCGACGAGAAGGTCAAGAACCTGGTGACCTTCCTGGCCTATTCGGCCAACCCGGTCAAACTGGAAAGCCAGCGCATCGGTACCTATGTGCTGCTGTACCTGGCTTTCTTCTTCGTATTCGCCTATTTGCTCAAGCGCGAATATTGGAAGGACGTGCATTGATCACGCAGTAATTTCTGGTTGTTGAACGCGCCCGGGGCGTCCTGGCAATTTTGCCAGGACGCCCCGGGCGCGTTTTCATTTACAGTTTCACAAGCATCCCTTGCGAGGAGGCGCTACATGGGCGCAACCAACCGGTTAGCCTGCTATTCCGACCCCGCTGACCACTATTCTCACCGGGTACGTCTCGTGCTCGCGGAGAAGGGCGTCAGCGTGCAGGTCATCGACGTCGATCCCGCCCGCCTTCCGCCGAAGCTGGTTGAGGTAAACCCTTACGGCAGTGTGCCGACCCTGGTCGATCGTGACCTGGCGTTGTATGAATCGACCGTGGTGATGGAATACCTCGAGGAGCGTTACCCACATCCGCCACTGATGCCGGTATACCCGGTGGCGAGGGGCAACAGCCGCTTGCTGATGCATCGCATCCAGCGCGACTGGTGCGTGCTGGCTGATACCATACTCGACCCGCGCAGCGCCGATACCGCCCGTGTCGAAGCGCGCAAGGCGCTGCGCGAAAGCCTGACTGGCGTGTCGCCCTTGTTCGGCGAATTCGCCTGCTTCATGAGCGATGAGCAAAGCCTGGTTGATTGCTGTCTATTACCCATACTCTGGCGTTTGCCGGTGATGGGTATCGAATTGCCGCGGCAAGCCAAGCCGCTGCTGGATTACATGGAGCGACAGTTCGCTCGCGAGCCATTCGTGGCGAGCTTGTCCTCCGTAGAACATGAAATGCGCAAGCTTTAAGGAGCCGTTGATGAACTCCAGTCGCCCCTATCTGGTTCGAGCACTGTACGAGTGGATCGTCGACAACGATTGCACCCCCCATATGCTGGTCAATGCCGAGTTTCCGGCTGTCCAGGTGCCGCAAGGCTTCGCCAGTGACGGCCAGATCGTCCTGAACATCTCCCCCAGTGCCGTACGCAACCTGCACATGGACAACGACGCGGTAAGCTTCGAGGGGCGCTTCAGTGGCGTGTCCCATTCGTTGTTCGTGCCGGTTGGGGCCATTCTCGGGATCTATGCCCGTGAAAACGGCCAGGGCATGGTCTTCGAGCTGGAGCCGCCGATCATGGATGATGACGAGTCGGAAGGTGAAGGTGTCGAGCCTGATGACGATGGCCCGCCAGAGGGTGGTGGGCAGCCGCCGCGCCCGACTGGGCGGCCGAGCCTGAAGGTGGTCAAGTAACAAAAAAGGCGATCCGAGTGGATCGCCTTTTTCATTGCGGTGCCTGAAATTACAGGTCGCTGATGGTGCGCACCTGGTCTTTGTTGATGCGGGTGCGCTTGCCATCGAGTTGCTGGAACTCGTAGAAACCGGTGTCCTTCTCATAGTGCGGCGCGTCGACAGCCTGGAATTCGCGGCCGTCGTTGAGCGTGATCAGGCTGGGGGTGGAGCAGCCAGCCAGGCTGGCGAAGGCGCCGATCAGAAGGGCAGGCAGCAGAAGCTTTTTCATGCGGTGTTTCCTGGATATACGAAGAGGTGGAGCTTGTTTGATGCTGGCGCCGGCCTCCCGTAGGGGCGGATTCATCCGCGAGAGGCCGGTATGGGCGACAACCAAATCAGTCGATGTACTCGAACAGCTTGACGATCTTCTGCACCCCCGACACACCCTGCACCACGGCAGTGGCCGAGTTGGCCTCCTGCTGGGTCACCAGGCCGAGCAGGTAGACGATACCGTTCTCGGTAATCACCTTGATGCGGGAGCTGGGCACCGCGTTGTCGGTCAGCATCTGCGTCTTGATCTTGGTGGTCAGCCAGGCGTCGTTGTTGCGCGCCAGGATGGACGAGGGCTGCATCACCTGCAGTTCGTTGTGCACCTTCTTGACCCGCTGCACCTGGCTGGCGGTCTGTTCGGCCAGGCTCTTGAGGTCGGCACGCGGGGTTTGCCCGGCCAGCAGCACGATGCCGTTGTAGCTGCTGACGACGATATGCGAGCTCTTGTCCAGGTCTGGGCTGGCTTTGGCGATGTTGACCGAGGCCTTGGTCTCGATCAGCGAGTCGTCGATCTTGCTGCCGATGGTGCGTGTGCCGCGATCATCCTCGATCGGCGAGTTGCGGGTCGAGGTCAGTACCGAGCTGCAGCCGGTAACGCTCAGGCACAGGGTCAGGGCCATCAGGCCGAGGCGCTTGGGGATCATTCTTCACTCCCGAACAGTTGGCTGTCGATCAGATCGCACAGGCAATGGATCGCCAGCAGGTGGACTTCCTGAATACGTGCAGTGACCGTGGAGGGGACACGGATTTCCACGTCCTCTGGCAGCAGCAGCGAAGCCATGCCGCCACCGTCACGCCCGGTCATTGCTACGACAATCATTTCGCGATCATGTGCCGCCTGGATCGCTTGAATCACGTTGGCCGAGTTGCCGCTGGTGGAAATCGCCAGCAGGACGTCACCGGGTTGGCCCAGGGCGCGAATCTGCTTGGAAAAGACTTCGTTGTAGCTGTAGTCGTTGGCGATCGAGGTCAGCGTCGAACTGTCGGTGGTCAGGGCGATGGCCGGCAGGCTCGGGCGCTCGCGCTCGAAGCGGTTGAGCAGCTCGGACGAGAAGTGCTGGGCGTCGCCAGCCGAGCCGCCGTTGCCGCAGGCGAGCATCTTGCCCTCGTTGAGCAGCGCATTGACCATGACCAGGCTGGCCTGCTCGATGTGCGGTGCCAGGATGTCCATTGCCTGTTGCTTGGTGTCGATGCTGGCCTGGAACAGCCGGCGAATTCGGGATTGCATGTCCATCTGGTGACCTTAAGTGGGGCGGTGGCCTTTGCTACGCGCAACAGGGTCCAGCCCGCGAAACATAGAGCAAAAAAATTGAAGTGGGTTCAGCATTCGAAGGCGTTTTTCAGCCATTGAAGCGGTAGGCCTGCATGGTGGCTGCCCTGCAGGGCGACAACGTCAAAGCGGCAGGGGTGATTGGCCCAGCGGGACTCCTTCTGCAGGAACAGGCTGGCAGCAAGCACCAGCCGTTTCTGCTTGCGCCCGTCGATACTGCCGAGGGCGCCGCCAAAGCCCGCATGCAACCGGTAGCGGACTTCGACGAATACTACTGTATCGGCGTCGAGCATGACCAGATCAAGCTCGCCACCTTTGCATCGCCAATTGCGCGTCAGCAGTTTCAGGCCTTGCCCCTGAAGGTACTCAAGGGCGTGCTGTTCGGCGGCCTGGCCGGCGCTGGTCGGCGATGCTTCTGGCATCAGCGGGTAGTGTCCGGCAGGCGCTTGACCTGGCCGCCGGAGAATTCGGCCCATGGCAGCTGGCGCTCGATGCGCTGGCTGGCATTCATGCTCAAGCTGCCGGAAAGGCCCTGTACACGGTTGTCCGGCAGTGCCTTCAGCTGGCCCAGGCGTGGTGCCAGGCTGTAGGCATCGACTCCCATGGCGTACAGGCGGCCCAAGCTGCCGGCGGCTTGTGGCCATTGCTGGACCACTTGCTGACGCAGGCTGTTGCTGGTGTCGAGCAGCCATGGGGTTTCACAGAAGCGAATGCCGTTCATGTCGTTGTACTGGTTCACGTCACCGCTGGCGCTATACAGGTTCGAGGTGGCGTAGACCGGCACGTCGCCGGCGTACTGGAAGTTCAGGGTCGGCTTGATCTGCTGCGCCTGCTGTGGAGTCGAGGCGAGGAAGATGAAGTCGATGTCCTGACGGCGCGACGGTTGCGCGGCGATGCTGCCGCCCACGGTGCTCTGCAGGCTCTGTGCGCGGCCTTCGCTCTGGCGCAGTTGGAACAGGTTGGCGATCTGCTGGGCCAGGGCGACCGGCTGGGCAATGCGCTCGGCGGCGATGATGGTGCCACCGTTGCCTTCCCAATCCTGGCGGAAGGCGGCCAGCACGCGGTCACCCCATTCACCGCTCGGTACCAGTGCCACGGCGCGAACCATGCCGTCGGCGCGGGCGCGACGGGATACTTCGCGGGCTTCGTCCTCGGCCGCGAGGCCGAACTGGAACAGTTGCGGCGGCGCCTTCTGGCCAGCTTCGGCGTAGTTCAGCGCGAGGGTGGTGATAGGCAGTTGGGTATTGGCGGCGAGCTTCTTGACCAGCGGCTTTTCCAGCGGGCCGATCACCAGTTGCACGCCATCGGCCTGAGCCTGGCGGTAGAAGTCGTCGAGCGAGCCAATGCGCGAGCTGTCGTACACCTGCACGGCTGGCGCCTGCTGGCCTGCCTGCTGGGCCTGGAAGTGCGCGGCCATGAAGCCGTCACGCAGGGCGCGGGCAACCCCGGCCAGCGGGCCTTCCTGGGGCAGTAGCAGGCCGATCTTGGTCAGGGGCTGACTGGCCAGCTCTTTGAGTTTGGTCAGGGCCAGCGGCAGTTGCTTGGCAGCCGGGTGGTCCGGGTGCTGCTTGCGCCAGGTGTCGATGGCAGCCTGTTGCTGTTCCAGCGTGCCGGCACTTTTCACGGCCAGGGCGAGGCTGTTCCAGCCGGCCAGGGTTTCGTTGCTGGCGGGTTGCTGCAACTGCTCTGCAGGGAGGGCGGCGACCAGTGCCCAGATTGCATCGTTGTTGGCGTTGGCGGCCTGGCCATTGAGCAGTGGGGTCAGCAGCACGCGCTGCTGAGCGGCGGCCAGGGTCTGGCCATCGGCTTCGAGGGCTGCGGCGTGCACGCTGTAGGTGCGTACCTGCTGTTCTTCGGGGAGCTCACCGATGTGCTGCAGGCTTGGGTGCGACAGCGCGGACAGGGCGGCCTTGGGCTGGTTGCGGCTCATCGCCAGTTCTGCACCGAGGGTCGCGGCGAAGATCTGCTGAGCGGGCTTGAGCGTGTCCATCGGCACTTGCTCGAGAATGCGTGCGGCGCGTGGGTAGTCCTTCTGCTTGTAGGCCAGGTCGGCCGCGCTCAGGCGCAGCAGGGCGGCATCTTCCGCGGACTTGCTGGTGGCCGCTTTTTCGAGCAGTTGCTCGATGCTGGCGTCCGGCGTGCGTGGCAGTTCGCCCAGGCTGGATGAGGGCGAGCTGGCGCAGGCTGCCAGCAGGGCGGCGAGGCAGAGGGCTGTGAACAGCCGCAGGCAAGCGATCATGTAAAGGTCCTGTTACTCGATCAAGTTGGCCGGCAATTGTACCCAACCGGTGGCTCGGGCGCGATGTTGCTGTATGCCGAACCTTCACTATAGGTGCCCGGGCGCAGGCCGTCGGCGAAGTTCTTTGCGCCCTGTTACCGGTGCTCGGGCTACAATGGCGCCTTTGATCCGAAAGACAGGTGTGCGCAGTGACTGATGTGGCAGGGGTTTCGAAATCCACCGTGGGGACGCTGTATGTGGTCGCTACCCCCATCGGCAACCTTGACGACATGAGCGCCAGGGCCTTGAAAGTGCTGGCCGATGTCGCCCTGATCGCCGCCGAGGATACCCGGCATTCGATCCGCCTGTTGCAGCATTTCGGCATCGATACACCGCTGGCGGCCTGCCACGAGCACAACGAGCGCGACGAAGGTGGGCGCTTCATCGGCAAGTTGCTCGCGGGAGAAGATGTGGCGCTGGTTTCCGATGCGGGTACGCCGCTGATCTCCGACCCCGGCTATCACTTGGTGCGTCAAGCTCGCGCCGCAGGTGTGAAAGTGGTGCCGGTGCCGGGAGCCTGTGCACTGATCGCCGCGTTGTCTGCTGCGGGCATGCCTTCGGACCGGTTCATCTTCGAAGGCTTCCTGCCGGCCAAGGCCGCTGGCCGTCGCGCGCGTCTGGAACTGGTGAAGGAAGAGCCGCGTACCTTGATCTTCTATGAAGCGCCGCACCGCATCCTTGAATGCCTCGAGGACATGGAACTGGTGTTCGGGGCCGACCGCCCGGCGTTGCTGGCGCGTGAGCTGACCAAGACCTTCGAGACCCTCAAGGGGCTGCCGCTGGGCGAGCTGCGTGCGTTCGTCGCAGGCGACAGCAATCAACAGCGTGGCGAGTGCGTTGTGCTCGTGGGCGGCTGGAGTGCGCCGGAGGGCGAGGAGGGCGTCAGTGCCGAGGCGCAGCGCGTGCTGGACTTGCTGCTGGCCGAGTTGCCGCTCAAGCGTGCAGCTGCCCTGGCGGCTGAAATTACCGGCGTGCGCAAGAACGTGTTGTATCAATTGGCCCTGGAAAAGCAGAAAGCTCAGTAGTGGCCATTTGATGTAATTTGAGCTATTGCTTGTTCTTGAGCCCGGCTACCGTTAACCTTGGCGGCGGAGAGTCGATCGGACAGTCGCTGCCTTCTTTTGTTCCGCAAAAGAAGGGGGAGGAAAGTCCGGGCTCCATAGGGCAGAGTGCCAGGTAACGCCTGGGAGGCGCGAGCCTACGGAAAGTGCCACAGAAAATAACCGCCTAAGCACTTCGGTGCCGGTAAGGGTGAAAAGGTGCGGTAAGAGCGCACCGCACGTCTGGCAACAGTTCGTGGCTAGGTAAACCCCACTCGGAGCAAGACCAAATAGGGTTCCATCAGGCGTGGCCCGCGTCGGAACCGGGTAGGTTGCTAGAGGCGTCCAGTGATGGCCGTCGTAGAGGAATGACTGTCCTCGACAAAACCCGGCTTACAGATCGACTCTCCACCTTCCTCCCTCCTGCTTAATCGATAGCAGATCCTTCCTGGTAATACCGAAAAAATCTTACTCTTAATAAATCACTTTAACTTCGAACTGTATTCGTTTGAGTCGGTTTGATTTTTCACGTTTTTTTCATCCTCCGGTATTCCTTCCACCTTCCTATATCGCGCTAAATCTCGGTCCTGTAAGGGTTTTCCTTATGAACGTGCCTTGACGGTGCAGCGGACGGATTCCTATAGTGTGCGCAAGTGGCAGAAAGTGGGATGAAGTGGGTTTTCTGGCACAAAAAAGCTAACATTGTGGGGAATCGCAGCCGTGTTCCGCGGAGCCAACGCCGTCAGCCTCGATGCAAAGGGCCGTCTCGCCATGCCGAGCCGGTACCGTGACGAGCTCGATTCGCGTTGCAATGGTCAGCTGATCGTGACCATCGACGCCGTTGATCCCTGCTTGTGTGTTTATCCCCTCGACGAGTGGGAACAGATTGAAGCCAAGTTGCGTGCCTTGCCGTCGTTGCGTGAGGAAAACCGCCGCCTGCAGCGTCTGCTGATCGGCAATGCGGTTGACCTGGAGCTCGATGGCAGTGGTCGTTTCCTGGTACCGCCCCGCCTGCGTGAGTACGCCAAGCTGGACAAGAAGGCGATGCTGGTGGGGCAGCTGAACAAATTCCAGCTGTGGGATGAGGATGCCTGGAACGTGGTTTCGGCAGCCGACCTTGCAGCTATCCAACAACCGGGCGCCATGCCCGACGATTTGCGTGACCTGATCCTGTGACCATAGATAGCGGCTTCAACCACATTACCGTCCTGCTCGACGAAGCTGTCGAGGCATTGGCCCTGCGCGCCGACGGTTGCTATCTGGACGGCACCTTCGGACGTGGCGGGCATAGCCGCCTGATTCTCAGCAAGCTCGGTCCGCAAGGGCGGCTGCTGGGGTTCGACAAAGATCCTCAAGCGATTGCCACCGGGCAAGCGCTGGCGGCCGAAGACGGCCGCTTTGTCATTGTGCAGCGCAGCTTTGCCGAGCTGGGTGCCGAGGTGGCCGAGCGCGGCCTGGACGGCAAGGTCAGCGGTATCCTGCTCGACCTGGGTGTATCCTCGCCGCAACTGGACGACCCCGAGCGCGGCTTCAGTTTCCTCAATGACGGCCCGCTGGACATGCGCATGAACCCGGATCAGGGCATCAGCGCCGCCGAGTTCATCGCCAGTGCCCCGGAAGAAGAAATCGCCCGTGTCTTCAAGGAGTACGGCGAAGAGCGTTTTGCCAAGCGTATGGCCCGTGCCGTGGTGTTGCGCCGCGAGCAGCAGCCGTTCACCCGCACTGGCGACCTGGCCGAGGTGCTCAAGGTTGCCAACCCAGCCTGGGAAAAGGGCAAGAACCCGGCGACTCGTGCCTTCCAGGGCCTGCGCATTCACGTCAACAACGAACTGGGCGACCTGGAAACCGGCCTCGAAGCCGCGATCGACGCGCTGGAAGTCGGTGGCCGCCTGGCGGTGATCAGCTTCCACTCGCTGGAAGACCGCATCGTCAAACTCTTCATGCGCAAGCTGGCCAAGGGTGAGGCAGACAACCTGCCGCGCAACCTGCCGGTCCAGCACAAGGTCTTCGAACCGAAAATCCGCCTGATCGGCAAGGCGCAGTTCGCCTCCGAGGCAGAACTCAAGGCCAACCCGCGGTCGCGCAGCGCCGTGATGCGGGTGGCGGAGAAGCTTCGGTGAGCCGGCTATTTGCCAAGCCTTTGCCAGGCGGAAGCTTCCTGATGCTTCTGCTGTTTGTCGCTGTGCTCGTCTCGGCCATCGCTGTGTCTTACAGTGCGCACTGGAATCGCCAATTGCTCAACACCCTTTACGGTGAGTTGAGCGAGCGCGACAAGGCCCAGGCCGAATGGGGCCGGCTCATTCTCGAACAAAGCACCTGGACCGCCGCCAGCCGCATCGAGAATCTTGCGTCCGAGCAGTTGAAGATGCGGGTGCCCGCTGCGGACGAAGTCCGAATGGTGGCGCCATGATGAAGCTTGAAGGCGCACTCTACCCGTGGCGCTTCCGCGTCGTGATCGGCCTGCTGGCGATTATGGTCGGCGCCATCTGCTGGCGCATCATCGACCTGCAGGTGGTCGACCGCGACTTCCTCAAGGGCCAGGGCGATGCCCGCAGCCTGCGCCATATCCCGATTCCTGCGCACCGTGGCCTGATCACTGACCGTAACGGTGAGCCGCTGGCTGTCAGTACTCCAGTCACTACCTTGTGGGCCAACCCCAAGGAAATGCAGGCATCCAAAGAGCGCTGGCCGCAGCTGGCCGCTGCGCTCGGGCAGAACGCCCAGCAACTGACCGAGCGCCTGACCCAGCAGGCCAACAAGGAATTCATCTACCTGGTCCGCGGGCTGACCCCGGAGCAGGGCCAGCACGTGCTCGACCTGAAGATGCCAGGCGTATACGGCCTCGAAGAATTCCGCCGCTTCTACCCGGCCGGTGATGTCACCGCGCACATGGTCGGGTTCACCGACCTCGACGACCACGGTCGTGAAGGGGTGGAACTGGCCTACGATGAGTGGCTAGCCGGTGTGCCCGGCAAGCGACAGGTGATCAAGGACCGGCGTGGCCGGCTGATCAAGGACATCCAGGTGACCAAGAACGCCAAGGCCGGCAAGACCTTGGCGTTGTCCATCGACCTGCGCCTGCAGTACCTGGCCACCCGCGAGCTGCGCAACGCCATCGCCGAACAGGACGCCAAGGCCGGCAGCCTGGTGATCATGGACGTCAAGACCGGTGAAGTGTTGGCCATGGTCAACCAGCCGACCTACAACCCGAACAACCGCCGCAGCATGTTCCCCGCAGCCATGCGCAACCGGGCGATCATCGACGTGTTCGAGCCTGGCTCTACGGTCAAGCCGATTTCCATGAGCGCCGCCCTGCAGAGCGGGCGCTGGAAGCCTACCGACAAGGTCGAAGTGTATCCGGGCAGCCTGCAGATCGGCCGTTACACCATCAAGGACGTATCCCGGAGCGAGGGCCCGATCCTCGACCTGACCGGCATCCTGATCAACTCCAGTAACGTGGGCATGAGCAAGATCGCCTTCGATATCGGTGGCGAGGCCATCTACCGGGTCATGTCCCAGGTCGGCCTGGGCCAGTACACCGGCCTTGGCTTCCCGGGCGAACGTGTTGGTAACCTGCCCAACCACCGGGAATGGCGAAAGGCTGAAACCGCGACCCTGTCTTACGGCTATGGCGTATCGGTTACCGCCCTACAGCTGGTACATGCCTACGCGGCACTGGCCAACGACGGCAAGATGGTGCCGCTCTCGATCCTCAAGGTCGACAAGGCGCCAGAGGCGGTGCAGGCGATCCCCAAAGAAACTGCCGAAACCGTGCAGGGCATGCTGCAGCAGGTGATCGAGGCGCCGCGCGGGGTGTTCCGTGCCCAGGTGCCGTTCTATCACGTGGCCGGCAAGTCCGGTACCGCGCGCAAGGCCACCGTGGGTTCCAAGGGCTACACCGAAAACGCCTACCGCTCGCTGTTCGCCGGCTTCGGCCCGATGAGCGACCCGCGCTACGCCATCGTCGTGGTCATCGACGAGCCGAGCAAAGGCGGCTACTTCGGTGGCCTGGTCTCCGCGCCGGTATTCAGCAAGGTCATGTCGGGCACCCTGCGCTTGATGAACGTGCCGCCGGATAACCTGCCGCCGCCCACCGAACAGCAACAAGTGAATGCAGCACCCGCCAAGGGAGGGCGTGGATGATGACAATGCCACTGAGCAAGCTATTCGCCCACGCCAGCCGCGATCCACTGATTCGTGAACTGACCCTGGACAGCCGCGCCGTGCGTCCGGGTGACCTGTTTTTGGCCGTGCCAGGGGCCAAGGTCGATGGCCGTGACCATATCGCCGACGCTCTGGCCCGTGGTGCCGCAGCAGTGGCTTATGAAGAGCAGGGCGCCAGCGTGCTGCCGATCACCGATGCGCCGCTGATTCCGGTCAAGGGGCTGGTTTCGCAGCTTTCCCGGATCGCCGGTACCTTCTATGGCGAGCCGAGCCGTCAACTGAACCTGGTCGGCGTGACCGGCACAAACGGTAAGACCAGCGTTACCCAGCTGGTGGCGCAGGCCCTCGATGCATTGGGCCAGCGTTGCGGCCTGATCGGCACCCTGGGCACTGGTTTCTATGGCGAGTTGCAGAGTGGTCGCCTGACCACGCCTGACCCGATCGCGGTGCAGTCGACGCTGTACGACCTGAAGAAGGGCGGCGCCAAGGCCGTGGCAATGGAGGTTTCCTCGCACGCCCTGGAGCAGGGGCGCGTCGCTGCGCTGGAATTCGATATCGCGGTCATGACCAACCTGTCCCGTGACCACCTCGACTACCACGGCAGCATGGAGGCCTACGAGGCCGCCAAGGCCAAGCTGTTCTCCTGGCCGAGCCTGCGTTGCCAGGTAGTCAATCTCGATGACGCGTTCGGTCGACGCCTGGCGGATGACTTCGCCCGTCGTCCAAGTGCCAATCATGTCGAAGCCCGTCTGCTCAGCTACAGCCTGGAAGATTCCGACGCCTCGCTGTTCTGTCGTGAAGCCGTGTTCGATGACGACGGTGTGCGCGCAACGCTGGTGACCGCTCAGGGCGAACGCACCCTGCGCAGCCAACTCCTGGGGCGTTTCAACCTGAGCAACGTGCTGGCCGCAGTGGCCACGCTGCTGGCCCTGGACTATTCGCTCGACGAAATCCTCAAGGTCACCCCGCATCTGCAGGGGCCGGTAGGCCGCATGCAGCGCCTGGGCGGCGGTGACAAACCGTTGGTGGTGGTGGATTACGCTCACACCCCCGACGCCCTTGAAAAAGTGCTCGAAGCCTTGCGTCCGCACGCTCATGGGCAGTTGCTGTGCCTGTTCGGCTGTGGCGGCGACCGTGACCGCGGCAAGCGCCCGCTGATGGCCCGGGTGGCCGAGCGCCTGGCCGACCGCGTACTGGTTACCGATGACAACCCGCGTACTGAAGACCCGCAAGGCATCTTCGACGACATTCGCCCAGGTTTCGCCAATGCTGCCGACGTGGAATTCGTCGCCGGCCGGGGCGAGGCCATCGCACACCTGATCGCCACCGCTGCCGCCAACGATGTGATCGTCCTGGCCGGCAAGGGGCATGAGGATTACCAGGAGATCAATGGCGAGCGCCACCCATTCTCCGACCTGATCGAAGCCGACAAGGCACTTGCAGCCTGGGAGGCTCCACATGCTTAAGCCCATGACCCTCAGCCAGCTGGCCACGGTGCTCAATGCCCGTCAGGTTGGCGCCGACGCCAGCTTCACCGGCGTCAGCATCGACAGCCGCAGCGTTGGCGCCGGGCAACTCTTCGTCGCCCTGGCTGGCCCACGGTTCGATGGCCACGACTACCTGGCCGATGTGAAGGCCAAGGGCGCCGTTGCCGCGTTGGTCGAGCGTGAAGTTGCCGGTGTCGACCTGCCGCAGCTTCTGGTTGCCGACAGCCGACTGGCCCTGGGCCAGCTCGGTGCGTTGAACCGCGCCGCTTTCGACAAGCCGGTGGTGGCCATCACCGGCTCCAGCGGCAAGACCACGGTCAAGGAGATGCTGGCCAGCATCCTGCGTACTCGTGGGCTGGTGCATGCGACCCGTGGCAACTTGAACAATGACCTGGGCGCACCGCTGACGCTGCTGGAGATTTCCCCGGAACACAGCGCGGCAGTCATCGAGCTGGGTGCTTCGCGCATCGGCGAGATCCGCTACACCGTGAAGCTGACCCGGCCGCAGGTGGTCATCATCAACAACGCCGGCACCGCCCACGTAGGCGAGTTCGGCGGCCCGGAGAAGATCGTCGAGGCCAAGGGCGAAATCCTCGAAGGCCTGGGTGAGGGCGGCACAGCCATTCTCAACCTGGACGACAAGGCCTTTGCCATCTGGAAAGCGCGCGCCGGAGCGCACAAGGTCATCAGTTTCGCCCGCGAAAACGTCCGTGCCGACTTTCATGCCACGGATATCGATCGTGACGCGCGGGGCTGTCCATCGTTCAAATTGCATGGCGCTGGAGCGTCTGTGTCCGTGCAACTCAACGTGCTGGGCGAGCATAACGTCAGTAACGCGCTGGCCGCTGCCGCCGCCGCCCACGCCGTTGGTCTGAGCCTGAGCGGCATCGCCGCCGGGCTCGAGGCCGTGCAGCCGGTCAAGGGCCGCACGGTGGCACAGATCGCCCCGAACGGTGTGCGGGTCATCGATGACAGCTACAACGCAAATCCCACCTCGATGTGCGCGGCCATTGATATACTCGCCGGCTTTTCCGGACGCACCGTTCTGGTGCTGGGGGATATCGGCGAACTGGGCCAGTGGGCAGAAGAAGGCCACCGTCAGGTGGGTGACTACGCACGTGGCAGGGTCGATGCCGTGTATGCAACGGGTACCAACATGATTCATGCGGTCACGGCGTTCGGCGCCGATGGCCGTCATTTCGCTACGCAAGCTGAGCTGATCGAAGCCGTTCGCGCCGAGAGTGCCAGCGATACCACTATCTTGATCAAGGGCTCGCGCAGCGCTGCGATGGAAAACGTCGTGGCGGCTTTGTGCGGTGCCAGCGGGGAGAAACATTAATGCTGCTGCTGTTGGCTGAGTATCTGCAACAGTTCCATAAAGGCTTCGCGGTCTTCCAGTACCTGTCCCTGCGCGGGATCCTCGGTGTACTGACCGCGTTGTCCCTGGCGCTGTGGCTGGGCCCGTGGATGATCCGTACCCTGCAGATCCGCCAGATCGGTCAGGCCGTCCGTAACGACGGCCCGCAATCGCACCTGTCCAAGTCTGGCACCCCCACCATGGGTGGTGCCTTGATCCTGTCCGCCATCGGTGTCAGCACGCTGCTGTGGGCTGACCTGACCAACCGTTATGTCTGGGTGGTGCTGATCGTCACGCTGCTGTTCGGCGCCATTGGCTGGGTCGATGATTATCGCAAGGTGATCGAAAAGAACTCGCGTGGCCTGCCCAGCCGCTGGAAGTACTTCTGGCAGTCGGTATTCGGCCTGGGCGCCGCGGTGTTCCTGTACATGACTGCGCCGACCAGCGTCGAAACCACGCTGATCGTGCCGTTCCTCAAGGACGTCACCATTCCGCTGGGTGTCGGCTTCGTCGTTCTCACCTACTTCGTCATCGTCGGCTCGAGCAACGCGGTCAACCTGACCGATGGCCTCGATGGCCTGGCGATCATGCCGACGGTGATGGTCGGCGGTGCCCTGGGCATCTTCTGCTACCTGTCGGGCAACGTGAAATTCGCCGAATACCTGCTGATTCCCTACGTGCCGGGTTCGGGCGAGCTGATCGTGTTCTGCGGCGCGTTGATTGGCGCGGGCCTGGGCTTCCTGTGGTTCAACACCTATCCGGCCCAGGTGTTCATGGGTGACGTCGGTGCCCTGGCACTGGGCGCTGCACTGGGCACCATCGCGGTGATCGTACGTCAGGAAATCGTCCTGTTCATCATGGGCGGCATCTTCGTCGTGGAAACCCTGTCGGTGGTGATTCAGGTCGCCTCCTTCAAGCTGACCGGCAAGCGTGTATTTCGCATGGCACCGATCCACCACCACTTTGAACTCAAGGGCTGGCCCGAGCCACGCGTGATCGTCCGCTTCTGGATCATCACCGTGATCCTCGTGCTGATCGGCCTTGCAACCCTGAAACTGAGGTAGACGAGCGTGTCACTGATCGCTTCCGACCAATTCCGCATCGTTGTCGGCCTCGGCAAGAGCGGCATGTCCCTGGTTCGCTTCCTGGCGAGCCGGGGCATTGCCTTTGCGGTCGCCGACACCCGCGAGCAACCGCCGGAACTGGACACCCTGCGCCGTGATTACCCGCAGGTGGAAGTGCGTTGTGGGGAGCTGGACGTGGACTTCCTGTGCCGCGCCAACGAGTTGTACGTGAGCCCCGGCCTGGCCTTGGCCACGCCGGCCTTGCAGCAGGCGGCGGCACGCGGTGTGAAGCTGTCCGGCGACATCGAACTGTTCGCCCGCCATGCCAAGGCACCGATCATCGCCATCAGCGGTTCCAACGCCAAGAGCACGGTAACCACCCTGGTCGGCGAGATGGCCGCCAAGGCAGGCAAACGTGTGGCAGTCGGCGGCAACCTGGGTACGCCCGCGCTGGACCTGCTCAGCGATGACGTCGAGCTGTATGTCATGGAGCTGTCGAGCTTCCAGTTGGAAACCACCGACCAGCTCAATGCTGAAGTGGCCACCGTGCTGAACATCAGCGAAGACCACATGGACCGCTACAGCGGCCTGCCGGCCTATCACCTGGCCAAGCACCGGATCTTCCGTGGTGCCCGCCAGGTGGTGGTCAACCGCCAGGACGCGCTGAGCCGGCCGCTGCCGGTAGAGGGCCGCCCATGCTGGACCTTCGGCCTCAATGCGCCCGACTTCAAGGCATTCGGCCTGCGCGAAGTCGATGGTGAAAAATACCTGTCCTTCGAGTTCCAGAGCCTGATGCCCGCACGCGAGCTGAAAATCCGCGGCGCGCACAACCAGAGCAATGCGCTGGCCGCTCTGGCCTTGGGCCATGCTGCCGGCCTTCCGTTCGAGCCGATGCTCGAAGCCCTGCGCGAGTTCGGTGGCCTGGCCCATCGCTGCCAGTGGGTGCGTGAGCGCAGCGGCGTGAACTGGTACGACGATTCCAAGGCCACGAACGTGGGCGCTGCGCTGGCCGCCATCGAGGGCCTGGGTGCCGATATCGAAGGCAAACTGGTGCTGATCGCCGGCGGCGACGGCAAGGGTGCCGATTTTGCCGCCCTGCGCGTGCCTGTGTCGCGCTTCTGCCGCGCCGTGGTGCTGCTTGGTCGTGACGCCGAGCGCCTGGCCGAAACCTTGGGCGATGCGGTGCCGCTGGTGCGGGTAAAGACCCTGGATGAAGCCGTGCAGCGATGCGCCGAGCTGGCCCAGCCCGGTGATGCGGTGCTGCTGTCGCCTGCCTGCGCCAGCCTGGACATGTTCAAGAACTTCGAAGAACGCGGGCGCCTGTTCGCCCAGGCGGCGGGAGGGCTGGCATGATCTTCGGCATCCTCAAGCCGTACCCGTCGCCGCTGATCAGCGGCCGTGGCATCGACCTCGACTTCCCGCTGCTGGCCGGATGCCTGGCGCTGCTTGGCCTGGGCCTGGTGATGATCACCTCGGCGTCCTCGGAAGTGGCTGCCGTGCAGTCGGGCAACCCGCTTTACCACATGTTCCGCCACCTGGTGTATGTGTTCCTCGGCCTGGTCGCCTGTGGCGCCACCATGTTGGTGCCGATCGCCACCTGGCAGCGCATGGGCTTCATGATGCTGATCGGTGCCTTCGGCCTGCTGGTCCTCGTGCTGGTGCCGGGAATCGGCCGCGAAGTGAACGGCTCCATGCGCTGGATTGGTTTCAGCTTCTTCAACGTACAGCCTTCGGAAATCGCCAAGGTGTTCGTGGTCATCTATCTGGCTGGCTATCTGGTACGCCGGCAGACCGAGGTGCGCGAGACCTGGATGGGCTTCTTCAAGCCGTTCATCGTGTTGCTGCCCATGGCCGCCTTGCTGCTGATGGAACCGGACTTCGGCGCCACCGTGGTCATGATGGGCGCGGCAGCAGCCATGCTGTTCCTTGGCGGGGTGGGGCTGTTCCGCTTCAGTCTGATGGTGGTGCTGGCGGTGCTGGCGGTGTTCGTGCTGGTTCAGGCGCAGCCGTACCGGATGGCGCGCCTGATCACCTTCACCGACCCCTGGTCGGATCAGTTCGGCTCGGGGTACCAGCTGACCCAGGCGCTGATCGCCTTCGGTCGCGGCGAGTGGCTGGGCGTGGGCCTGGGCAACAGCGTGCAGAAGCAGTTCTACCTGCCTGAAGCACACACCGACTTCGTGTTCTCGGTACTGGCCGAAGAACTCGGCGTGGTCGGTTCGCTGGTGACCATCGCGCTGTTCGTCTTCGTCACCGTGCGCGCCTTGTACATCGGCCTGTGGGCCGAGAAGGCCAAGCAGTTCTTCGCCGCCTACATGGCGTTCGGCCTGGCATTCCTTTGGATCGGTCAATTCCTGATCAACATCGGGGTGAACGTCGGCCTGCTGCCGACCAAGGGCCTGACCCTGCCGTTCCTCAGCTACGGGGGCAGCTCCCTGGTGATCTGCTGCGCCTGCGTTGGGCTGTTGCTGCGCATCGAATGGGAGAGCCGCACGCACCTGGGCAGCGAAGAGCACGAATTCAAGGAAAGCGATTTTGCCGAGGAGCCCGGTCATGGCCGCTGACGGCAAGAACGTATTGATCATGGCAGGCGGCACCGGGGGCCACGTGTTCCCGGCCCTGGCCTGCGCCCGTGAATTCCAGGCGCGCGGCTACAGCGTGCACTGGCTGGGTACGCCACGTGGCATCGAGAACGAACTGGTGCCTCAGGCCGGCCTGCCCCTGCACCTGATTCAGGTCACCGGCCTGCGCGGCAAGGGCAAGCTGTCGCTGCTCAAGGCGCCGTTCACCCTGGTCAAGGCCGTGCTGCAGGCGCGGCGGATCATTCGCCAGCTCAAGCCAGTCTGTGTGCTGGGCTTCGGCGGTTATGTCACCGGCCCTGGCGGCGTGGCTGCGCGGTTGTGCGGTGTGCCGCTGGTGATTCACGAACAGAACGCCCGTGCCGGTACCGCCAATCGGCTGCTGGTGCCGTTGTCGGCACGAGTCTGCGAAGCTTTCCCGGGCACTTTCGGGGCCAGTGACAAGCTGCGTACCACCGGCAATCCGGTGCGTGCCGAATTGTTCATGGACGCGCAGCGTGCACCCTTGGCCGAGCGCCGTGCCCGCCTGCTGGTCATGGGCGGCAGCCTGGGTGCGGAACCATTGAACAAATTGTTGCCTAAGGCCCTGTCCGAAGTGCCCGCAGGCCTGCGCCCCGAGGTGTTCCACCAGGCCGGAAAGAACCACGCGCCGATCACCGCCGAGCGTTATCACGAGGCAGGTGTCGAGGCTCAGGTAGAGCCGTTCATCAAGGACATGGCCCACGCCTATGGCTGGGCCGACATGGTGGTGTGCCGGGCCGGTGCCCTGACCGTCAGCGAACTCGCGGCGGCGGGCCTGCCTTCGATGCTGGTGCCCTTGCCCCATGCGATCGACGACCACCAGACCCACAACGCCCAATATCTGGCTCGGGAAGGCGCCGCCTTCCTCATGCCACAAGCGACAACTGGCGCAGCGCAGCTCGCTGAACGCCTGAACGAGGTGCTGATGCAACCCGAGAAACTCAACACCATGGCAGGCACCGCACGGCGCCTGGCCAAACCTGCCGCAACCAGCACCGTGGTCGATATCTGCCTGGAGGTGGCCCATGGTTGAAAGCCAGAAAGCCATGCCCCAGCCGAAGATGGGCCGTATCCGCCGCATCCACTTCGTCGGTATCGGCGGCGTGGGCATGTGCGGCATCGCCGAAGTGCTGCTGAACCTGGGCTATGAAGTGTCCGGTTCCGACCTCAAGGCTTCGCCGGTCACCGAGCGTCTGGAATCGTTCGGTGCCGAGATCTTCGTCGGTCACCGCGCCGAGAACGCTGCCAACGCCGATGTATTGGTGGTGTCGAGCGCTATCAACCCGGCCAACCCGGAAGTTGCCACTGCCCTGGAACGTCGTATTCCGGTAGTGCCACGCGCCGAGATGCTCGCCGAGCTGATGCGCTATCGCCATGGCGTGGCCGTAGCCGGTACCCACGGCAAGACCACCACCACCAGCCTGCTGGCCTCGGTGTTCGCCGCTGGCGGTCTGGACCCGACCTTCGTCATCGGTGGCCGCCTGACCGCAGCCGGCACCAATGCACAGCTGGGCACTAGCCGCTACCTGATCGCCGAAGCCGATGAGAGTGACGCGAGCTTCCTGCACCTGCAGCCGATGGTTGCCGTCGTTACCAACATCGACGCCGACCACATGGCCACCTACGAAGGCGACTTCAACAAGCTGAAGAAAACCTTCGTCGAGTTCCTGCACAACCTGCCGTTCTACGGCCTGGCCGTAATGTGCCTGGACGACCCGGTGGTGCGCGAGATCCTGCCGCAGGTCAAGCGTCCGACCGTTACCTACGGCTTCAGCGAAGAGGCCGATATCCGCGCCATCAATGTGCGCCAGCAGGGCATGCAGACCCACTTCACCGTGCTGCGCCGCGACTGCGAGCCGCTGGAAGTGTCGGTGAACATGCCCGGCAATCACAACGTGCTCAACGCCTTGGCCACCATCGCCATCGCCACGGACGAAGGCATCAGTGACGAAGCCATCGTCCAGGGCCTGTCCGGCTTCCAGGGCGTCGGCCGACGCTTCCAGGTCTACGGCGAACTGCCGGTCGAAGGCGGCAGCGTGATGCTGGTCGACGACTACGGTCATCACCCGACCGAAGTGGCCGCGGTAATCAAGGCCGTGCGCGGTGGCTGGCCGAGCCGTCGCCTGGTCATCGTCTACCAGCCGCACCGCTACAGCCGCACCCGCGACCTGTACGACGATTTCGTGCAGGTGCTGGGCGATGCCAACGTGCTGCTGCTGATGGAAGTCTACCCGGCCGGTGAAGAGCCGATTCCGGGCGCCGACAGCCGTCAGCTGTGCCACAGCATCCGCCAGCGCGGCAAGCTCGACCCGATCTACATCGAACGTGGCGCAGAGCTTGCGCCACTGGTCCAGCCGCTGCTGCGCGCTGGCGACATCCTGCTGTGCCAGGGTGCCGGTGACGTCGGTGGCCTGGCCCCGCAACTGATGAAAAGCCCGCTGTTCGCAGGCGCAAAGAAGGAGAAGTCGAAATGACCAGCGCCTACGACCAGCTGCATTCCACCCTCGACGTGAAGGCCTTCGGCCGCGTGGCCGTGCTGTACGGTGGCAAGAGCGCCGAGCGTGAGGTTTCCCTCAAGTCGGGCAAGGCGGTGATCGAGGCGCTGACCAGCGCCGGTGTCGACGTGGTCGCCATCGACGTGGGCGACGACCTGCTGGCGCGCTTGCAGAACGAGAAGATCGACCGCGCCTTCATCATCCTCCACGGCCGTGGCGGTGAAGACGGCAGCATGCAAGGCCTGCTCGAATGCCTGGGCATCCCTTACACCGGCAGCGGCATCCTCGCGTCCGCCCTGGCGATGGACAAGCTGCGCACCAAGCAGGTGTGGCAGAGCCTGGGTATTCCGACCCCGCGCCACGCCGTGCTCGCCAGCGAAAGCGATTGTGTTGCAGCCAGTGGGGAACTGGGCTTCCCGCTTATCGTCAAACCTGCCCATGAAGGCTCTAGCATCGGCATGGCCAAGGTGAACAGCGAACAGGAACTGATCGCTGCCTGGCAAGACGCCGCCAAATACGATTCGCAAGTTCTGGTCGAGCAATGGATTCACGGCCCGGAGTTCACCATCGCCGTTCTGCGTGGCCAGGTGCTGCCGCCGATCGCCCTGGGTACCCCGCACGTGTTCTACGACTACGACGCCAAGTACATCGCCAATGACACCCAGTACCGCATCCCGTGCGGCCTGGACGCCGTCAAGGAACAGGAACTGATCGACCTGACCGCACGCGCCTGCGATGCCATCGGCATCGAAGGCTGGGGCCGTCTGGACGTGATGCAGGACGAGCAGGGCCGGTTCTGGCTGCTCGAAGTCAACACCGCACCGGGCATGACCGATCATAGCCTGGTGCCCATGGCGGCCCGCGCGGCCGGCCTGGATTTCCAGCAGCTGGTGCTGGCGATCCTGGCCGACAGCGTAGCGACGCGAGGTTAACTAGCCATGCAAGGCGCGATGATACGTCAGCAGCAACCCGTTACCGGCCGCAGCAAGCCGGTGCCACGTGGTGCCAGCCGACTGGTGGCCGACGAGCCCGTATCGGCGCGCCTGCCACGGCCGAGCCTGGGAGGCCTCAAGCGCCTGCTGTGGCCGGTATTGCTGGTGGCTGCAGGCTTCGGCGCCTACGAAGGCGCGATTCGCCTGATGCCCTATGCCGACCGGCCGATCACCAAGATCGACGTGCAAGGCGACCTCAGTTACATCAGCCAGCAGTCGGTGCAGCAGCGAATCGCGCCGTACGTGGCGGCGAGCTTCTTCAGCGTCGACCTCACGGCGATGCGCGCGGAGCTCGAGCAGATGCCATGGATCGCCCACGCCGAAGTGCGTCGGGTGTGGCCGGATGAGGTGGTGATCCGCCTGGAAGAACAGTTGCCGGTGGCGCGCTGGGGGGATGAAGCCTTGCTCAACAACCAGGGCCAGGCCTTTACCCCGCGCGAACTGGCCAACTACGAGCACCTGCCGCAGTTGGCCGGGCCGCAGCGTGCCCAGCAACAAGTCATGCAGCAGTATCAGGTATTGAGCCAGATGCTGCGCCCCCTGGGCTTTTCCATCGCTCGCCTGGAGCTGCGCGAGCGGGGCAGCTGGTTCCTGACCACCGGAGCAGGCAGCGCCGGGCCGGGTATCGAGCTGTTGTTGGGGCGCGACCATCTGGTGGAGAAGATGCGCCGTTTCATTGCCATTTACGACAAGACACTCAAAGAGCAGATCACCAACATCGCCCGCATTGATCTGCGTTATGCCAACGGACTTGCCGTTGGTTGGCGGGAACCGAATGCACCGACGACGGCCCAACCCGCCGTTGCGAAGAATTAGAGAGAGGCAGGACCATGGCAAACGCGCATAGCGGCAAAATGATCGTCGGGCTGGACATCGGCACCTCCAAGGTGGTGGCGCTGGTGGGTGAAGTAGGCGAAGACGGCACCCTGGAGATCGTAGGCATCGGTACCCATCCGTCCCGCGGCCTGAAGAAGGGCGTGGTGGTGAACATCGAGTCGACCGTGCAGTCGATCCAGCGCGCAGTGGAAGAAGCCCAGCTGATGGCCGGCTGCCGCATCCACTCGGCGTTCGTCGGCGTTGCTGGCAACCACATCCGCAGCCTGAACTCCCACGGCATCGTCGCCATCCGCGACCGCGAAGTCAGCGTGGCCGACCTCGAGCGCGTGCTCGACGCCGCCCAGGCCGTGGCCATTCCGGCCGACCAGCGCGTGCTGCACACCCTGCCGCAGGACTACGTGATCGACAACCAGGAAGGCGTGCGCGAGCCGCTGGGCATGTCGGGCGTGCGTTTGGAGGCCAAGGTCCACGTGGTCACCTGCGCGGTCAACGCAGCGCAGAACATCGAAAAGTGCGTGCGCCGTTGCGGCCTGGAAATCGACGACATCATCCTCGAGCAACTGGCTTCGGCCTATTCGGTGCTGACCGACGATGAAAAAGAGCTGGGCGTGTGCCTGGTGGACATCGGTGGCGGTACTACCGACATCGCGATCTTCACCGAAGGCGCCATCCGCCACACCGCAGTGATCCCGATTGCCGGCGACCAGGTGACCAACGACATCGCCATGGCCCTGCGTACACCGACCCAGTATGCCGAGGAAATCAAGATCCGTTACGCCTGCGCCCTGGCCAAGCTGGCCGGCGCGGGCGAAACCATCAAGGTGCCGAGCGTGGGCGACCGCCCACCGCGCGAGCTGTCGCGCCAGGCCCTGGCCGAGGTGGTCGAGCCACGTTACGACGAGCTCTTCACGCTGATCCAAGCCGAGCTGCGCCGCAGCGGTTACGAGGACCTGGTGCCGGCCGGCATCGTCCTCACCGGCGGTACCGCGAAGATGGAAGGTGCCGTGGAGCTGGCCGAGGAAATCTTCCACATGCCGGTACGCCTGGGCGTACCGCACAGCGTTCGGGGGCTGAGCGACGTGGTGCGCAACCCGATCTATTCCACCGGCGTGGGCCTGCTCACCTACGGCCTGCTCAAGCAGTCCGAGGACATGGTCCTGACCGGTAACAGCAACAGCAGCAACAACAGCTATGGCGATGAACCGAAGGCCCCAGTGCTTGAGCGCTTCAAGCGGTGGGTCCAGGGCAACTTCTAAGTTTCAAAGCAGTAGTGGTAGGCGCGACAACTAGAGAACTGTAAGGAGAGGGAAAATGTTCGAGCTCGTAGACAACGTCCCGCAAAGCCCGGTCATCAAGGTGATCGGCGTCGGCGGTGGCGGCGGCAACGCCGTCAACCACATGGTGAAGAGCAGCATCGAAGGCGTCGAGTTCATCTGCGCCAACACCGATGCCCAGGCGCTGAAAAACATCGGCGCACGCACCATCCTGCAACTGGGTACCGGCGTGACCAAAGGTCTGGGCGCTGGCGCCAATCCGGAAGTCGGCCGTCAGGCCGCGCTGGAAGACCGCGAGCGCATCGCCGAAGTGCTGCAGGGCACCAACATGGTGTTCATCACCACCGGCATGGGCGGCGGTACCGGTACCGGTGCGGCGCCGATCATCGCCGAAGTGGCCAAGGAAATGGGCATCCTCACCGTTGCAGTGGTGACCCGCCCGTTCCCGTTCGAGGGCCGCAAACGTATGCAGATCGCCGATGAGGGCATCCGCATGCTGGCTGAGAGCGTCGACTCGCTCATCACCATCCCCAACGAGAAGCTGCTGACCATCCTGGGCAAGGATGCCAGCCTGCTGTCCGCCTTCGCCAAGGCCGACGATGTACTGGCCGGTGCCGTTCGCGGTATCTCCGACATCATCAAGCGCCCGGGCATGATCAACGTCGACTTTGCCGACGTGCGCACCGTGATGGGCGAGATGGGCATGGCGATGATGGGTACCGGTTGCGCCAGCGGCCCGAACCGTGCTCGCGAAGCCACCGAAGCGGCGATTCGCAACCCGCTGCTCGAAGACGTCAACCTGCAGGGCGCCCGCGGCATCCTGGTGAACATCACCGCAGGCCCGGACCTGTCGCTGGGTGAATACTCCGATGTGGGTAGCATCATCGAAGCCTTCGCCTCCGACCACGCGATGGTCAAGGTCGGCACCGTGATCGACCCCGACATGCGCGACGAACTGCACGTGACCGTGGTTGCCACCGGCCTGGGCGCGCGCATCGAGAAGCCTGTGAAGGTGGTCGACAACACCCTGCAGACTGCTCAGCAGGCTTATGAGGCCTCCAACCCAGCCCCGGCTCGTCAGGAGCAGCCAGCGGTCAACTACCGTGACCTGGAGCGTCCGACCGTGATGCGCAACCAGGCCCATGCAGGTGCCGCCGCTGCAGCTAAACTCAACCCTCAGGATGACTTGGACTACCTGGATATCCCAGCCTTCCTGCGTCGTCAGGCTGATTAATGGAATTTATCAGGGGTATAAGGGTGATTGGTGTTCAGCAAAGGCCGGGTCTGTTATCATCCCCAGCCTTTGTTGATACCTGTTCGCAATTTGCGCTGAAGCGGCCAATGCCATGATTAGACAACGCACCCTGAAGAATACCATCCGTGCCACAGGCGTCGGCCTGCACTCCGGGGAGAAGGTCTACCTGACCCTCAAGCCTGCGCCTGTCGATACCGGCATCGTCTTCCGTCGCGCCGACCTCGACCCTGTGGTCGAGATCCCGGCACGTGCGGCCAACGTCGGTGAGACCACCATGTCCACCACGCTGGTCAACGGTGACGTAAAGGTCGATACGGTCGAGCACCTGCTCTCCGCCATGGCGGGCCTGGGCATCGATAACGCCTACGTCGAGCTCTCCGCCTCGGAAGTTCCGATCATGGATGGCAGCGCCGGTCCCTTCGTATTCCTGATTCAGTCTGCTGGCCTGGAAGAACAGGACGCAGCCAAGCAGTTCATCCGCATCCTGCGTGAAGTGACAGTGGAGGACGGCGACAAGCGCGCTACCTTCCTGCCTTTCGAAGGGTTCAAGGTGAGCTTCGAGATCGACTTCGATCATCCGGTCGTCAGCGGCCGGACCCAGAGTGCCAGCGTCGACTTTTCCAGCACCTCGTTCGTGAAGGAAGTCAGCCGCGCCCGCACCTTTGGTTTCATGCGTGACATCGAGTACCTGCGCAAGCACAACCTTGCGTTGGGTGGCAGTGTCGAGAACGCCATCGTGGTTGATGAGGACGGCGTGCTCAACGAAGACGGCCTTCGCTATGAAGACGAATTCGTGAAGCACAAGATCCTCGACGCCATCGGCGACCTCTACCTGCTGGGCAACAGCCTGATCGGCGAGTTCAAGGGCTACAAGTCCGGGCACGCGCTGAACAACCAGCTGCTGCGCAAGCTCATTGCTGAAACCGATGCCTGGGAAGTGGTCACTTTCGAAGATGCCAGCACGGCACCGATCTCGTACATGCGCCCTGTTGCGGCCGTGTAAGTTCGAACACTCTCTAGTTCATTAAGGCCACCTTAGGGTGGCCTTTTTTATGGCTTGCCCTTGGCGTGGGCGGCCAGGCGTTGCAGGGCTTCGCGCAACTTGGGGTCGGCGATGCCCTCGGCGGAATCGCGGATGCTTTCGGCGGCATTGACTGAAAGCTCGGTAGTGTTGCCTCCACGTTTGGCCGGCACCAGCGGTGGTTGCACCTTATAGAGGATGCGTTGCAGGTTGCCGAATGCCTCGAGAGCCTGGAGCTGGCGCATCAGTCGCTTCTGCTGGTAGCGCAATCGAGTGGCCCAATGCCCGTCGGTGACCACCAGCAACAGGGTGCCATCGCGCCACGAAGCCACATGGCAATGCTCGCGGGCAGCCGGTTGCAGCTGACTCTCCAGCAAGCGTTGCAAATGCTCCAGACGCTCGGCCTGATTCAGCAGCAGACGCAGCGGGCGCACCTGGCGCAGCAGTGCGGAAGGTGGCTGGGCGGGGGAGGGTTTGAAGGCCATGGGGGTACGCATGAGGTTACAAGATCGGCAGTCTAACATCTCCGGTGCCGTCACTGGCCCAATCGCCGGCAAGCCGGCGCTCACAGGTACTGTGCAGGGCTAGAAGCCTGTGGATATTCCTGTGGGAGCAGGCTTGCCGGCGATTGGCCGGTAGAGGCAATAAGGAATAGGAGCCGTTCTCGATACGTTTCATCATGCTCTGGGTTGAACTCAGGGAAAATGCCCCTATCTTAGAAAAGCCCCCGCCTAAGCGCTGTGCCAGCATCGTGGAAATCCACCACTTTCCTCACCATCGTTTCCGGGTAGAATGCTCGTTCGCATGCGGCCTCAGGGCTGCACGGGCGACTCATGGGGCCGCCCTCCATCCCTACGTGTGGAAGATCCTGCCGATATGTTTGCGCCTTTGTTAAAGAAACTTTTTGGAAGCAAGAACGAGCGTGAAGTCAAACGCATGCTCAAGACGGTGAATATCGTCAATGCCTTCGAAGAGAAAATGGTCGCCCTCTCCGATGAGCAACTGCGCGCCAAGACCGCAGAGTTCAAGGAGCGCCTGGCCAAAGGCGAGACACTGGACCAACTGCTGCCTGAAGCCTTCGCCGTGGCCCGTGAGGCCGGCAAGCGCGTGATGGGCATGCGCCACTTCGACGTGCAGTTGATCGGCGGCATGACCCTGCACGAGGGCATGATCGCAGAAATGCGTACCGGTGAAGGCAAGACCTTGGTCGGTACCCTGGCCGTCTACCTCAACGCGCTGTCCGGCAAAGGCGTGCACGTGGTCACGGTCAACGACTACCTGGCCCGTCGTGACGCCAACTGGATGCGCCCGCTCTACGAATTCCTCGGCCTGTCCGTAGGCATCGTCTCGGCCTTCCAGCCGCCGGAAGAAAAGCGCGCTGCGTATGCCGCCGACATCACCTACGGCACCAACAACGAGTTCGGTTTCGACTACCTGCGCGACAACATGGCGTTCAGCCAGGAAGAGAAGTTCCAGCGTGAACTCAACTTCGCCGTGATCGACGAAGTCGACTCGATCCTCATCGACGAAGCCCGTACTCCGCTGATCATCTCCGGCCAGGCCGAAGACAGCTCCAAACTGTACATCGAGATCAACCGCCTGATCCCGCGCCTGACCCAGCACATCGAAGAAGTCGAAGGCCAAGTCACCCAGGAAGGCCACTTCACCATCGACGAGAAGAGCCGCCAGGTCGAGCTCAACGAAGCCGGTCACCAGTTCATCGAAGAGATGCTCACCCAGTCCGGCCTGCTGGCCGAGGGCGAGAGCCTCTACTCGGCGCACAACCTGGGCCTGCTGACCCACGTCTACGCTGGCCTGCGCGCGCACAAGCTGTTCCACCGCAACGTCGAGTACATCGTCCAGGACGGCCAAGTCCTGCTGATCGACGAACACACCGGCCGTACCATGCCGGGTCGTCGCCTGTCCGAAGGCCTGCACCAGGCCATCGAGGCGAAAGAGAACCTGAACATCCAGGCCGAGAGCCAGACCCTGGCTTCGACCACCTTCCAGAACTATTTCCGTCTCTACACCAAGCTGTCCGGCATGACCGGTACCGCCGACACCGAAGCGTTCGAGTTCCAGTCGATCTACGGCCTGAACGTGATGGTGATCCCGCCGAACAAACCGTTGGCGCGCAAGGACTTCAACGACCTGGTGTACCTGACCGCCGACGAGAAGTACGCCGCAATCATCGCCGACATCAAGGAAAGCATGGCCCTGAGCCGCCCGGTACTGGTGGGTACGGCGACCATCGAAACTTCCGAGCACATGTCGAACCTGCTGAAGAAGGAAGGTATCGACCACAAGGTACTGAACGCCAAGTACCACGAGAAGGAAGCCGAGATCATCGCCCAAGCCGGTGCGCCGGGTGCATTGACCATCGCCACCAACATGGCCGGCCGTGGTACCGACATTCTGCTGGGCGGTAACTGGGAAGCCGAAGTGGCGGCCCTGGAGAACCCGAGCGCCGAGCAGATCGCCCAGATCAAGGCCGATTGGCAGAAGCGTCACCAGCAGGTGATCGAGTCGGGTGGCCTGCACGTGATCGCTTCCGAGCGCCACGAGTCGCGCCGTATCGACAACCAGCTGCGTGGCCGTTCCGGCCGCCAGGGCGACCCGGGTTCCAGCCGCTTCTACCTGTCGCTGGAAGACAGCCTGATGCGTATCTTCGCCTCCGACCGGGTGAAGAACTTCATGAAGGCGCTGGGCATGCAGTCCGGCGAGGCCATCGAGCACCGCATGGTCACCAATGCCATCGAGAAGGCACAGCGCAAGGTCGAAGGCCGCAACTTCGACATTCGCAAGCAGCTGCTCGAGTACGACGACGTGGCCAACGAACAGCGCAAGGTGATCTACCACATGCGCAACAGCTTGCTGGCCGCCGAGAACATTGGCGACACCATCGAGGAATTCCGCAAGGAAGTGCTCGATGCCACCATCAGCCAGCACATCCCGCCGCAGTCGCTGCCCGAGCAGTGGGATGTGGCTGGTCTGGAGGCATCGCTGTCCAGCGACTTCGCCATGAAACTGCCGATTCAGCAGTGGCTCGACGAGGACGACCACCTCTACGAGGAGACCCTGCGCGAGAAGCTGCTGAAGGAAATCACCGACGCCTACACCGAGAAGGAAGACCAGGCCGGCATCGACGCCCTGCGCACCTTCGAGAAACAGATTCTGCTGCGCGTGCTGGACGACCTGTGGAAAGACCACCTGTCGACCATGGACCACCTGCGCCACGGTATCCACCTGCGCGGCTACGCGCAGAAGAACCCGAAGCAGGAGTACAAGCGCGAGTCGTTCACCCTGTTCCAGGAGCTGCTCGAGTCGATCAAGCGCGACACCATCCGCGTGCTCTCGCACGTTCAGGTTCGCCGCGAAGACCCGGCCGAAGAAGAAGCTCGCCTGCGCCGCGAAGCCGAGGAGCTGGCCAGCCGCATGCAGTTCCAGCATGCCGCCGCGCCAAGCCTGGAGAGCGAGCAGCTGAGCGAGGAGGGCGCTGAAGTGGCCGTGGCCGCTGCCCCGGTGCGCAACGAGCAGAAGCTGGGGCGCAACGAACCGTGCTGGTGTGGTTCGGGCAAGAAATTCAAGCATTGCCATGGTCAAATCGAGTGATCTGACCTGATTGTTGTATCGTGACAAACCTGGGGGCCGCATTGCGGCCCCCTTTTTCCATATTCACCGTATTCTAGGAGCGCTCTAATGGCTGTTGGTCTTGGTCCTTTGCCCACCCTGCACCCGGTTCCGGGTTTTGAACTCGGCATCGCTTCCGCGGGCATCAAGCGCCCGGGGCGCAAGGACGTAGTGGTGATGCGCTGTGCCGAAGGCTCCAGCGTTGCCGGCGTGTTCACCCTCAACGCGTTCTGCGCCGCGCCCGTGATCCTTTCCAAGCAGCGTGTACAGGGCACCGTGCGCTACCTGCTGACCAACACCGGCAACGCCAACGCCGGCACCGGCGCGCCAGGCCTGGCTGCCGCCGAGCGTACCTGTGCCAAGCTGGCCGAACTGACGGGCGTGCCGGCCGAGTCGGTACTGCCATTCTCCACCGGTGTGATCGGCGAGCCGCTGCCGGTGGAAAAGATCGAAGGTGCCTTGCAAGCTGCCCTGGACAACCTGTCGGAAAACAACTGGGCTGAAGCCGCCACTGGCATCATGACCACCGACACCCTGCCCAAGGGTGCCAGCCGCCAGTTTCAGCACGAAGGCGTGACCGTCACCGTGACCGGCATCAGCAAGGGTGCCGGCATGATCCGCCCGAACATGGCGACCATGCTCGGCTACATTGCCACCGACGCCAAGGTCTCCCCGGCCGTGCTCAAGGACCTGATGCTCGACGGCGCCAACAAGTCGTTCAACCGCATCACCATCGACGGCGACACCTCGACCAACGACTGCTGCATGCTGATCGCCACCGGCAAGGCCAACCTGCCGGAAGTCACCGAAGCCAGCGGCGCGCTGTTCGAAGCACTGAAAAAAGCGGTGTTCGAAGTGTGCATGGAAGTGGCCCAGGCCATCGTCCGTGACGGTGAAGGTGCCACCAAGTTCGTGACCGTGCAGGTCAACGGTGGTGGCAACCATCAGGAGTGCCTGGATGTCGGTTACGCCGTGGCCCACTCGCCGCTGATCAAGACCGCGCTGTTCGCCTCCGACCCGAACTGGGGCCGCATCCTGGCCGCCGTCGGCCGTGCCGGCGTGCCGGAGCTGGATGTCAGCCTGATCGACGTTTATCTGGACAACGTCTGCATCGCCAGCCAAGGTGGCCGCAGCCCCAGCTACACCGAGGCGCAAGGCTCGGCGGTGATGGCGCAGGAAGAGATCACCATCCGTATCGAGCTGGGCCGTGGCCAGTGCAGCGAAACCATCTGGACCACCGACCTGTCCCACGAGTACGTGAAGATCAACGCCGAATACCGGACCTGATCCCAGGGCCTTTTCGCCGGCAAGCCGGCTCCCACAGGTAGTGCACTGTTCTTCTTGTGGGAGCTGGGTTGCCAGCGATGGGCTGCAACGCAGCCCCAAACCCTCAAACCAATGGAGCCGACCCATGAGCTATCACCTGATCATCGGCGACAAGCTGTATTCTTCCTGGTCACTACGCGGCGCCCTGGCCCTGGAGCTGGCTGGCGTGCCCTATGAAGAAACCTTGATCAAGCTGAATCAGCCCGACACCCGTCAACGCCTTCTCGCCTTCTCCGCCACCGGCAAGGTGCCGCTGCTCAAGACCGAGCACGGTGTGATCGCCGATTCCCTGGCCATCGCCGAATACCTCAACGAACAGCACCCCGAAGCGCAGCTCTGGCCGGTGGACGTAGCCGCCCGCGCCCAGGCACGTTCCGCGTGCGCGCAGATGCACAGTGGCTTCTTCGCCCTGCGCGGCGCGATGCCGTTCGACCTGTCGCGTGACGAAGCGCTGGAGAGCGTCCCGCTGGACGTGCAGGTAGACATCGACCGCATCGTCGCGTTGTGGTCCGAATGCCGCCTGGTGGCCAAGGACAACGGGCCATTCCTGTTCGGCAAGCCGACCCTGGCCGACGCCTTCTTCGCCCCGGTAGCCGTGCGCCTGCGCAGCTACCGCGTGGAGGTGCCGGCGCAGGCAGCAGCGTACATCGAGACGATTTACCAGTGGCCAGCCTTCAAGGCCTGGCAGCAAGCTGGCCTGGCGGAGTGTGAAGGGTGAAACGGATTCATGTGGTAGCGGCCGTGATTCGCGGTACAGACGGCCGGATCCTGATTGCCCGCCGCGCGGACACCCAGCACCAGGGCGGCCTTTGGGAATTTCCGGGCGGCAAGGTGGAGGAGGGCGAAGGCGTCGAGGCGGCGCTGGCTCGTGAACTGCGCGAGGAACTGGGTATCGAAGTGACCCGTTCGCGGGCGCTGATCAAGGTCAGCCATGATTACCCGGATAAGCAGGTGTTGCTGGACGTGCGCGAAGTTGACGCATTCACCGGCGAGCCCCATGGTGCCGAAGGCCAGCCGCTGGCCTGGGTGGCATCCCGGGATCTGGCACAGTACGAATTCCCCGAGGCCAACAAACCGATCGTCGCAGCAGCGCGGCTGCCAGATCAGTACCTCATTACGCCGGACGGCCTGGAAGTGCCCGAGATGCTCAAGGGCATTCAGAAGGCAGTGGCATCCGGTGTCCGCCTGATCCAGTTGCGTGCACCGGACATGTACGACCCCAAGTACCGCGACGTCGCCGTGGATGCGGTGGGTTTGTGCGCAGGCAAGGCGCAACTGATGCTCAAGGGGCCGCTGGAATGGCTGGGCGATTTCCCGGCGGCCGGTTGGCACCTCACTGCTGCGCAACTGCGCAAATATGCCGCCAAGGGCCGGCCGTTCCCGAAAGACCGGTGGCTGGCGGCGTCTTGCCACAGTGCCGAGGAGCTGGCGCTGGCCGAGCAGATGGGCGTGGATTTCGTCACCCTGTCACCGGTGCAGCCGACCCAGACCCATCCTGATGCACAGCCGCTGGGCTGGGCGCAGGCGCAGCAATTGATTGCCGGGTTCAATCGGCCGGTGTTCTTGCTGGGTGGCGTCGGGCCGTGTGACCGCGAGCAAGCTTGGGAAACCGGGGCGCAGGGCGTAGCCGGGATTCGGGCGTTCTGGCCGGAAGCCTGAAAAAACGGTGCCGCTGTGCGGCCCAATCGCCGGCAAGCTGGCTCCCATAAGAAAAGCAGTGCACAACCCCTGTGGGAGCCGGCTTGCCGGCGATCAGGCTGCAAAGCGGCCCCGTCGATTTCAGCCGTTAGGCTTTTGCGCAGCTTGCCAAAGCACCTCTGCCACCCCCTGCCGCCGCCCGATGATCCGCGCCGCCACGAACAACAGATCGGAAAGCCGATTGATATACGCCAACCCCACCCCCTCCAGCGGCTCCACGGCATTCAACTGCTGACACCGCCGCTCGGCGCTGCGCGCCAGGCTCCGACACACATGTGCCTGAGCAATCAACGCTGAACCACTGGGCAGAATGAAGTTCTTCAACGGCCCCAGTTCCTCGTTCCAGACATCGATGGCCGCTTCCAGGCGTTCCACTTCGGCCAGGTTCAGCGCTTGGTAGCTTGGCATCGCCAACTCACCCCCGAGATCGAACAAGCGATGCTGGCATGGCGCCAGAACCGTGCTCACCTCATCCAGCCCCAGTTCTGCCAACCCCGCGAGCAACAGCCCAAGCTGGCTGTTGAGGCTGTCTACCTCGCCAATCGCTTCGATCCGGGGGTGGTCTTTGGGTACCCGGCGCCCATCGCCCAGGCCAGTTTCGCCCTTGTCGCCGGTGCGGGTGTAGATCTTCGACAGGCGATAGCCCATGTCATGTCTCCGTGGTGTTCGGCGCGGCCGCTGGCGGCTGGCCGAGGGGCAGGCGCAGGGTGAAGCAGGTGCCCTGGCCAGGCGTGGACTGCACTTCCATCTGCCCCTTGTGGTTGTTGGTGATGATGAAGTACGACACTGACAGGCCAAGCCCGGTGCCCTGGCCGATTTCCTTGGTGGTGAAGAATGGCTCGAAGGTGCGCTTGCGAACCGCTTCTGGCATGCCGACGCCGTTGTCCTCGACCTGGATTTCTGCCCAGGGCGGGTTGAGCCTGGTGCGCAGTATGATGCGTCCGGGCTCACTGGGCTGTGGCCGCTGGTGGATCGCCTGGGCGGCGTTCTTGAGCAGGTTCAACAGCACCTGTTCCAGTTCGTTGGCCGTGCAGGGCACAGGGCCGAGGGCCGGGTCGAACTGGCGGACGATGGCCTGGCCCTTGAAGTCGAAGCCGATGGTCAGGTCGAAGTCGTTGCCGGCAATTTCCACCGCCTGGTCGATCAACGATGGCAAGTCGCAAGGGGCCAGTTGGCGGTTGCTGCGGCGGCTGAAGCTGAGCATGTGGGTGACGATCTTGGCCGCCCGGGCGCCGGCCTGCTGGATGCCGTCGAGCAGTTGCGGCACTTCGCGGCTTTCCAGGTAGCGGTTAACGCCGGTCAGGTCGATGCCCAGCTCATCGGCCTGCTCCTGGTTGCGCGGCAGCTCCGGGGACAGGCGCCGGCGAATGTTCTGCACGTTGTGCAGGATGGCCCCCAACGGGTTGTTGATTTCATGGGCCATGCCGGCGGCCAGGCCGCCGACCGAGAGCATTTTCTCCGACTGCACCATCATCTCTTCCAGCGACAGGCGCTGCGTGATGTCGTCGATACGAATGACCACGCCACGGCCGCCGCCGCCCATCAACGGGTAGAAGGTAAGGGCGTAGTGGCGCAGGTCGTCATCCTTGGGCCAGGTGACCCGCTCGATCTTCGCCACTCGATGCTTCTCGACGGTTTCCTTGAGCTGCGGCAGAAATGGCTTGAGCGGCTCGAAGGCGATGAAGATCGGCTGGTTCAGGGCCTCGTCCAGCGGTGTGCCGGAGAGCACGGTTGCTTCGTGGTTCCACTGGGTGACGTAGAGCTGTTCGTCGAGGGCGATCAGCGCTGAAGGCATGGAGTCGATGATGCTGTTGAGGTAGTTCTGAAAGCCCGTGAGTTTCTTCTCGATCTTGCTGCGCACCTGGACTTCCAGCTCCAGCTTGCGGTTGGTGTGGCGGGTTTCCTCGGCCAGACCCTGGGCTTGGTCATAGGCCATCTGGAATTCGTCGCGGGTGCGCTTGAGTTGCTGCTCGCGGGCCTCGATGCGCGACAGCATGGTATTGAACGCCTGGGCCAGGCTGCCGATCTCGTCGTCATTGCCGCGGGTGGCGCGCAGGGCGTAGCTTTCTTCGCGGGTGACCTGACGGCTGAGCTCTTCGAGCTGGTTGATCGGCTGGGTGATCAGGCGTTTGATCTGCCGCGCGATCACCAGCCAAAGCAATATGCTGAACACCAGGATCGCCAGGCTGGCGCTGAGGGTTCCGGTGTAGAAGGCGGTCGGCAGCTCGCTGCTGGCCACCAGCAGCAGGTGCGCGGGTGGGCTGGCATCACGGGGAATGCGAATGAGCTGGGTACTGCGAAACTCCATCAGGCGCCAGCCATCGATGTTGCGGTAGCGCTTGGGCAGAGCCAGGGGGTCACCATGCTGCAGCTGTGCCAGCATGCGCCCATCGCCACCATAGAGGGCGGCGGCGCGTAGGGGGGTGTAGCTGTCCAGCTCCTTGAGCAGGGCCGTGGCGTTTTCCGCATTGTCCCCAGCGCGCATCGACAGTTGCGGGTTTGCCACCAGGCGGCCGATGGTCTGCAAGGCCTGCGGCGCCATGCTTTCCTGGGTGATCCAGTAGGCGGCGCTGATGAAGGTCAGGTTGGCCACCAGCAGGATGGTCACCAGCAGCACCAGCAGGGCGGCAAGCAACTTTTGCCCGACCGGGAGGTTTTCCAGGCGTTGGCGCAGGGTCATGGGCTAGGCAATGTCCGTATCCGGTTGTAGGGGCCGCGTCAGGCGCTGGGCAAGTCGCGTGCTCGCAGGTTATCGACCAGCCGCTGGTGCAGGTGTTCCAGCTGTGGCAGCACCATGCCGTGGCGCGCTGCCGCACGGCAGGCGTGGCCGAGCAGGTAGTGCACCTCGGTACGCCGTCCAGCGCGCACATCCTGATACATGGAAGAGTAGTTGGCCGCAGTGGCAAGGATCACCCGTTGCACTTCTTCGCTCAGGTTATCGGCGGCCTTGGGCTGCCCGCAACGTTGCAGCAAGGTGCCCAGCTCGGAGCACAGGCTGTCGACTTCCCCCAGGTACCCCAGCAGGCCGCCGTTCTGACAGTCGTGCAACACGGTCAGCGGGTTGATGGCGCAGTTGAGTGCCAGCTTGCGCCACAGGCGGGTGAGGATATCTACCGTCCATTGGGCAGGAATACCGGCATCTTGCAGGTCGTCGAACCACTCGGGCAGGCCAGGGTTGGCCGGGTCGCCCAGCCAGTTGAACCCCTGCCCGGCAAAGCGCACGTGCCAGTCGTCCTCACGGAACGCACCTTCGGTGCTGGAGGCGAAGATACAGCGGGCATGGGGCACCTGATCGGCGACCTCGTCCTGGCTGCCCAGGCCATTCTGCAGCAGGATGATTTCCGCTCCCTCGGCCAGGCGTGGGGCCAGACGGGCAACGGCTGGCGCAGCGTCATAGGCCTTGCAGGCCAGCAGCAGACGGTGAATCGGCCCGTTGGCGTCGGCCGTTTCGGCAGGGATCGCGAAGCGGTTGACCTGGTCCTGTTCGGCCAGGGTCAGGCCGCCGGCCTGTTGATAAGCCTTCAGCCGCTGCCCATCACGCAGGATCAACCGCGCCGCCTTGCCCGCCCGCGTCAGGCGGCAGGCCCAGAGGCTGCCGAGGCTACCGGCGCCGAGAATATGCCAGGTGCTGCTCATCTGCGTTTCGCAACCCGTTATAATGAGTCCGCATTTTAACCGTCAAACCCCGCGCGCTCCATCTTCACGCCGAGCGCGCTTTTATTTTGGGAGATCAACCATGCCTTCGTTCGACGTGGTATCGGAACTGGACAAGCACGAAGTGCAGAACGCTGTCGACAATGCCATCAAGGATCTTGACCGTCGTTACGACCTCAAGGGCAAAGGCACCTTCGAGTTCAAGGACAAGGATCAGACCGTACTGCTGACCGCCGAGGAAGAGTTCCAGCTCGAAGCAATGCTGGAAATCCTGCGCCTGGCCCTGGTCAAACGCAAGATCGACGTCAAATGCCTGGAAACCAAGGACCCGTACGCCTCGGGCAAGGAAAAGAAGCAGGAAGCCAAGTTCCGCGAAGGGATCGACAAGGACCTGGCCAAGAAGATCGTCGCCACCATCAAGGACGGCAAGCTCAAGGTCCAGGCCGCGATCCAGGGCGAGCAGGTGCGTGTCACCGGCAAGAAGCGCGATGACCTGCAAGAGGCCATTGCCTTGCTGCGCACCAAGGAATTCGACATGCCGCTGCAGTTCAACAACTTCCGCGACTGATCGAAGCGCTGCCCGGAACCCCGATGGCGCAATGATGTCCATGGGGTCCATGGCCGCGCAAATGCGCGCGGCCCGATTTACGTGTACGTGCCGCTCGGCATCAGGAGAAGAATATGGATTTGAATGCTGAGGTGGATCAGCTGGTCCGCCAGTCGCAGACCTGGATCCCGATGATCATGGAATACGGCAGCCGCCTGTTGCTGGCGCTGCTGACGCTGGCCATCGGCTGGTGGTTGATCAACAAGCTCAGCGCGCGCCTGGGCAAACTGGTCGGGCTGCGCGCCGACGTGGCACTGCAGAGCTTCATCAGCACGCTGGCCAACATCGTGCTCAAGGTACTGCTGATGGTCAGCGTGGCGTCGATGATCGGCATCGAGACCACCTCGTTCGTCGCGGCCATCGGTGCCGCCGGCCTGGCCATCGGCCTGGCCTTGCAGGGCAGCCTGGCGAACTTCGCCGGTGGCGTGCTGATCCTGATGTTCCGCCCGTTCCGGATCGGTGACTGGATCGAGGCCCAGGGTGTATCGGGCACCGTCGACAGCATCCAGATCTTCCACACCGTGCTGCGCACGGGTGACAACAAGACTGTGATCATGCCCAACGGCAGCCTGTCCAACGGCATCATCACCAACACCAACCGTCAGCCGACTCGCAAGGTCGTGTTCGATGTGGGTGTGGACTACGAGGCCGACCTGCAGAAGGCGCGCAACGTGTTGCTGGAGCTGGCGCAAGATCCGCGCGTGCTGCCGGACCCGGCGCCACAGGCGGTGGTTGCCACCCTGGGTGACAGCTCGATCACCGTGTCGCTGCGGCTGTGGACCAAGACCAGTGACTACTGGGATGTCATGTTCATGCTCAATGAGCATGCGCGTGACAGGCTGAAGGCCGAGGGCATCGACATTCCGTTTCCGCAGCGCGTGATTCGCGTGGTGCAGGAGACGGCGGCGCAGTAACCAGCGCCGTTGCAGCAGGGGGCCGCTGTGCGGCCCAATCGCCGGCAAGCCGGCTCCCACAGGTACCTTAGATTCCTGTGGGAGCCGGCTTGCCGGCGATTGGGGCGCGCAGCGGCCCCTTGTTTTTACACTTGTTCACAGCCAAGCGCCGCCATTTCTGGCATATAGCCTGCCCCTACCTGTCTTCGCCTGAAACCCACCATGAAGCCACTGCTGTACATCACGCCCCTCAGAGCCCTCTTGTTCGGCCTGACCCTGGCCCTGTTCGAGCTGCTCACCTACCTGGCCAGCGACGCGGTCATGCCGGCAATGCCGGTGGTGGTCGATCACCTGAACGCCAGCCCGGAATACATTCCGCACGCCTTGAACCTGTACCTGCTCGGCGGCGTGGTGCTGCAGTGGCTGATCGGCCCATTGGCCGACCGTTATGGCCGCCGCCCGTTGCTGCTGGCCGGTTGCGCATTCTTTGGCGTGGCGTGCCTGGCGACCTACTGGGTGCAGGACATCGGGCTGTTCAACGTGCTGCGCTTGCTCCAGGGCATCGGCCTGGGCTTCGTGGTGACGGTCAGCTACCCGGCGCTGAACGAAGCGTTCAGCGAAGCCGACGCGGTGCGGATGATGGCCCTGCTGGCGAACATCGCCTTGCTGTCACCGCTGCTGGGTCCGCTGGTGGGTACCTTGATGCTGCAGTGGCTGGACTGGCGCTGGCTGTTCATCGCCTTCGCCATCGGTGCGGTCCTGTGCTGGTTGCTGCTGTACCGCCTGATGCCGGAAACCCTCGGGGTTGAGCGCCGCGACGGCTCACGCCTGGCCTTCACACCGATTCACCTGCTGCCGCTGCTGGCCGGTTACGGCCAATTGCTGGCCAACCGCAAGTTCGTCGCAGGCAGCGCTGCGCTTGGCCTGGTCGGCCTGCCGCTGATCGGCTGGATCGGCCTGTCGCCGGTGCTGCTGATTCACGATGAAGGGCTGAGCACGATGGCGTATGCGCTGTGGCAACTGCCGGTGTTTGGCGGGTTGATTCTGGGCAACCTGATCATCAACCGTATCGCCGACCGTTATCCACTGGCGGCGTTGGTGCGTGGTGCATTGTGGCCCTATCTCACCGGCTTGTGCTTGCTGGTGGTGGCGACCTGGTACTGGCCGTCGGTGACTAGCGTGGTGGCGGGTATGTCGCTGTATGCGTTGGGGCTGGGCGTGGCCAATGCGGTGCTGTACCGCATGACGTTGTTCTCCAGTGAGCAGAGCAAGGGGTTGGTATCGGCGATGCTAGGGATGATCACCATCGCCTTGCTGGGGCTTGGTGGGGCAGTGATGGCGATGATCGGGGCGGGGGCCAGCCTGTTGCACTTTGCCGTGGCTGCGGGGGTTGCAGGGGCGCTTGCGCTGTGGCCGTTGTGGTTCGTGGTGGGCGGCCGGCCGGGGGAAGGGGCAGTGGTTCGGTAGGGGCTGTACCGGCCTATCGCCGGCAAGCCGGCTCCCACAGGTTAGACCACAGTTCTCAAGGCCTGTGATACCCCTGTGGGAGCCGGCTTGCCGGCGATGGGCCCAGAGGGGGATTCAGGGCCGCTCGGCCGCTGAATTCTCAACCGGTACCTGCTTGCCTCGCCCAACCTCCTGCCGCCAGTGCAAGGCGATCAGGATCAGCGTCGGCACTCCCAGCAGCGCGGTAATCAGGAAGAAGTCGTGGTAACCGAACTTCTCTACCATCACCCCCGAATAGCCACCGATCAGACGTGGCAACAGCAGCATGATCGAACTGAGCAGCGCATATTGCGTGGCCGAGAATTTCAGGTTGGTAAGGCTCGACAGGTAGGCGACGAACGCAGACGTGGCCAGGCCTGAGCTGAAGTTGTCCAGCGAGATGGTCACCACCAGCATTTCCAGGTTCGGGCCCATGTCGGCAAGCATGAGGAACAGAATGTTGGTGGCCGCTGACGCCACACCACCGATGAACAGGATCGGCAGGATGCCGAAGCGCACGATCAGCAGGCCACCGACGCCTGCGCCGACCAAGGTCATGATCAGGCCGAAGATCTTGCTGACGCTGGCGATCTGGTCCTTGGTGAAGCCCATGTCGATGTAGAACACGTTGGCCATCACCCCCATCACCGTGTCCGACATGCGATAGGTAGCGATCAGCCCGAGCAGCAGCAGGGCCTGCCAGCGGTAGCGGGCGATGAAATCGTTGACCGGCGTGAGCACCGGTGCCAGGCCGCGGCGGCCCAGGCTCGACAGGCACGCCCAGGTCAGCAGCACGTACAGGATCAGGCGCAGGAAGGCACGGTCTTCGAGCAGCAGGTCGAGCGGGGTGGCATCGCCGGAGATGACACTCGACCAGCCGGTGTTGAACATCTGCGTGAAACTGGCAGGCACCGACACCAGCAGGATGATCAGCACGAACACCGACGCCATCTGGTGCATCAGGCCATAGCGTGCAGCCGAAAGCTGGGTACGCATCGGCACGGGTGGTTCACGCATGACCAAGGTGGTGAACAGCGCGGGCACCATCAGCACGCCGAACAGCACATAAGTGCCGGCCCAGGCTTTGTGCAGGTAGCTGAAACCGGTGGAACCGAACCATTCGGCGAAAAACAGCGCGCCGGCCGTGGCGAGCAGGGCTGCGACACGGTAACCGGCCATGTAGCTGGCAGCTAGCGCAGCCTGGCGTTGATCGTCGGCGATCTCCAGGCGGTAGGCATCGACCGCGATGTCCTGGGTGGCGGAGGCGAAAGCCACCAGTACCGCCAGGGCGATCAGCCAGGAAAGGTGTTGTTGCGGGTCGCACAGGCTCATGCCGACCAGGCCGACTACCACCAGGGCCTGGGAAAGCAGCAGCCACGAACGGCGTCGTCCCAGACCGCCCAGCAGTGGCAGGCGCCATTGGTCGAGCAGCGGCGACCAGACCCATTTGAAGGCATAGGCCAGGCCGATCAGGCTGGCGTAGCCAATGGTTTCGCGGGCCACGCCCGCTTCGCGCAACCACACTGAAAGGGTCGAAAACACCAGCATGTAGGGCAGGCCGGCGGCGAAGCCCAGCAGCAAAAGCACCAGGGTAGACGGGCTGGCATAGGCGGCAAGCGCAGCGCGCCAGGTTTTACGGGGCATGGGCCAACATCTGCCTCAAATTTGCGAAAACAAAGCGCGCACTCTAACCGCTGTGCTCCATCGGGCGCCAGCCATGGCGCGTCATATCCACACGATTATTGGTTACATTGACGCCCTCCGCACGCAACCGTGCGCGTTGTTCATCTCCCGCTGGCGTACCCAGCGCCAGGCTCAGGCGACCACCTGCACCCAGAACCCGGTGCCAGGGAAGGCGGGTATCACCGGGCAACTGGCCGAGGGTACGGCCGACCCATCGCGCCGCTCGGCCCAGCCCTGCCAGTTCGGCAAGTTGACCGTAGCTGACCACCTTGCCCGCCGGTACCTGGCCGAGCACCGAATACAGGGCCGTTCGTCGGGCCTCGGGCGCGTCCAGGGCATGGTCATAAGGCTCAGACATCAGGGCAGCCCTGGCCTGGAATGAAACCGGACGAATGGTCACGGCAAATGAGAGTTGAACTCAATGGCATGTGCTCGGTCTGTCCTTGCTCTGGTCGTTGGTATCTGGATAATGCCCGGCTTTTTTCGTCGAATCGAACCCGTAGCCCGCTTATGTATTCTAGATCGTTGTTGTGCTTGTTGACCGCCTCCCTGTGTGCCGCTCCGGCTTTCGCCGATACCGTGTGGATGAAGAACGGCGACCGCCTGAGCGGCAAGATCCGCCTGTTCGACGGTGGCAAGCTGCTGCTGGAGACCCCCTACGGTGGCTCGATCGCCTTGGACTGGAAGCAGGTGCAGACCCTGGAGAGCGATCAGGAACTGCTGGTCAAGCAGGATGCCTACAACGGCGAGAAGGCCAAGTCGCTGAAGGCGGCCGAGGCGGGCAAGGTGACCCTGGCCAATGGTGAGGCGCCCAAGACCGTGGAGCTGGCGAGCATCCAGCAAATCATGAAGCCCAAGCCATTGGTCGAGGACTTCCTGTGGAAGGGCAACGTCGACGTGGCCATGGACTACAAGCGCGCCGAGAGCGACAGCGACGACTACGACATCGACTTCAAGACCACAGCCCGCCACGGCCGCTGGCGGCACAATGCCGAGGGCGAGTACAACCGCGAGTCCAAGGACGACGTCACCACCACCAACAACTGGAGCGCCGAATACGCGCTCGACCGCTTCCTCACCGAGAAGTGGTTCTGGCAGGGGCGCCTGGAGTACAAGCGCGACCACATCGAGGACCTGTCCCGCCAGCGCACCGTGGGTACCGGCCCTGGCTATCAGTTCTGGGACGACGAGCTGGGCGCCTTCTCGCTGGGTTCGCTGGTCAACCGCACCGATTTCGAATACCAGGATGGCGCCAAGGACAACTTCTATTCTGCGGCGGTCAAATGGGACTACACCCGTTACCTGATCGGCAAGAACGTGCAGCTGTTCACCAATGGCGAGCTCGCCAAGCCACTCGGGGGCGTGGCCAACTACTCGCTGGATGCCGAGGTGGGGCTGCGCTACAAGGTCACCGAATGGGCTTCGCTCAACCTCAAGGCGGAAAAGGACATCATCAGCGGCACTCGGGAAAGCGACCTGGACAAGACCCGATACACCGCAGGCTTCGGCGTGACCTGGTGAAGGATGCCTTGGCGCTGCGCTGGCAGTGGCGGGTGATAATGCTTATCTTGTCACCCATCCAGTCCGCCGTCAGGAGCGCCTTCTGTGAGTACCAATGCCATTCGCCCCGCCCGGGAACTGCTGCTCAAGGAATACCGCGGCGTGCTCTCGACCCATTCCAAGTCCATGCCTGGGTTCCCGTTCGGTTCCGTCGTGCCGTACTGCCTGGATGCCCATGGCAATCCGCTGATCCTCATCAGCCGCATCGCCCAGCACACCCACAACCTGCAGAAGGACGCCAAGTGCTCGCTGCTGGTGGGTGAGCGCGAGGCCGAGGATGTGCAGGCCGTGGGCCGCCTGACCGTAATGGCCGAGGCGCACAAGCTGGTCGATGAAGCCGCCATCGAGGCGGCCGCCGAGCGTTACTACCGTTACTTCCCCGATGCCGCCAATTACCACAAGGCCCACGACTTCGACTTCTGGGTGCTGCAGCCGGTTCGCCATCGTTACATCGGCGGCTTCGGCGCGATCCATTGGCTCGACCAGGTGACCCTGGCCAACCCCTTCGCGGGCCAGGCCGAGGCCAGCATGATCGAACACATGAACAGCGACCACGCCAACGCCATCGCCCATTACGTCGAGCTGAGCGACTTGCCGCGCGGCACGCCGGCGCAGATGGTCGGCATCGACAGCGAAGGCATGCATCTGCGCATCGGCCAGGGCATCTACTGGTTGCCGTTCCCCGCCATTTGCAATACGCCGACACAAGTTCGCGAAGCCCTGGTTTTGCTGGCCCGCGCCGACCAATGGCCGGCTGCGACTGAAGTCGAAGCTTGAAAATGCGAATGCACGCATCCATGTGATGGTCTTACAGGAAGGTTGTCTTCCATCGAGGAATGCTTCAATGCGTGCTTTTCTATTGCTGTTTCTCCTGTTCCCTGTGCTGGAGCTGTTCGTTTTCGTCAAGGTCAGCGCGGCCATCGGTTTCTTCCCGGCGCTGCTGCTGATCATCGCGGGTTCTGCCCTGGGTGTGCTGGTGATGCGTGTGGCAGGCCTTGCCACCGCTCTGCGTGCCCGTGAAAGCCTGCAGCGTGGTGAACTGCCCGCCGAGGACATGTTCCAGGGGCTGATGCTGGCGGTTGGTGGTGGCCTGCTGCTGCTGCCGGGCTTCATCAGTGACGTGCTGGGCGTGCTCTGCCTGCTGCCGTTCACCCGCCACCTGGCCGCGCGCAAGTTGCGCGAGCGTGCCGAGGCCCAGGCCATGCGCCAGCGGGCTTTTCAGGATGACCCGTTCCAGGCGCAGCCACGCGACACGGGCCACCGGCCCAACGTGATCGAAGGCGAGTACGAGCGCCGCGACAAGTAACCAACCCGGGGCCACTAAGCGGCCCCGGTGTTTTTCTGCCTGTGGAAAATTTTTCAGGGCAAGCCTTGTAATTGAATATGGCGGCCTCATGTATGTGGTCACCGCAAGGTTTCTGGTGGTTACACCAGACATGACACAGGTGATTCGCCCGTTGCGAACCACCCCCGGCAACGCCGGACCGCATCAACCCGCCGGTGTCGATACCGGCCGATGAAAACCACAATTTGGGAGAGATCGACAATGAAGCTTCGTCCTCTGCATGACCGCGTAGTCATCCGTCGCAGCGAAGAAGAATCGAAAACCGCTGGCGGTATCGTCCTGCCGGGTTCGGCCGCTGAAAAACCAAACCGCGGCGAAGTCGTTGCCGTCGGCACCGGTCGCATCCTGGAAAACGGCGAAGTACGTGCGCTGGCCGTGAAAGTGGGTGACAAAGTGGTTTTCGGCCCTTACTCGGGCAGCAACACCGTGAAAGTCGATGGCGAAGACCTGCTGGTCATGGCCGAGAACGAAATCCTCGCCGTTATCGAAGGCTGATTTCTCCGATTTCCCGTTACTCCAAAGTAATTCAAGGATTAAACGATCATGGCTGCTAAAGACGTAAAATTCGGCGATTCCGCCCGTAAGAAAATGCTGGTTGGTGTCAACGTTCTGGCTGACGCGGTAAAAGCGACCCTGGGCCCGAAAGGCCGTAACGTGGTGCTGGCCAAGAGCTTCGGCGCGCCGACCATCACCAAGGACGGCGTTTCCGTCGCCAAGGAAATCGAGCTCAAAGACGCCTTCGAGAACATGGGCGCCCAGCTGGTCAAGGAAGTCGCTTCCAAGGCCAACGACGCTGCCGGTGACGGCACCACCACCGCTACCGTTCTGGCTCAGGCCATCGTCAACGAAGGCCTGAAAGCCGTCGCTGCCGGCATGAACCCGATGGACCTGAAGCGCGGCATCGACAAGGCCACCGCTGCCGTTGTCGCCGAGCTGAAGAACCTGTCCAAGCCATGCGCCGATTCCAAGGCCATCGCTCAGGTAGGTACCATCTCTGCCAACTCCGACAACTCCATCGGTGAAATCATCGCCGAAGCCATGGAAAAAGTCGGTAAAGAAGGCGTGATCACCGTTGAAGAAGGCTCGGGCCTGGAAAACGAACTGTCCGTCGTAGAAGGCATGCAGTTCGACCGTGGCTACCTGTCGCCATACTTCGTCAACAAGCCGGACACCATGGTTGCCGAGCTGGAAGGCCCGCTGCTGCTGCTGGTCGACAAGAAGATCTCCAACATCCGTGAGCTGCTGCCAGTTCTGGAAGCCGTTGCCAAAGCCGGCCGTCCGCTGCTGATCGTTGCCGAAGACGTCGAAGGCGAAGCCCTGGCTACTCTGGTCGTCAACAACATGCGCGGCATCGTCAAGGTTGCAGCGGTCAAGGCACCTGGCTTCGGCGATCGCCGCAAGGCCATGCTGCAGGACATCGCCGTTCTGACCGGCGGCCAGGTCATTTCCGAAGAAATCGGCCTGACCCTGGAAACCACCACCCTGGAGCACCTGGGCAACGCCAAGCGCGTGATCCTCTCCAAGGAAAACACCACCATCATCGACGGTGCTGGCGTTGACGGTGACATCGAGGCACGCGTCAAGCAGATCCGTGCCCAGATCGAAGAAACTTCGTCGGACTACGACCGTGAGAAGCTGCAAGAGCGTCTGGCCAAGCTGGCTGGCGGTGTTGCCGTGATCAAGGTCGGTGCTGGCACCGAAGTTGAAATGAAAGAGAAGAAAGCCCGCGTCGAAGACGCCCTGCACGCTACCCGTGCAGCTGTCGAAGAAGGCGTGGTGCCTGGCGGTGGTGTTGCCCTGGTTCGTTCCCTGGCAGCCATTGTCGACCTCAAAGGCGACAACGAAGACCAGAACGTCGGTATCGCCCTGCTGCGTCGCGCTGTTGAAGCCCCGCTGCGCCAGATCACTGCCAACGCCGGCGACGAGCCAAGCGTCGTAGCTGACAAGGTCAAGCAAGGTTCGGGCAACTACGGCTACAACGCTGCTACCGGCGAATACGGCGACATGATCGAAATGGGTATCCTGGACCCAGCCAAGGTCACCCGTTCGGCTCTGCAAGCAGCTGCTTCGATCGGCGGTCTGATGATCACCACCGAAGCCATGGTTGCCGACCTGCCGGAAGACAAGCCAGCTGGCGGCATGCCAGACATGGGTGGCATGGGTGGCATGGGCGGCATGATGTAAGCCAGCCTTACCCCTGCACCAAGAAAAAGCCCCGCCTAGTGCGGGGCTTTTTCGTTTTTCTGTGGAGGGCACTGAAGCCGCAAGGCGGCCTCAGGTCAGGCGAGGCTGCGCTCGGCGGCTGGCGCCTGAGCTACCCCCTTGCGATACAGCACCAGGTAATACGAGCCCAAACCGATCAACCAGCAGAAGACGGCCGTCCAGACGTTGTGCGAGAGGAAATGCGCCCCTTGCATCATCCGGCCAACCGACAGCACCGAGCCGGCCAGCAGAGCCACCACAAACGCCACCCGCGCCAGCCGCGGGCGACGGTCACGCAGCATGAAGAACAAGCCGAACAGGCAGAAGCCGGTGGCTGCATGCCCACCTGGCCAGCACATGCCAGGCTTGTCGGTGGCCGGGCGCGGCTCTAGCAGTTTGCTGTAGGTTTCCTTGCCGCCGAACTGGGTCAGGCTCCAGGGGCATTGCACCTGGGTCACTTTCTTGAGTGGTGTGACAAAAGCCGTGGACAGGCCCAGCGCAAGCACCAGGCAACCCAGCTCGCGGCGCCAGCCGAACAGGCGCTTGCAGAAAAAACTCGAGGCAAACGCCACCACCGACAGCAGGCCGAGCAGAATCACCACCTGCTTGACGCGGTCGTGCAGGATGTTTTCCAGCAGGTAGCTGTGGCGGCCGACGAATTGGCCGGCTGTTTGATCGAAGAACAGGTTGGCCACGTCCATGTCGACCGACGTCAGTTCGAGCAGAATCAAGGCCACTGCGGCGGCCAAAGGTATGCCCAGGTACAGCCAGTAGTTGATCGGACGAGGACGAAGGGGAGGTTGCATGACGACTCCAGCACGCGAAAAAGACGGGGCATTGTCGAGCGCCCGCTATCCTGTGTCCGTGAAGGATCAGTGAAAAAACTGTCAACTTCGCTGAATTTGCAGAGGGGCTGGCACAGTCCGGGCGATGGCCTTAAGCTGCGCCTGCCGCGCACCCCCGCGAAGCGCCGCACAGGAGAACCCGATGCGCATTCTTTTGGTTGAAGACAACCGCGATATTCTCGCCAACCTGGCCGATTACCTAGGCATGAAAGGCTACACCGTCGACTGCGCCCAGGACGGCCTATCCGGGCTGCACCTGGCCGCCACCGAACACTATGACCTGATCGTGCTCGACATCATGCTGCCAGGCATCGATGGTTACACCCTGTGCAAGCGCCTGCGTGAGGACGCCCGCCGCGATACCCCGGTTATCATGCTCACTGCCCGTGACCAGCTCGATGACCGCCTGCAAGGCTTCCGCTCCGGCGCCGACGACTACCTGCTCAAACCGTTCGCCCTCTCCGAGCTGGCCGCGCGCATCGAAGCGGTATTGCGCCGGGCCCAGGGTGGCGGTCGGCGTACCCTGCAGGTCGCCGACCTGAGCTACGACCTCGATACCCTGGAAGTCACTCGCCAGGGCCGCCTGCTCAAGCTCAACCCGGTCGGCCTCAAGCTGCTCGCTGTGCTCATGCAGAAGAGCCCGCACGTGCTGCGCCGCGAAGTGCTGGAAGAAGCCCTTTGGGGCGACGACTGCCCCGACAGCGACAGCCTGCGCAGCCACGTGCACCAGCTTCGCCAAGTGATCGACAAACCGTTCGAGAAACCGCTGCTGCATACCGTCCATGGCGTCGGCTATCGCCTCGCCGAGGGTCGCGATGGAGTTTAAGCAGAGCCTTGCCCAACGCATCATCATCGCTTTTGCGCTGATGAGCGCACTGGTGGCAGGGGCCTTCGCCTTCGGCATCGTCGCCACTGTGCACCTGGTCGAGGAGCGCTTGATCTCCTCGGTGCTTGGGGGCGACCTGCAACGGCTGTTGCGCATGGACAGCGTCAGCGACTGGAGCCACCGGCCACGCCCCGACCAGCTGTTCTACTTCAGCGGCGGGCGTGATGATTTCGAGCTGCCCAAGGACCTGCGCCACCTCGACGTCGGCTTCCATGAAGTGTTCCGCGACCAGCTCTCCTACCACGCCATGGTCGAGATCGTGGATGGCCGGCGTTACGTGCTGCTGCAGGACCAGAGCGATTTCGAAGAGCGCGAGCGGGTGCTGTTCGCTGTGGTCGTGGTCGGCTTCGTGCTCAGCCTGGTGCTGGCAGTGGTATTGGGTTGGCTGTTGGCCCGCCGGGTGATGGCGCCGGTGATCCGCCTGGCCCGCCAGGTTCGCCATCGCGACCAACTGCTTGGCCTGGCCCCGCCGCTGGCCCCGGATTACGCTGCGGACGAGGTGGGCCAGCTGGCGGTGGCGTTCGACGATACCCTGGGCCGCTTGCGCGATGCCCTGACCCGTGAGCGGCTGTTCACCAGCGATGTCAGCCATGAATTGCGCACGCCCCTGATGGTGTTGGCCACTTCGTGCGAGCTACTCATGGAAAACCCCAACCTGGATACCCGTGCGCGCAGCCAGGTGGAGCGGATTGCCCGTGCCACCGAAGAAATGCGCGAGCTGGTCAAGACCTTCCTGATGCTCGCCCGTGCCCAGCGCGATCAGGGTGCCGTAGCGTCCCAGGCCAACCTGCGCGAGGTCGCCGACGACCTGATCGGCGTATGGCGCGATACCATCGAACAGAAGGGCCTGACGCTGTATTACGACGGCCGGGTCAGTGCCGGCCCACTGCTGTACAACGCCACCTTCCTGCAATCGGTGATGGGCAACCTGCTGCGCAATGCTGCGCACTACACGGACAGCGGCTACATACGCCTGAGCCTGCAACCCACCGGCTTCACCGTGGAAGACAGTGGCGTGGGCATTCCCGAAGAGCAGCGCGAAGCCATGTTCCAGCCGTTCGTGCGGGGTGAAGAGCGCCGCGGCGAGGGCTTGGGCCTGGGCCTTTCGCTGGTGCAGCGCATTTGTGATGACCAGGGGTGGCGCGTCACGCTGACGTCGACGGCTCCTCATGGTTGCCGCTTCCAGGTCGACTTGAGCCAGAGTGCGGAGAAAATCGACCCCACGGATCTTTAGAAATGCGCTGAAACATGTCGCCCGGCGGATAACATTTTTTTCACATTGGCATAACCTGTTGCCCACGCTTCGCTACTTAAGGTGAGCGCAATGGAGCCAGGAGATGCCCAATGCGTAGCCCGATCAAACTCGAATTTTCCGAGAAGTACGACCAGCAACATGCTCAGGAGTACTTCCTCAAGCACCAGGATGGCCTGGCCCGTCGCATGTCCCACAAACGCGACGAGCAGCTGGCACGCCGTGCCCTGGCGCTGGCCGGAGAACCGGGATTGGTACTCGACCTGCCTTGCGGCGCCGGTCGATTCTGGCCGCTGCTGGCGGAAAAACCGAACCGGGTGATCATCGGTGCCGACAACTCCGAGGCGATGATCCAGACAGCCTGTGCCGCACAACCGCCGGAGGTGGTAGCGCGGGTACGTCCTTTGCAGACCTCAGCATTCGCCATCGACCTGCCGGACAATTCGGTCGACAGCATTTTCTGCATGCGGCTCTTTCACCACATTGGCGAGGCGGCTCACCGCAAGACAATTTTGTCGGAATTCCAAAGGGTTAGCCGTGACAGCGTAATCCTGTCATTGTGGGTGGACGGTAACTTCAAGGCCTGGAGACGCAGGAAGCTTGAGCAGCGGCGCAGTGCCAAGGCCGAGCCCGACAGCTACCAGAACCGTTTTGTGTTACCGGCAGAGACAGTTGAAGAAGAATTCAAGGCCGCCGGCTTCAGAATCCAGGAACGCCTCGACTTCCTGCCGTTCTATGCCATGTGGCGGGTTTATGTATTGCGTAAGGGGTAGTGTTTGATGGCTGTAGCCCAGCGTGAGGAGTCACGGTTCGATTATTACTGGCGTCAGCAGGGCGAATGGGTCGAGGAGCCCAACCAGCGGCGCGGTGGAGAGAGTGGTGTGCAACGGCTGGACGATGGCAACGGCAAGCTGCTGTATGCCAAGCGCCAGGTCGGGCATATCTATCGCAGCCTGCTGCATCCGTTCGGCCGGCCAACCGTATTGCGTGAGCTTGACGCGTTGAACAGCTTCGAACAGCTGGGTGTACGCGTGCCGCGCATCGTCTTTTGTGGCGCCGAGCGCGATGCCGACAGGCAATGGCGTGCGCTGCTGGTCAGCGAGGCGCTGGATGGCTTCGTCGAGCTCGATACCTGGCACGCCGAAGGGGCGCGCGAGCGTTACCCGCAAGTAGTGCACGAGCGCATGCTCAAGGATTTGGCCGACAACCTGGCGCGTATGCATCTGGGGCATTGGCAGCATGGTTGCCTGTATGGCAAGCACGTGTTCATCAAGGTGATCGGCGAGGGCGAACAGGCCCGTGTCGAAGTGGCTTTGCTCGATCTTGAGAAATGCCGCCGGCGCATCAGTTGTCAGCGCGCGGCGGGTAATGACCTTCGCCAGCTGCGCCGCCATTCGTCGCTCAATGACGCGGAATGGCAATCGCTGCTCTATTTTTACCAGATGGCGTTTGGCAGCGCTGTCAAAGGGTTAGGGCAATGAAACTAGAAATCGCTCGAGCTTTGTTCCTGGTGGCTGGGTTGGCTGTGACCACGGTGGCGGTAGCTGCCTGGGAGGAGCCGCGGCCCATGGTATTCAGCAAGTCCGAAATGGCTGACCAGTGCGCGTTGCCGCGGGCCATCAAGCAACCTCAAGCACAGACCCGGGCAGACGAGGATCTGTTGCTGTTCCTGTTCGGTATGCAGCAAGGGTTGCGACCGTTCGGCTGAGCCTGGCTCGAGCAAACTGAGGCCCCGCAATTGCGGGGCCTCTGCTTTTTCAATGCTGCCTCCAATCGCCAGCGAGATCAGGCGGCAACAGCCTCCCTGGCCTGCGTCTTGTGCGCCAGCAAGGTGTAGATGCAAGGCAACACAAACAAGGTAAACAACGTCCCGATCGACATCCCGGTCGCAATCACCGTGCCGATATCGAACCGGCTCACCGCTCCGGCGCCCGTTGCCAGAATCAGGGGCACCATGCCGAACACCATCGCCGCCGTGGTCATCAGTACAGGCCGCAGACGTATGGCCGCCGCTTCCTCGATGGCCTCACGCACACCCAGGCCCTTCTCCTCGCGCAACTGGTTGGCGAACTCGACAATGAGGATGCCGTGCTTGCTGATCAGGCCGATCAGCGTCACCAGCCCGACCTGGGTATAGATGTTCATGCTGGAAATGCCCAGGAACAGTGGCAGCAGCGCCCCGCAGATCGACAGTGGCACCGTCACCAGAATCACCAGCGGGTCGCGGAAGCTCTCGAATTGGGCCGCCAGCACCAAGAAAATGATCGCCAGCGCCAGGCCGAAGGTCACCCAAAGCGCACTGCCTTCCTGCACATACTGCCGCGCGGCACCGGCGTAATCGAACGAGAACCCCTCCGGGGCTTCTTCACGGGCAATATCGCTGACGGTCTGCAGCGCTTCGCCAATGCTGACCATCGGCACGCCCTGGATGATCGCCGAGTTGAGCTGCTGGAACTGGTTGAGCTGGCGCGGCCGGGCGCGGTCACTGAGGGTGATGAGGGTCGACAGCGGCAGCAACTGGCCCTGGTCGTTCTTCACGTAATAGCTGTTGAGCCAGCCAGGGTTGTCACGGTAGGGCCGCTCGACCTGGGCGATCACCTTGTAGCTGCGGCCTTCCAGGGTAAAGCGGTTGATCTCGGCTTCACCCAGCAAGGTTGCCAGGGTGCCGCCCAGAGTGTCCATGGACACGCCCATCTGGGCGGCCTTGGCCCGGTCGATATCGACCACCACTTCGGGTTTGTCGAAGGCCAGGTCGATGTCGAGGAAGGCAAACTTGCCGGAGGCCTGGGCACGTTCCTTGACCCGCTGGGCCACTTCCAGCAGGGCCGGGTAGTCACCGGCGGTATTGATCACGAACTGGAACGGCAGGCCCTCACCGGTGCCAGGTAGCGACGGCAGGTTGAAACCGAAGATCTGCAGGCCGCCGATTTCTTCGAGCTTGGCTTGTACCAGCGGCAGCAGTTCCATCTGCGTGCGCTCGCGCTCGTTCCAGGGCTTGAGCAGAAAGCCGCCGATACCGCTTTGCACCCCATTGAAACCGTTGATCTGGAACGATGAGTAGTACTCGGGGAAGGTCTTGAACAGGGGCGTGAACTGGTCGGTGTAGGCATTGAGGTAGTCGAGGTTGGCCGGCTGCGGCGAGCTGCTCATCATGAAGATCACACCCTGGTCTTCGTTCGGTGCCAGTTCGTTCTGGGTGAACTTGAGCAGCACCGGGATCAGGCACAGGATGATCACGGCGAATACCAGCACCACCGGGCGGCTGTCCAGGGTGGTGTGCAGGATGCGCTGGTAGCGCACTTTCAGGCGCTCGAACAGTTGGTCCAGGCGGTGGGCCAAGCCGCTGGGGCTCTGTTCTTGGCGCAGCAGCAGGGCGCACATCATGGGTGACAGGGTCAGGGCGACGATACCCGAGATGATCACCGCGCCTGCGAGGGTCAAGGCGAACTCCTTGAACAAGGCGCCCGTGAGCCCGGTCAGGAAGCCAATGGGCGCGTACACCGCCGCCAGGGTGATGGTCATCGACACCACCGGCATGGCAATTTCCCGTGCGCCCTCAAGGGCTGCGTCGAACGGCGACTTGCCTTCTTCCATGTGCCGATGGATGTTCTCCACCACGACGATGGCATCGTCCACCACCAGGCCGATGGCCAGCACCATCGCCAGGAGCGTCAGCAGGTTGAGCGAATAGCCCATCATCTGCATGAAGAACAGCACGCCGATCATCGACAGCGGAATGGTCACCACCGGTATCAGCACCGAGCGCAGGGCGCCGAGGAACAGGAACACCACCACGATGACGATCAACACTGCTTCGCCGAGGGTCTTGATCACTTCGTCGATGGAGGCCTGGATGAACAGCGTGGCGTCGTAGGCGATTGATGCCTTGAGCGCCGATGGTAGCTGGCTCTCCAGCTCCGGCATGATCCGCCGCACTTCCTTGATCACCTCCAGGGGGTTGGCAGCGGGGGTAGCCTTTATGCCGATGTACACCGACGGGGTACCGTCGAACGAGCTGACCGTGTCGTAGTTTTCCGCGCCCATCTCGACCCGCGCCACATCGCCCAGCAGCACGCGGCTGTCGCCCGCCGTCTTGACGGGGAGTGCGGCAAAAGCCTCGGCCGACTTCAACTCGGTACTGGCGTTGATGCTGGTGACCACGTATTCGCCTTTTACCTCGCCCGCCGCAGACAGGAAGTTGTAGCGGCGCACGGCGTTGGTCACATCCGTGGCCGAGAGGCCAAAGCCGGCCAGTTTCACTGGGTCGATCCAGATGCGCATGGCGAACACCTGGTTGCCGAGGATTTCCGCCTCGGCCATGCCGGGCAAGGTGGCCAGCTTCGGCTGGATCACCCGCGACAGGTAATCGGTGATCTGCGGGTTGCTCATTTCCTTGCTGTAGAAGCTGATGTACATCAGCGCCGAGGCATCGGCCGCTTCCTTGCTCAGTACGGGGTCTTCGGAATCTTGCGGGAGCTGGTTGCGCACTTCGTTGGCCTTGGCCAGCAGCTCGGTGAACAGCCGGTCGCTGTCGGCGCCGATCCGCGCATAGATGGAGATGACCGAGAAGTTCTGCCGGCTTACCGAGGTCATGTAGTCGATGCCCTCGGCGCTGGCCAGGCTCTGTTGCAGCGGCTGGGTGATGTAGCCCTGGATGGTTTCGGCGTTGGCCCCGGGGTAGGCGGTGGTCACCGTGATCAGGGCGTTTTCCATTTGCGGGTACTGGCGGATCTGCAGCTTGCTCCAGGCCTGGAAACCCAACAGCAGGATCAGCAGGCTGACCACGCTGGCCAGGACCGGGCGACGGATGAAGGGGTCGGTGAACGCCATGCCTGCCTCCTGGTCAGTCCGCGCGCGGGGTGCCCTGTTCGGGCTTGAGCGCGGTGTCCTGGCCGATGCGGATGGCCGCGCCGGGGGTGAGTTTGAGCTGCCCGGCGGTCACCACCTGCTCGCCGGCCTTGAGCCCCTTGGTGACCACGACCACGCCATCGCGCCGCTCGCCGGTCTGTACCGTGCGTTGTTCCGCGGTGAGTTGCGGATGGCCCTGGTCATCCTGCTGCGGCTTGCCGTCCTTGTCCTGCTTGGGCACGGCGACGTATACCGAGTTGCCATACAGGGTGTAGGTGATGGCGCTTTCCGGCACCACCACCTGCGGGCGGGGGTTTGGCAACAGCACCAGCAGGTTGGCGAACATGCCCGGCAGCAGTTTGCCGTCTGGGTTGGCCATGGTCGCGCGTACCAGCAGGTTGCGGGTGCTTTCCTCGACCTTGGGGTTGATCGCACTGAGGCTGGCAGGGAAGGTCTGGCCTGGATACGCGGCCACTTGCACCTGAACCTGCTGGCCCAGGCTCAGATGGGGCAAGGCCTGCTCAGGCACGTTGAAGTCGACATACAGGCTGGACAGGTCCTGCAAGGTGGCAATCACCGCGCCGGCGGCCAGGTAGTCGCCGACATCCACCTGGCGGATGCCAATGGTGCCGCTGAACGGAGCGCTGATGCTCTTCTTGGTCTTGGACGCCTTGAGCTGGTCGACCACGGCCTGGTTGCGCCGGTACTGGGCGGTAAGGCGATCGTACTCGCCGCGAGAGATTGCCGAATCGCCCACCAGTTGGCTACCGCGACCGAAGTCGACTTTGGCCAGGCCTAGATCGGCCTGGGCAGTGCCGAGCAGGGCGGTTTCCTGATCATCGTTGAGTTGCAGCAACAGCTGCCCGGCTTTGACCTTCTGGCCCGAGTCGAAGTGCAGGGACTTGACGATTCCTTCCACTTCCAGGCTCAGTTCGACCCCTTGCAGAGCCTTGAGGCTGCCGACGGCGGGCAGGCGCTCCTGCCACTGGCGTTCTTCAGCCAGGGCCGCGGCCACGGTGATGGGCGGCCTCGGGGCGCTGAACATCTGGATCTGCTGGTAGATCGAGAATGCCTTGTAGCCCCCCAGGGCCAGCACGATCAGCACAACGACGGCCAACATGATGAGCATGCGGCGGCGCAGCATAAGTCCGGTTCCTTGGATACGTGGTTGTTATTCGTTCTGGCACGACAACGGGCGATCCTGCCCACGTGTGGATGGGGGAAGTATTGACTGTTTTTGGCGGTGGGGGAAATGGATTGTCTGAACCGGCCCTATCGCCGGCAAGCCGGCTCCCACAGGTACGCAACATGCTTCCAGTGTGGGAGCCGGCTTGCCGGCGATAGGGTCGGTTCAGGCCAGGTGCAGATGGTTGTCCCAGAAACCGGAAGGCAAGTTCATCGGTTGCCCGATCAGTTCAGCCTTGCGGCAATCATAGAATCGGCAACGTCCCTGCCCGGAAGTCACCACGAAGCCATCCTGCACCGCCCCGACACCGGCACAGTCCGGCATCGGCGCATCGAGCTTCACCGCGCCGCTGTCCAGGTCCCAGATGAACAGGCGGTTGGCCCGCGGCGCGGTCAGTGCCACCAGGCGCAGGTCGCTGTGGATAGCCACGCTGGCGGTGTACTGGGCCATCGACTGCAATTGCCGCTCAGGCACCGGGAAAGCCTTGAACGGCTCGCCCGGGCGCTTGATCGCCAGCAGCTCTGCAGTTTCATCGGCATCGCCCATGAACTGCTGGCAGGCGACCACGGTACCGTCGCTGCCCACCGCCAGGTGGCGCACGCTGTTCATTTGCTGGGCCAGGGTTTCCTTGCTCAGTAGGGTTCCGTCGCGCTGCATCAGCACAAGGCTTGGCTGCATGGCATCGAGGTTCATCTCGACCCGGCTTTCGGCCTCGGTGCGGATACCACCGTTGGCCACCACCAGGGTTTCGCCGTCGGGGAGCCAGGCCACTTCGTGGGGGCCGATGCCGTGGGTCGGAATCTCGCCGGTGTGCACCAGGCGTTCACCTTCGAATCGGTAGACACCCAATACGCCACGGCCCGGGTCGGTAGTGTCGTTTTCGGTGGCGTACAGCCATTCACCGCCGTGGTGGATCACCGCGTGGCCGTAGAAATGGCGGCCAGGCTGCGAGGTGATGGTTTGCAGCAGGCGCCCGTCGCGCAGGTCGACCAGGTAACTCTCGGTGCCAGGGCGGCGCGCGACGAACAGGGCGATCGGTAAGCTCGGGTGGTTGATGATGGCATGGCAACGCTGGCCCACCTGGGTGCTGAACACCTGGGTGCCGTCCAGGCGAAACCCGACCGCGTAATGCTTGCCGTCGCCATCGTCACGCGCCGACAGCAGCAAGGGTTCGCTGCCTTTGTTGCGGAACAGGCTCCAGCCGCCCAGTGTCAGGGCGCTGAGCAGTACGCTACCGAGTTTGATTGCCTGGCGTCGCAGCATGATCAGTCACCGTCGTTGGCATTGAAGCCCAGTTGAATGTTCAACGCCTTGGCCAGGTCGCCTTCGTGCAGGCGATGCACGACGTTGAGCGCGTCGTAGATCTGGTTCAGGCTTTGTTGGCCGGCGTCGTCGGCCAGCAGCTCGCCCAGGGTCTTGTGGTTGTCGGCCAGCAGCTTGAGGGCGCTAGCGTAGGCGTCGTCGATTTTTTGCGCCAGGGCTTTCTGATCGCTGCCCAGCAGGCCGCGCAGGCCTTGGTTGTCGACACCCACCCAGACTGCCTGGGCGGCCTTGAGGCTAGCTTCCAGGCTCTTGAGCGACGAGTGGCTGCGCCAGGCTTCGGCCTGCAGCGGCTGCGGGATGCCCTTGCTCTGGCGACCCATTGGTGCGCCCAGCTTCTTCTTCAGCGTATCCAGGGCAGTCACCTGGGCGCGCAGCAGGTCGGCGATCGCTTCGTGGGAATCGGCGTAGCGCTGGTTGGGGAACTTGGTCATCTGCGACAGCATGCCGTCGGTGCTGTTCCAGCTCTTCAGGATCTCTTCGGCGAGCGCCTTCTGGTGATCACCAATGGCAACCAGCAGCGGGCAGTAGCGGGCTTTCTGCTCGGCGGTGGCGATGTCTGGCTTGCTGTCGAACAGGATGTACTCGTAGGCCGACAGGCCGCGCACGACGACGCTGGCCTTGCCCAGGGCGGCGGCATCGACCGGCTTGTCACCGTTCACCAGTTGCTCGACCTGGCGACCGACCAGGTTCTTCTTGTCAGGCCAGAACTGCACCTGCCAGGCACGGTTGCCTTCGGCCAGAGGGCCAACCAGCAATGGCTGCAGTTCGGCCCAGGCTTTTTGTGCGTTGAGGAAGTCGGCGCGCGCGGTTTCCAGGCTTGCCTTGCCTTCGCAGTAAGCCAGGGCGCTGCTGGCCAGCTGGCGGTCGGCTTCGACCCAGCGGCTGTAGGTCGGCAGGATCACCTGCTTGGCGATGGCAGCGGAGGTCACGGCCTGTGGATCCTGCGGCGAGCAGGCCCCAAGAGCGAGTGCGGCGAGGCTGGTGAACAACAGTTTGGGTCGGAACATGCCCGGCTCCTTGCGCGTTTTAAAGTGAGTTCAGGAACGCCAGCAGCGCGGCGCGCTGTTCGGCATTGAAGGTCAATACATGGTCGCGCGCCGCCTGGGCTTCACCGCCGTGCCAGAGCACGGCTTCGAGCAGGTTGCGGGCGCGGCCGTCATGCAGATACTGGGTGTGGCCACTGACCGCCTCGGTAAGGCCGATACCCCACAACGGCGGTGTGCGCCAGTCCTGGCCGTTGGCGGCGAATTCGGTACGCTCGTCGGCAAGACCGGGGCCCATGTCGTGCAGCAGCAGGTCGCTGTAGGGGCGGATCACCTGCCCGGCCAGTTCCGGTTCGGCGGCGTCTCGGGCGGTGGTGAACTGCGGGGTGTGGCAGCCCTGGCAGCCGGCCTGGAAGAACAGGTTCTTGCCGGCCAGCACTTGCGGCGCACCCACGTCACGGCGGGCAGGCACGCCGAGGTTGCGGGTGTAGAAAGTCACCAGGCGCAGGATGTTGTCGCTGACTTCCTTCTCGTCGCCGGCACCATCGCCATTGGGCGCTGCCAGGCAGGCGGTTTGCGCCTGGGTGCAGTCGTCCTTGGGTTGCAGGGTGCTGGTCAGGCCCATGTCGCCGGCAAAGGCATGCACGTTCTGTTGCTTGACGTTGGGCTGCCCGGCCTTCCAGCCGAAGCGGCCGACCACGGTCTTGCCCTGGGCGTCGTCCCACACCCGGTTGGCGCGGCCGCGAATGCCGTCGCGGTTGCGATCGTCGGGGTCTTCGTTGGCCAGGATGTCGGCCTCGGGAATGGCTTCGAGCAAGCCCAAGCCGATCATCGGTGGCGCCACGCGGGCCGAGAAGCGGGTATCGGGGTGCATCGGCCCGTAGCCGAGCTGGGTGATCTGCAGGGCAGGGCGGCGCAATTCGACTGGGTGACCGTCCTTGAAGTTGACGGTTTGGGTGGTGTAGCTCACGCGCACCTTGCCCTCGGGTTCTACACCGGGGATGGCCATGTCTTGCAGCTGGGTGCCATAGACCGGCTCGGGGACCACGCCCAGGCGCTCGATCTGTTTGGCCAGGTACGGCTGGTCGGGAATGGACAGACGCACCAACATCGATACCGCGTTGCTGTCGCCAGGCTCGGGCGGATGGCCGCGGCCGTCGCGCACGTGGCAGTTCTGGCAGGCGTTGGTGTTGAACAGCGGGCCTAGGCCGTCACGTGCAGTGGTGGTGGACGGGGCGATCACCCAAGGGTTACGGAAGAAGCTGTTGCCCACGGCGAAGTCCAGGCGACGCTCTGGCGTCAGGTTGGCCGAGGGCAGGGAAAAGGCATTACGGTCGCTGCGCTGTACGGTTGCCTGGCCAGCCGACAACGCTTCGCCCGGCTCGGCCTGAGTGAAACGCGGGGCGTCGTCACAGGCAGCGAGGGCGAGGGCCAGCAGCAGGGGAGAGAGTCGGGACAGCGACGAGGACATGCACAATCCTGGGCGTGGACTAAAAACCGGCGTGCAAGCTTAGCAGGACAGGGATGTTTGAATAAGAGCAATTTGCAATTGCCAGATGAAATTGCTGGCAGGTCTGGCCCTATCGCCGGCAAGTTGGCTCCCACAGGGAACACCACAGGCCTCAAGCCTTGTGCTCCCCCTGCGGAGGCCGGCATGCCGGCGATAGGGCCGGAACATGAAAAAGGCGACCCGAAGGCCGCCTCTTTCCGAACCACAACTGTCCGAATCAGAATTCGTGATCGGCGGTATCCGGGTTCAGGTTGGCAATACCCAGCTTGCCAGCAGCCTGCTCGATGGCACCGGTCTGCTTGACCAGCGAAGCGATGGCATCACGCACGATCTGGTTGCCGGCAGCGTTGTCGGCGGCGATCAGCTGGTCGTAGTGCTCACCCTTGAGGGCGTGGTCGACGATCACCTGGATCTTCGCTTCGGTGTTTTCCAGGTCGGCCTTCAGGGCTGCGTCGGCTGCCGGGTCGGCCTTGGCCACCAGCGACGACAGGCTCGGGCCGGTCAGCTTGGTGCCGTCGACACGGGTGTACTCGCCCAGGTAGACGTTGCGGATACCCTTGGCGTCGTAGAAGTGCGAGTAGTGGGTGTTGTCGCTGAAGCAGTCCTGCTCGTCTTCCGGCGAGTTGGCTTCCAGCGAGACTTTCATGCGCTCGCCGGCCAGTTCGCCCAGCGACAGGCTGCCCATGCCGAACAGCATCTTGCGCAGGCCGTCGGCCACGGGTTCGGCTTCCAGGGTGGCGCGGTAGTTGTCGGCGACGTTCGGTGCCCAGTTACCGACCATCTCTTCGAGGTCTTTCACCAGCAGGTCGGTCACGGCCTTCAGATAGGCGCGGCGACGCTCGTTGTGGCCGCCGGTGGCGCCTTTGCCTTCGAGGTAGTCCGAAGCCGGGCGAGCACCCGCGCCAGGGCCGGTGCCGTTGAGGTCCTGGCCCCACAGCAGGAATTCGATGGCGTGGTAGCCGGTGGCGACGTTGGCTTCGGAGCCGCCCAGTTCGTTCAGGCTGGCCAGCTTCTCGGGCGTGATGTCCTTGACGTCGACCTTCTCTTCGCCGACCTGGATCTCGGTGTTGGCGATGATGTTGGCGCTGGCCGCGGGGTTGCCCAGGGCGTGCTCGTAGCTCTTGTCGACGTAGTCGATCAGGCCTTCGTCCAGGGGCCAGGCGTTCACCTGGCCTTCCCAGTCGTCGATGATGGTGTTGCCGAAGCGGAACGCCTCACTCTGCAGGTAAGGGACGCGTGCGGCGGCCCAGGCAGCCTTGGCGGCTTTCAAGGTGTCGTCGTTGGGCTTGGCGAGGAACGCGTCGACGGCGCTTTGCAGGGTCTTGGCGGTGCTCAGCGAGTCGCTGTACACGGTATAGACCATGTCGGTGTAATGCTTGACCACGGCCTTGCCGGCCGCTTCATCGACAGCCCCAGGCGCCGCAGCGGTGGTGCTGGCGGCAGCAGGTGCCTGAGCTTGCGGGGCGGCAGCCTTGTCATCCTTGCCTTCGCCGCAACCGGCGAGGGCGATGGCGATGGCCAGCAGACTGGCGGAGGCCAGAGGCATTCGAATCATTATTGGTTTTCCTGCGTCGTGTGGTTGGACCAAGGGTTGTGCCGTGCGCCGTGGCACGCGAAACGGCAACATCATGCGAAAGATTTGCATTTGCTGTAAAGGGGCCGGCGCGCAATTCATGTAAAAGAGCGTCCAAGCCTTTAACGAATGGGGCAGGGTTACAGCACCGACACCTGATTGCGCTGCGCCTGCTTGAGGAAATGGGTCAGCTCGCGCGCTGACAACGGCTTGCTGTAGTGGTAGCCCTGACCTTCGTGGCAGCCCTGAGCAATGATGTAGCTTTCCTGCTCGGCAGTTTCCACACCCTCGGCGATCACCTGCATGCCCAGGCTCTTGCCCAGCTGGATGATGGCGCGAACGATGGTGGCGTCGTCATCGTCGTCCAGCAGGTCCTGGACGAAGCTTTTGTCGATCTTGATCTTGTCCAGTGGCAGCGATTTCAGGTAGCTCAGCGACGAGTAACCGGTGCCGAAGTCATCGATGGCAATCATCGCCCCCGAGCGGCGCAGGCTGAGCAGGTGCTGGGCGGCGGTGCTGATATCTTCCATCAGGCCGGTTTCCGTCACCTCCAGCTCCAGGCTGCGGGTGGGCAGGCGGTAGGCCTGCAGCAGGTTGTTGACCACCCGTGGCAGTTCGTTGTGGTGAAGCTGCACGGTGGAAAGGTTGACTGCCATGCGCAGCTCGCTGAAGCCCATGTCGTGCCATTCGCGCAGTTGCCGACAGGCCTGGTCGAGCACCCATTCGCCGATGCTGATGATGCTGCCATTCTGCTCGGCCAGCGGGATGAACTGGTCGGGCGGGACCATGCCCAGCTCCGGGTGCTGCCAGCGCAGCAAGGCTTCGACACCGACCACGCGGTGGTCGCGGTAGCTGATCTGCGGTTGGTATACGAGGTAGAACTGGTTGCGCGGCAAGGCTTCGCGCAGGTCTTTTTCCAGCTCGCGGCGCCGGCGCATTTCGCTGTCGACACTGGCAATGTAGAACTGGTAGCGGTTGCGCGAACGGGCCTTGGCCAAGGTCATGGTCTGCTCGGCCTTCTGCAGCAGCTTCTCGGTGCTGTCACCATCCTCCGGGAACAAGGTGATGCCGATGGTGGCGCGCAGGCGTATCTGCTGGTGGTCGAGGCCGAATGGCGCTTCAAGGTCGTCAAGGATGCTCTGGGCCAGCTCTGCTGCTTCGTAGGGCTGCTCGATGTTGGCCTGGACCAGGGCGAACTGGTCGCCGCCCAGGCGCGCCAGGGCACCCAGGCGGCCGCTGTGAGCGCGCAAGCGGTCGGCCAGGGCGAGCAGAAGCTGGTCGCCCACCTGGTAGCTGAACTGCTCGTTGATACCCTTGAAGTCGTCCAGCCCCACGCACAACACGGCCACACGGTGCTGCAAGCGGGCACCGTCGGCGAGGATCTTGTCGAGCTGCTCCTGTAATTGCTGGCGGTTGGGCAGCCCGGTGAGGAAGTCGTACTGGGCCATGCGCTGCAGGCTGTTCTCGGCCTCGTGGCGCAAGTGGGTGTTACGTTCGATCGAGGCCAGCAACTGGTTGGCGGTGTTGACCCATATGCCCAGTTCATTCTTCTCGTGCCCCTTGAGCAGCGGGATCTGGTGCTGGCTGGGCCGGTCGGGGTTGATCTGGGTGAGGTGTTCGATGATCTTCGACAGGGGTTTGGTCAGCAGCCAGTGGTAGACCAGGTAAAGCACCAGGCCCATGGCCAGGGCACGCAGCACGCCGGACACGAAGATGATGATGGCGTTGACCAGGAAGTCTTCACCGTAGGAGGCGGTGTCGAGGGTGATGCTCAAGTCGCCGTAATACTCGCTGTAAGGGCCGCGGCCGACCAACTGGGTGGTGTAGGTGCGTTCTTGACCCAGAATCAGGTCGGTAAGCCAGCGCATGGACATGTCCTGCAGCGGGCGTGATTTTTCGGCAAGCATGGTTTCGTTGGGATGGCCGATGGAGGCCTGGCGTACCGATTCGTCCTGGAACAGGCCTTCCATCACTTGCATGCCCATTTCCCTATCGAGGCTGTACACCGCCTGGGTCGAGGGATCTCGGAACATGTCGAGGATGCGCTGGGCGTCATTGTTGACGGCCTGGCGGGTCTTGTAGGTGTCGTAGACGATCTGCGCGCAACTGAGCACGACACCGACCGCCAGCGCCGAAAGGAGCACGACCCTGAGCAACTTGACCGACAAGCTGTTGCGCAATTCCAGCTTCAATGGGGTTTCCTTAATCCATGTCCGTGGCATCATTTTGCCACCGGCGTTGGCAATACACTATCGGCCGGTGCGGCTCTCCTGAGCAGTGTATCGGTTGCCTCACCCTGCAACTTGAGAACGCTGTAGCGATTGTCCAGACGATTGATGTTAGCGCGCTATGCGGGGGGAGCAAGAGATTTGGGCATGGTTTGAGCGTTGCGATGATCTCGAGACGGAACGCCGTCCGTTGCACTCGGCCAAGCTCTGAATCCCCATAAAAAAACCCGGCACAAGGCCGGGTTTCTGGATCAAGGCTGAAAGAATCAGGCCGTGAAGGTCTTGCCTTCGAACTGCTCGGCAACGAACTTCCAGTTGACCAGGTTCCAGAACGCCTCGACGTACTTCGGACGCAGGTTGCGGTAGTCGATGTAGTAGGCGTGTTCCCAGACGTCGCAGGTCAGCAGCGGGGTGTCGCCGCTGGTCAGCGGGCAGCCGGCGCCGATGGTGCTGGCCAGGGCCAGGGAACCGTCAGCTTTCTTAACCAGCCAGCCCCAGCCGGAACCGAAGGTGCCCACCGAAGTCTTGGTGAACTCTTCCTTGAACTTGTCGAAGGAACCGAAAGCGGCGTTGATGGCTTCAGCCAGGGCACCGGTCGGTTGGCCACCGGCGTTTGGCGCCAGGCAGTTCCAGTAGAAGGTATGGTTCCAGACTTGAGCGGCGTTGTTGAAGATGCCGCCCGAAGAGGTCTTGACGATCTCTTCCAGGGTCTTGCCTTCGAATTCGGTGCCTGGGACCAGGTTGTTCAGGTTCACGACATAGGTGTTGTGGTGCTTGTCGTGGTGATACTCCAGGGTTTCCTTGGAGATGTGCGGCTGCAGAGCATCGTGGGCGTATGGCAGCGGCGGCAATTCAAAAGCCATGGTGGATCTCCTGATTCAGGTCTAGTTCGCGGTTTGCGCAAGGCCGATCACGGGCGGCCCTAAGTGCGTCGGCGAGTTTGTACTCTTTGCGACGCAAGGGCTGGATCATAGCACCAGCCCCGGCGCATAACCACGCAACAAAGATAGGGAATAGAGGTTCCAGAGCGGTTGGCGAACGCCGACCGGCGGTGGCGGGCTGGCGCCTGCGCGAGCCTCATCGCCGGCAAGCCGGCTGCCACAGGTACAGCCAGCGCCGTTGTCTGTGGGAGCCGACTTGCCGGCGATGAGGCCTAGAGGTCAGGTAAAGATCAACTGGGCCGCCACGGCGAACATCATTACCGCCACCATCAGGTCGAGCATGCGCCAGGTAGTGGGACGGGCCAGCCAGGGCGCCAGCCACGCCGCGCCAACTGCCAGGGTGGTGAACCACAGTGCCGAGGCACTGGCGGCACCGGCCACATAGGCGCCGGGCACGGTCTGCTGGGCGCCCAGCGAGCCAATTAGCAGCACGGTGTCCAGGTACACATGGGGGTTGAGCAGCGTCACTGCCAGGGCACTGAGCAGCACTGCGCGGCGCGAGCGCATGCCTTGGCCTTCCTGGTGTTGCAGGCTCTGTTTCGAACAGGCGCTGCGCAACGCCTTGGCGCCATACCAGATCAGGAACACCGCGCCGCCCCAGCGAGCGATGGCCAGCAGCGTCGGGTTGTGCGCCAGCACCGTGGCCAGGCCGAATACCCCGGCCGCCACCAGTATGGCGTCACAGACGATGCACAATAACGCCACCGGCAGGTGATGTTCACGCCGAAGGCTCTGGGCGAGAACGAAGGCGTTCTGCGCACCGATGGCCATGATCAGGCCGAAGGCCACCAACATGCCGTTCAAATAGCTTTGCCACATGGCAGGTACTCCAAAGAAGATGTGGCCATTGTGCGGATTGAGGATGTATAAGAAAAACAAATAACGCTGATCCGTCATTAGGAAAATCGATGTTCGACTACAAGCTGCTGGCCGCCCTCGCGGCGGTGATCGAGCAAGGCGGGTTCGAGCGCGCCGCGCAGGTGCTGGGGCTGTCGCAATCGGCCATCTCCCAACGTATCAAACTGCTCGAAGCACGGGTCGGCCAGCCGGTGCTGGTGCGCGCCGCGCCGCCGAGCCCGACCGAGGTGGGCCGCCAGTTGCTCAACCATGTGCAGCAGGTGCGCCTGCTCGAGCGTGACCTGCAACGCCAGGTCCCGGCCTTGGATGAGGAGGGCATGCCCGAGCGCCTGCGCATCGCCCTCAACGCCGATAGCCTGGCGACCTGGTGGGCCGGCGCGGTGGGCGCATTCTGCGCCGAGCATCAGTTGTTGACCGACTTGGTTGTGGAAGACCAGGAGGTTGGCCTCAAGCGAATGCGCGCAGGTGACGTGGCGGCGTGCCTGTGCGGCAGCGAGCGACCGGTGGCGGGGGCACGTAGCCTGCCGTTGGGGGCCATGCGCTACCGGGCGCTGGCCAGCCCAGGGTTCATGGCGCGGTATTTCCCACGGGGGTTCGAGGTACAGCGCCTGGCCCGTACGCCGGCCATCGTCTATGGCCCGGACGATTTCCTGCAGCATCGTTACCTGGCTTCGCTGGGGATTCAGGACGGCTTCCTGCACCACCTGTGCCCATCTTCCGAAGGCTTCCTGCGCATGACCGAGGCCGGCCTGGGCTGGGGCCTGGTGCCCGAGTTGCAGGCCCGCGAGCAATTGGCCAACGGGAAACTGGTGGAAATCTGCGCCGATACTCCCATCGACGTGCCTTTGTACTGGCATCATTGGCGCAATGGCGGGCAATTGCTCGCGCAACTGACCGAGCATTTGCGGCATACGGCACGGCACTGGCTGGTGCCCTTGTAGCCGCGGCTGGCGTCTGTTGCATCTGAAATCAAGGCGGAGTCATACATGCGAATTCTGGTCACTGGCGCGAGCGGCTTCATCGGTGGGCGCTTTGCGCGCTTTGCCCTGGAGCAGGGCCTGGACGTGCGGGTCAGCGGCCGGCGTGCCGAGGGTGTGGAGCACCTGGTCAAGCGCGGCGCGCAGTTCATCCCCGGCGACCTGGGCGATGCCGAGCTGGCCCGGCGCCTGTGCCAGGGCGTCGAGGCGGTGGTGCATTGCGCAGGCGCGGTGGGCAGTTGGGGGCGCTATCAGGACTTCCATCAGGGCAACGTGGTAGTTACCGAAAACATCGTCGAGGGGTGCCTGAAGGAACATGTGCGCCGCCTGGTGCACTTGTCTTCGCCGTCGATCTACTTCAACGGCCGGTCGCGCCTGGATGTCCGGGAAGACCAGGTTCCGCGCCGCTTCCATGGCCACTATGCGCTGACCAAGCACCTGGCCGAGCAGAAAGTGTTCGGTGCCCAGGAGTTCGGCCTGGAAGTGCTGGCGCTGCGCCCGCGCTTCGTCACCGGGGCAGGGGATGCGAGCCTCTTCCCACGCTTGATGCAGATGCAGCGCAAGGGCCGTGTGGCGATCATCGGCAATGGTCTGAACAAGGTCGACTTCACCAGCGTGCACAACCTCAACGAAGCGCTGCTCAGTGCGCTGTTCGCCGACGACCGTGCCCTGGGTCAGGCCTACAACATCAGCAACGGTCACCCTCTGCCGTTGTGGGATGTGGTGAACTACGTCATGCGGCAAATGCACCTGCCGCAGGTTACCCGTTACCGTTCCTACGGCCTGGCCTACAGCCTGGCGGCACTGAACGAGGGGGCGTGCATGCTCTGGCCCGGGCGCCCGCAGCCAACCTTGTCGCGCCTGGGGATGCAGGTGATGAGCCGCGATTTCACCCTGGACATCAGCCGTGCCCGGCAGTATCTGGACTACCAGCCCAAGGTCAGCCTGTGGACGGCGCTGGATGAATTCTGCGCCTGGTGGAAGCACCAGCCGCTTGGCCAGTGAACCTGGCCGACTGATGATGGTCATCTGAGCGCCGCGCGAGCGGTTTATACTAATGCCTCTTTGCTACTACTGCGGTTGACCCCACCTATGCGTAACGATGCCCACGACGATTTCGATGACGTGCCCACTCTGCGGGCCGGTACTCCTGATGACGACGAACTGCTGCCGGCGCACGTTTCGCGCAGCCGTCAGAAAGCCGCGAAGCCAGTCAGCACAGGCCCCCTCTGGGCGCTGCTGGGCGCATCGTTCATCGCACTGGCGGGCCTGGGCTGGTGGAGTTTCCAGCAGATTTCGCTGATGGAGCAACAACTGGTGGCTACCCAGGAAAGCTTTGCACGCATCAGTGAAGAAGCTGCCGGGCGTTTGCAGGCCATCAGCGGCAAGGTCGATGCCAGTGAGTCCACGGTCAATACCGGCAGTGAGGCGTTGAAGCTGCAGATCCGCCAACTGCAGGCCAGCCTGGCCGAGCAGGGCAAGCAGCAGCAGGGCGTGGCCGGGCAGGCGGGCGACCTGGGCAAGCGCCTGGAGCAGGTGCTGGCCGATACCCGTGAACAACAAAAGGTAGTGACCGAACTTCAGACGCAGCTACAGGCACAGTTGAAGGCGGTTAATGGCGAGCTGGCAGCGCTGAAATCGGGGCAGGTGGACGGCGGCAAGCTGGATGGTCAGCTCAAGAGCCTGAACGATGAAGTGGCGGCGCTGAAGAAACAGGGTAACCAGAAGGCAGCGATCGAGAGCCTGGAGCAGGATGTGCTGGTATTGAAGAGCCAGGCCGACAACCGACCGGCAGCGGCTTCGGGTGGTGCTTCGGTGCAGGAGTTCGATGCGTTTCGTGGGCAGACAACCCGCAGCATCAATACCCTTCAGAGCCAAATTCAGAATTTGCAGCAGCAGATCAATGCTCGGCCTTGATATTCCCTGAGCCGCTATCGCCGGCAAGCCGGCTCCCACAGGTACATCACCAGTCTGTGGGAGCCGGCTTGCCGGCGATTGGGCCGCAAGGCGGCCCCAGCTATCTCATTTACAGGCGCGGATAATCGATATACCCCACCGGCCCCTTTGCATAGAACGTCTCCCACAGCTACATCACCAGTCTGTGGGAGCCGGCTTGCCGGCGATTGGGCCGCAAGGCGGCCCCAGCTATCTCACTTACAGGCGCGGATAATCGATATACCCCACCGGCCCCTTTGCATAGAACGTCTCCGGATGCGCCTGGTTCAACGGCGCATCGGCCGCCAAGCGCGCTGGCAGATCAGGGTTGGCAATGAACGGCACGCCGAACGCCACCGCATCCGCCCGACCATTGGCCAACGCGGCATTGGCACTGGCCTTGTCGAACCGCTCGTTGACGATATACGGGCCGCCGAACGCTTCCTTGATCAGCGGGCCGATGCTGTCATCCGCTTCCTTCTCCCGCGAGCAGATGAAGGCGATGCCACGCTTGCCCAGTTCCTGCGCCACGTAAGTGAAGGTTTGCGCACGGTCGGCATCACCCATGTCATGCGAGTCGGCTCGCGGCGCCAGATGCACACCCACGCGCCCCGCACCCCACACCTCGATGGCCACGTCGGTCACTTCCAGCAGCAGCCGCGCGCGGTTCTCCAGCGAGCCACCGTAGCGGTCGGTGCGCTGGTTGGTGCTGCTCTGCAAGAACTGGTCGAGCAGGTAGCCGTTGGCACCATGGATTTCCACACCATCGAAGCCTGCTGCCTTGGCGTTTTCGGCGCCGCTGCGGTAGGCCTCGACGATGTCGGCGATCTCTTCGGTTTCCAGCGCACGCGGAGTGGGGTATTCGGTGATCGGGCGCACCAAGCTGACATGGCCCTTGGGCTGGATCGCACTGGGCGCAACCGGGAGCTCGCCATTCAGGTAGCTGGGGTGGGAGATACGGCCCACGTGCCACAACTGCAGGAAGATGCGCCCGCCAGCACCGTGCACGGCCTTGGTGACATTGTTCCAGCCGCGCACCTGCTGGTCGTTCCAGATGCCGGGGGTGTCCGGGTAGCCGACGCCCATCGGCGAAACCGAAGTGGCTTCGCTGAGGATCAGGCCGGCGCTGGCGCGCTGAACGTAGTACTCGGCCATCAGGGCGTTGGGCACCCGGCCTTCGTCGGCGCGGCAGCGGGTCAGCGGCGCCATGATGATGCGGTTGGGCAATTGCACGTCGCCCAGCGTGATCGGATCGAAAAGCGTGGTCATGAAAGTTACCTGCCTTGTCAGAGTGCTTGGCGCAGTTGTTCGAGGAACGCCTGAATGGTGGTTTCGTTGCGTTTGAAGAAGTGCCATTGGCCGATCTTCTGGCTGCTGATCAGACCTGCCCGTTGCAAGGTGGCCAGGTGGGCGGAGACGGTCGACTGCGACAGGCCGCAGCGCTGATCGATCTGCCCGGCACAGACACCGTGTTCAGTGCTGTGGTGCTGGTCAGGGAATTGCGCGTCCGGGTCCTTCAGCCAGTGGAGTATTTCGCGCCGGACCGGGTGGGCCAGGGCTTTGATGATTTCGTCGAGATCAAGGGGCATGGTCGTCACGGGTGATGTACCGGTATATCGCGATGAGACGAAATATAAATCGATACATCGCGATATTGAAATATGGATTAGCGCTTAGCTGAGCACGAATCGCTATATCGCGTTATAACGATATGGCAAATGCCAGTGCTAAACTGCGGGCATGAACTACCTCGCACACCTGCACCTGGGCGGCCCTGCGCCGCAACAGCTACTTGGCAGCCTCTATGGCGACTTCGTCAAAGGCTCGCTGGAAGGGCGTTTTCCGCCTGCGTTGGAGGCGGCGATACGCCTGCACCGGCATATCGACAGCTACACCGACCAGCACCCGTTGGTATTGGCAGCGCTCGCGCGTTTTCCCCGCGAGCGGCGGCGCTTTGCCGGGATCGTGCTGGATGTGTTCTTCGACCATTGCCTGGCGCGACACTGGGGGGATTACGCCGAACAGCCGCTGGCGCAGTTCACGGATGATTTCTACCGGGTGTTGCTGGCGGAGCCCGAGTTGCCTGGGCGGCTGGCACGGATTGCACCGTTCATGGCGGCGGATGACTGGTTGGGGGCGTATGGCGATTTCGACACCCTGGAGCAGGTGTTCAAAGGGATTGCCCGGCGCTTGTCGCGGCCGGAGGGCCTGACGGGGGTGATGGGCGAGCTGGAGCGGTTGTACGAGCCGTTGCTGGCGGATTTCCGCGAGTTTTATCCGCAATTGCAGGCATTTGCGGCGGCGGGGCGGATGGCCGAGCGCTGATCCTTTGTGCCGCATCGCCGGCAAGCCGGCTCCCACAGATGTGCCACCTGTCTGCAAAGCTGTGGTGATCCTGTGGGAGCCGGCTTGCCGGCGATGAGGCCAGTACAGGCAAGACCAATCATGCAGCCCGTGCCTGCTTGCGCGGCGCCACCTCGACTTCCTCAACCCCGTACAAGGCCACATGAATGGCCTGCTGCGCCTGAAACGCCAGCGCCGCACGCTCCTTCCCGACACTGCCGACTGGCTGAAGCAGGTGAATGCACACTTCACCCCGAGGCTCGGCAAACAGCCGCATCAGGTGCGAAACCAGGTCATCGTCACCAATGAACGGCGCAATCGGGTCCGTCTCACCGTTACGCAGATACTGAATAGCCACCGGTTGCACGGCCATGCCCCGGTCAATCGCACCCGCCAGCAAGCGGCCGTGGAAGGTGCGCAGCTGACGCCCGTCGGTGGTGGTGCCTTCCGGGAAAATCAGCAGTGGGCGGCCATGGCCCAGCTGTTCACCGATCTGTTCGCGCAAGCGCTGGCTGTCGCCACCACCCCGGCGTATGAACAGTGTGCCGGCCTTTTCCGCCAGCCAGCCGGCAAGCGGCCAATGGCGAACCTCAGCCTTGGACAGGAACGACAGAGGCAGCAGCATGCCGAGCAGGGGAATGTCAGTCCACGAGACATGGTTGCTGACCCACAGCATCGGTCGTTGCGGCAGCTCGCCAATCACGCGCACGTCGAAGGGCAGGGCGGCGACCAGGCGCTTCATGAACAGGCAGGCCCAGCGCTGGCGGCGTTCGAGCGGCGCCTTGAACCCCAGGCGCTCACCCACGGCAATGGCACTGGCCATCAGCATGCCGAACCACAGCACCAGCAGCAGCCGCGAGAGGCGGGCAATCACCCGCAGCCTGGGCATCAGACTGCTGCCTTGAAGTGGCGGGCGTAGCGCGGGCAGAGGTCGTCACGCTTGAGCAGGATGAACACATCGGCCACCTGGAAATCCTCATCCCAGCATGGCTCGCCGCAGATCTTCGCGCCCAGGCGCATGTAGGCCTTGAGCAGCGGCGGCATTTCGGCGATGACGTTGTTTGGCAAGGCCAGGGTGGGCAGTGGCTTTTTCGGTTCGGCGCGCAGGTGTTCAGTGCACAGGTAGCGGTCGCGCAGGCGTTGCATGATGGCCTGGGCTTGCACGCCGCCGTCCTGCATCGGGATGCTGGCGCAGCCCATCAGGTAGCTGTAGCGGCCCTCGTTGAGCACTTCGGCCAGCTCCCCCCACAGCACCGCGATGGTGCCGCCGTTGCGGTAGTCCGGATCGACGCAAGTGCGCCCCAGTTCCAGGATCGGGCCCTGCAACTGCAACAGCCCGTGCAGGCTGAATTCTTCTTCGCTGTAGAAGCGCCCCAGGCTGCTGGCTGCCTGATGGTCGAGCAGGCGGGTGGTGGCCACCAGTTCGCCGGTGCTCAGGTCGCGTACGCCGATGTGGCGGCAATGTACGTCGTAGTCGTCCATGTCCAGGCCCTGATCGGCACCTTTGAGCTTGGCCTTGAATTCTGCGCTGAATACCTTGTAGCGCAGCGCCTGTGCTTCCTGCAGGGCAGTGGCACCCACCAGGCGTTCGGCTTGCAGACGGCGTTCAGTGCTGTTGTCGCCAGGGCGAGCGATCCGAGTCATTGCGAGTCTCCATAAGCCAGCCATGAAGGGTTGCGGCCGGTCGGCTTTGTTGTGCAAAGTCAGACTAGGTAGGCGCGGTGTCACGGCTGTGAACCTTTGGTGATGCTTGCGTGACAGCCCAGAAGCCCCACGAGGAGCATGTGATGACCTGGTTGCAACGACTCAACGACCCCCTGCGCCAGCCGTTGGCCGGTACCTTGGGTGAGACTTACAGCGCACAGCTCGAACACCTGGGCCCGGTGTCGCCGTTCGAACTGGCGGTACTGGGTGGCCGTGCCATGGGCACGCCCGGGCTGGCTTTTCTCATCGGTTACCAGGCGGCACTGCGTGTGCTGTGGCCTAGCGCCCCGGCCAGCCTGGGCGCGCTGTGCGCCACCGAGCGGCGCAGCGTGCGCCCGGCGGACATGAACACGCGCCTGGACGGCTTGCGTCTTACCGGCAACAAGGATTTCGTCACCGCCGGGCTGGATGCCGAATGGCTGCTGGTGGCAGCGCGCAGCGAAGGGCCGGGCGAGGGGCCGCGGCTGAACCTGGCGGTGGTCTACCCCGGCGAGCCGGGGGTGACGCTGGAGGCCCTGCCGACTCTGCCGCTGATGCCTGAAGTAGGCCATGGGCGGCTGCTTTTGCAGCAAGCCGGCTGCGAATTGCTGGCGGGCGATGGGTGGGATGCCTACGTCAAACCTTTTCGTTCGCTGGAGGATTTGTACGTGCTGGCCGCTTTGACAGCCTGGCTTTACGGTGTCGGCCAGGAGTGCGGCTGGCCACAGGATCTGCGCCTGCGCCTGCTGGGGCTGTTGGCAGGCTGTGCCGAAGGTAGCCGGCAATGTGCTGACAGTGTCGGTTGCCATCTGCTTCTGGGTGGCTTGTTTGCGCAGTTCCAGGAGCTGCGCTGGGCGATTGAACAGGCGCTGTTGGCGGGGCCGTCGCAGTGGTCGCAACTGTGGCAGCGGGACCAGGGCGTGCTGGCACTGGCCGCTGCGGCGCGGGAAAAACGCCTGGATAAGGCGTGGGCGGCTGCAGGATTGTCATGAAAGCCTGAGAGGGTGGGTGACCCTTTGGGGACTGTCAGTTTTTTTGTGTTCGGGCCGGTAATGGCCTGCCGTTAGGCAGGCCCGATTTTCACCACGTCGGCCTGATGAACCGATCCCCGTACAGAATCGCGAATTGATTCATCGCACTTTTCCAATCATGCGCCGCCGAGCCCCAGTTTGCCGTGATGTTCCGCAGCCCCAGCCAGATCAGCTTGGTGGCTGCTTCATCGTTCGGGAAATGCCCCCGAGTTTTAATGATTTTGCGTAGCTGGGCGTTGATGCTCTCAATAGCGTTGGTGGTGTAGATCACTTTGCGGATGGCAGGTGGGAAGACAAAGAAGGGAATCACTCGATCCCAGGCGCGTCTCCAGGCTGCCACGACCGTTGGATACTGTTTGCCCCAGGGTCCGTTTTCAAACTCATCCAATGCCTGCTCAGCCGCTTCTGCATTGATGGCCTGGTAAATCGGTTTCAACGCCTTGGCCAGTGCCCGGCGCTTGTCCCAAGCCACGTAGTCGAGGCTGTTGCGGATCAGGTGCACGATGCACGTCTGCAGCGTCGTTTCTGGAAACACGGCGCTGAGAGCCTCTGGCATGCCTTTGAGGCCATCGGTCACGGCAATCAGCACATCCTCGACACCACGCGTCTTGAGATCGTTAAAAACCTTCATCCAGAACTTCGCACCCTCGGTGTTCTCGATCCAGATGCCTAAGATATCGCGCGTCCCGTCGGGTAGAACGCCCAAAGCCAGGTAAATGGCCTTGTTGCGCACCAGGCCTTCTTCGCGAATTTTCACCCGCAGCGCATCAAAGAAAATGACCGGGTACATCGGCTCCAATGGCCGCTGTTGCCACGCGCCAATCTCTTCCATGACCTCGTCTGTCACAGAGCTGATGAAATCGGGCGAAACGTCGGTTCCATACTGCTCGGACAGAAACGCTCGGATCTCTCTGACCGTCATGCCACGGGCGTACATGGCGATGATCTTGTCATCGAAACCGGTGTACCGCCGTTCGTGCTTAGGGATCAGAATGGGCGCAAAACTGCCGTCTCGATCACGAGGAATTTCCAGCCGCAGCGGGCCATCGCCGGTCAAAACCGTCTTGCCACTCTTGCCGTTACGCTGGTTGGTTTCATCCTCTGGGCGCTGCGCGCCCGGCGGATAACCCAGGTGGTGACCAAGCTCGGCATGCAGAGCACGCTCGATCAAGGCCTTTTTGAACGCCGCAGAGGCATCCTCGATAGCTTCTGCGGTCATCAGGCCCTCACCGAACTGCTCCAGCAGCTCTTTGGGGATTTTGGGCAGGTCACGCAGGGGTTTCTTTTTGGTTGGCATACATGCACCTCTTACTCATGTTATGCCCGAACACAAAATTTCTGACACCCTCACCCTTTGATACCTGGGGCTGCGCAGCGGCTCCAAAGGCCCCCATGCTCAAGACCCTCTTGGCCATCATTGGCATGACCATCCTGCCCGTCTGTGCGCAAGACTGGCCCGACCCTGACTGGCTGATCGACGCCACCGTCAGCGACTGGCAAGCCGTCGACTCCTACGCCTTCGCGCAACGCAACCCCGGCGACCGCAGCGGCATCCGCACGGACGCCCTGTTGATCATCCGCGACGGCCGCATCATCCATGAGCGCTACAGCACACCCACCACTGCCAAGACCGCTCACCTGACCTGGTCGGTCAGCAAGAGCGTACTGGCCACCGTATTGGGCGTCGTCCAGGGCGAGGGCCGCTTTCAGTTGCAGGACCCGGTATCGCGCTACTACGCCCCCATGCAGGCCCACCCCGAAGTGCGCATGGCCGACCTGCTGCACTGGGCCAGTGGGCTGCAATGGCAGGAGGACTACGAATACGCGCCGCTGAAGTCTTCGGTGGTGGCCATGCTCTACACGCGAGGGCGCAACGATATGGCGGCCTATGCCGCCGCGCGCAGCGCCGTCGACAAACCCGGCCAACGTTTCCTCTACTCGAGCGGCGACAGCAACCTGCTGGCTGCCGCCTTGCGCGGCATGCTCGACGCTGGGGCCTACGCCGATTACCCCTGGCAAGCGTTGTTCGCCCCGCTCGGCATCGACAGCGCCGTCTGGGAGCGCGATGGTGCGGGGAGCCTGGTCGGTTCGTCCTATCTTTATCTCAGCGCCCGCGACCTGGCGCGCATCGGCCTGTTGATGCAGCGCGAAGGGCGTTGGAAGTTGCGTCAGTTGCTGCCCGCTAGCTGGATAGCATTCAACCGCACCTTGTTCACTCCGGCCCAGGCACTCCCCGGCGAAGCCAACCCTGGCGGTCACTGGTGGCTGAACCAGCCCCTCGCAGGCCAGGCACGGCCTTGGCCCGACGTGCCGCCGGACACCTACGCAGCCCTCGGCCACTGGGGCCAGGCCCTTTACATAGTGCCCACACACAAGCTGGTGATCGTGCGCTACGGTGATGATCGCGATGGCAGCTACAGCCATAACGAGTTGCTCAAGCGGGTGCTGGCGGCACTGCCCGGGGAGGGCACATGAAGCGCCTGGGGTTGCTGATGGTCGTCGTGCTGCTCGGCTGGGCCTGGCTGGAGCGCCAGGCGCTGGTGGACTTCCCCGGTATCCTGTCGGCCTACTCGGCCAAGGAATACTGCTCGTGCCGCTTCGTCATGGGTTTCGAGCAGGCGTATTGCCGCGCTTACGTGAAACAGTGGCTACCCTTGAGCGAACTGGAGGAAAACAGCCAGCTGCGCAGTGTCAGCGCCGCCGGGCTGGGCCAGGATAGCCGGGCGGCCTGGCAGGGCGCTCAGGAGGGTTGCCGCTTGCTGCCATGACGGTGGGCGGTTAAGGTTGGCGGTCAAGTTTCACGAGATCTGTCATGTTCAAGCTGCCCCGTCTTTTGCCCGTCCTGTTGCTGGCTTTGTGCCTGCCCGCCCATGCCAACTGGCATCTCGATGGTGAATCCTCACGGTTATCGTTCATCAGCGGCAAGAACGGCGACACTGCCGAAGTGCATCGCTTCCTGGTTTTGCATGGCACGGTGGACCGCAAGGGGGCGGCGGCACTGCGCATCGAGATGGACTCGGTCAGCAGCGGCATCCCGCTGCGCGATGAGCGCATGCGCGACGACCTGTTCGAAGTCGAACGCTTCGCTGAAGCCACGGTGAAGGCGCAGATCGACCTGCGCCCCATCAACGACCTGGCAGACGGTGCGCAGATCGAGCTGCGCTTGCCACTTACCGTCAGTCTGCATGGCCAGTCCCACAGCTACAACGTGCTGCTGCTGGCTACCCGCCTCGATGAGCGACGCTTCCAGGTGGTGACCCTGGAGCCGCTGATCCTCAATGCCAGCGACTTCGGCCTGCTGCCCGGGCTGGAAACCCTGCGCAAGTTCGCCAAACTCAAGTCCATCAACCCTACGGTACCGGTCAATGCGGTGCTGATTTTCAACGCTCGCTGACATGCCGGGGCCGGTCTTCCCCTGGCGCGATGGCAATCAGTTCGAGCTGTTGATCGACGGCCCCGAGTTCTTTCCGCGCATGCTCCAGGCGATTGCGCGGGCTGAGTTGCAGGTCGACCTGGAGCTGTACCTGGTCGAGGCCGGGGCCTGCGCCGAGGCGGTGGTCGAAGTGCTGGTGCAGGCGGCGCGGCGCGGTGTGCGGGTGCGTTGCCTGTTCGACGACTATGGCTCGCTGGCCTTTACCACGGCGCTGCGCCAGCGCCTGCTGGATGCCGGGGTTTTCCTGCGCTGGTACAACCGGCTGCGTTGGAAGCGTGGATTTCGCAACCTCTACCGCGACCATCGCAAGTTGCTGCTGGTGGACGAACGTTGGGCGGTGGTGGGCGGCACGGGCGTCACCGACGAGTTCTGGACCCCCGGCGAGGCGACCAGCGAGTGGCATGAGGTGATGGTGCAGATGCAAGGCACGGTGGTAACCGACTGGCAATTGCTGTTCGACCGCCAGTGGCATGCCAACAATCGGCGTACTGCCTGGCGCCCCGCCGAAGGCTTCGGCCTGCCGCGCCTGCCGAAGGTGCCGGCGCAAGGGCAGGGCATGGGCCGTGTGGCCTATGCCGACGCCCGTCAACATCAGGACATCCTGCATTCGCTGGTGCGTGCGCTGAACAGCGGCAAGCAGCGTGTGTGGCTGGCCACGCCGTACTTCCTGCCGACCTGGAGCGTGCGCCGTTCACTGCGTCGGGCCGCCAGCAAAGGGGTCGATGTGCGCCTGCTACTGACCGGCCCACGCACCGACCACCCTTCCGTGCGCTATGCCGGACACCGCTACTACCCACGGCTACTGCGTGCTGGGGTACGCATCTACGAATACCAGCCGTGTTTCCTGCATTTGAAGATGGTGCTGATCGATGACTGGGTCAGCATCGGCTCGTGCAACTTCGACCACTGGAACCTGCGCTTCAACCTTGAAGCCAACGTCGAGGCACTCGACCCGCCGCTGACGGCCGCCGTGCAGGCCAGTTTCGAGCGCGATTTCGCCTTGAGCGAGGTGGTCGACCTCGACCACTGGAATGCGCGTCCGCTCTGGCGCCGGGTCAAGCAGCGGGTGTGGGGTTGGATGGACCGGTTGGTGGTCAATTTGCTCGACCGACGTGACTGACAGCGACTATCGTGCAGTGACTGTTCACAGGTAATCCAAGGGTGACTGCAATGACCGCGAAGAAGATTCTCATGCTGGTGGGCGACTACGTCGAGGATTACGAAGCGATGGTGCCGTTCCAGGCGCTGACCATGGTTGGTCACACCGTGCATGCGGTGTGCCCGGAGAAGGTCGCGGGGCAGACCGTGCGCACGGCGATCCATGATTTCGAGGGTGAGCAGACCTACAGCGAAAAGCCCGGACACAACTTTGCCTTGAACTATGACTTCGTCCGGGTGCGTGCCGAAAGCTACGACGCGCTGCTGATTCCGGGCGGCCGTGCCCCGGAGTACCTGCGTCTGGACGAGAAGGTACTGGACCTGGTCAAGGCCTTCGACCACGCGGGCAAGCCGATTGCCGCAGTGTGCCACGGTGCGCAATTGCTGGCGGCGGCCGGTGTACTGGAGGGGCGCGAGTGCAGTGCCTATCCGGCTTGTGCGCCGGAAGTGCGGCTGGCGGGTGGCAAGTTCATCGACATTGCCGTGGACCAGGCGCATGTGGATGGCAACCTGGTGACGGCGCCGGCGTGGCCTGCGCATCCGGCGTGGTTGGCGGCGTTTCTGAAAGTGCTGGGGACACGTATTTCCTGACTGGGCCGCTGCGCGGACAAAGCCAGCCCCTGTAGGAGCCGGCTTGCCGGCGATGAGGCCGGGTCAGACAAATGGGAGGCTCTGTACGGGCCCTATCGCCGGCAAGCCGGCTCCCACATGAGGCATTTGCCAGTTCGGTAGCGGTCATGGAACAGTACCTGTCGTGTTGGGAAAAGGCGGTGCGTTGGCTCGGATGATAGGGTTTCCCCTCAAGCCCGGCTTAGCCGAGCGCGTCATCCACATCGACAAAACGACCGCCAAGCATGGAAATACGCCTTTTGCACGGCGCCGCTATCGCGCCTTACATCGATGACCTCGCTCGCCTGCGCCTGACCGTGTTCCGCGAGTTCCCATACCTCTACGACGGCACCCTCGAATACGAAGCCAACTACCTGGCCAGCTATGTCCGTTCCGGGCGCAGCCTGGTGGTCTTGGCCCTGGACGACGGCCAGGTGGTCGGCGCTTCCACGGGCGTGCCGCTGGTGGACGTGGCGCCTGAATTTCAGCAGCCGTTCCTGGCCCTGGGGCGCGACCCTGCCAGCGTCTACTACTTCGGCGAGTCGCTGGTGCTGCCGCAATACCGCGGTCAGGGCCTGGGCGTGCGCTTCTTCATCGAGCGCGAGTCCTATGCCCACAAGCTTGCCGAGTTCGACTACTGCGCATTCTGTGCGGTGGAGCGCCCCGGAGTGCACCCGAGGCGGCCTGCGGACTACAAACCGTTGCACGGTTTCTGGCGCAACCGTGGCTTCCTGCATGAACCCTCCCTGCGCACCCACTACGCCTGGCGCGACCTGGATGAGCAGGAGATTTCGGAAAAGATCATGTCGTTCTGGGTCAAGGAGCTGCCGATTTGATTCGCCTTGCCGCCTGCCAGTACGCCATCGAGCTGCATGAAACCTGGGAGGCCTATGCCAAGCATTTGCAGGGCTTGTGTGCCGAGGCCGCCGAGGCTGGGGCCCAGCTACTGTTGCTGCCGGAGTACGCGGGTCTGGTGCTCAGCGGCCAGCTACCGGCCGAGCAGCGTGGCGACCTGAAGGCTTCGATTGCCGGCATCCAGCCCTTGATCGAACCTTGGCTGGCGCTTTGCGAGGGTATTGCCCGAAGCTGGGGCATCTACCTGCAACCGGGCAGCCTGCCGGTACTCGACAGTGACGGCCATTATCGCAACCGGGCCTGGCTGTTCGGGCCCTCTGGCAAGTTGGGGCACCAGGACAAACTGATGATGACCCGCTTCGAGCGGGAGCAGTGGGGCATCACGGCGGGCCAGGGGCTGCAGGTGTTCGACACGGACCTAGGGCGCTTGGGCATCCTGATCTGCTACGACAACGAGTTTCCGATGCTGGCGCGCTGTTTGGCCGAAGGCGGCGCTGACCTGATCCTGGCGCCGAGCTGTACCGATACCGAAGCGGGCTACCATCGGGTGCGCATCGGCGCCCAGGCACGGGCGCTGGAGAACCAGATTGCGGTGTTGCAGAGTCCCACGGTCGGGCTCGCCGCCTGGTCGCCAGCGCTGGATGAGAATGTGGGGCGGGCAGGGCTGTTCGTGCCGCCGGATCATGGGATGCCGGGGGACGGGGTGGTGGCCGAAAGTGAGGCGTTGAGCCCTTCGAGGAGCCGTTGGCTGGTGTGTGAAGTGGATTTGGCGCAGGTACGGCGGGTGAGGGAGGAGGGGCAGGTGTTTACGCGGCGCGATTGGCCGGAGCAATTCGTGCGGATTGTGTGAAGGGGGGCTGCGTTGCAGCCCATCGCCGGCAAGCCGGCGCCTACAGATGCTGTTCCTGTGGGAGCCGGCTTGCCGGCGATGGGCCGCAGAGCGGCCCCCATTCAAATCACTTCACTTCGACTGCCAGGCTCTCGGCAATCTTGCTCTGCCACAGGGCAGGGCCAGTGATGTGCACCGACTCACCGTTGCTGTCGACCGCGACGGTGACCGGCATGTCCTTCACTTCGAACTCGTAGATCGCTTCCATGCCCAGTTCGGCGAAGGCCAGGACCTTGGACTTGCGGATCGCCTGGGCTACCAGGTAGGCAGCGCCGCCGACGGCCATCAGGTACACGGCCTTGTTGTCCTTGATCGCCTCGATGGCGGTCGGGCCACGCTCGGACTTGCCGATCATGCCCAGCAGGCCGGTCTGCTCGAGGATCTGGCGGGTGAACTTGTCCATGCGGGTGGCGGTGGTCGGGCCGGCTGGGCCTACCACTTCGTCACCGACTGGGTCGACCGGGCCGACGTAGTAGATGAAGCGGCCTTTGAGGTCGACCGGCAGCTCCTCGCCGCGGTTGAGCATCTCGACCATGCGCTTGTGCGCAGCGTCGCGGCCAGTGAGCATCTTACCGTTGAGCAGGATGGTCTCGCCCGGCTTCCAGCTGGCGACTTCTTCCGGGGTGATGTCGTCGAGGTTGACGCGGCGGGCGCTCGGGCCGGCTTCCCAGACGATTTCCGGGTAGGCGTCCAGCGACGGCGCTTCCAGCTCGGCCGGGCCGTTACCATCGAGCACGAAGTGTGCGTGGCGGGTGGCGGCGCAGTTCGGGATCATGCACACCGGCAGCGAGGCGGCGTGGGTCGGGTAGTCCATGATCTTGACGTCGAGCACGGTGGTCAGGCCGCCCAGGCCCTGGGCGCCAATGCCCAGCTGGTTGACCTTGTCGAACAGCTCCAGGCGGATCTCTTCGAGGCGGTTCTGCGGGCCACGGGCTTTCAGTTCGTGAATGTCGATGGATTCCATCAACACTTCCTTGGCCATGACCGCGGCTTTCTCGGCGGTACCGCCGATGCCGATGCCGAGCATGCCAGGCGGGCACCAGCCAGCGCCCATGGTCGGCACGGTCTTCAACACCCAGTCGACGATCGAGTCGGACGGGTTGAGCATGGCCATCTTCGACTTGTTCTCGGAACCGCCGCCCTTGGCCGCGACATCGACCTCGACCTTGTCGCCAGGGACGATCGAGTAATGAATGACGGCCGGGGTGTTGTCCTTGGTGTTCTTGCGGGCACCGGCCGGGTCGGCCAGGATCGAAGCGCGCAGGACGTTTTCAGGCAGGTTGTAGGCGCGACGCACACCCTCGTTGATCATGTCGTCGACGCTCATGGTGGCGCCGTCCCAGCGCACGTCCATGCCCACACGGATGAACACGGTGACGATACCGGTGTCCTGGCAGATCGGGCGGTGGCCGGTGGCGCACATGCGCGAGTTGATCAGGATCTGGGCGATCGAATCGCGTGCAGCAGGCGACTCTTCACGCAGGTAGGCCTCGTGCATCGCCTGGATGAAATCGACGGGGTGGTAGTACGAGATGAATTGCAGGGCGTCGGCGACGCTCTGAATCAGGTCGTCTTGCTTGATCACGGTCATGCAGCGCGCTCCTCTTAAAGACGGGAACATTCAAAAAGACGCTCGACAGTGCCGACCAGCGTGTCGAAGCGCCTTGCAAGGCGCCGGCAGGTCAGGCCGACGGAAAAAGGCGCGGCAGTATAGCGCGCATCCGTGCCGGGCACACCTGCGGCCGGTCTGGACCATGGTCGGCATCCGGTGGGCATCCTTTTTGCTGCCGTCGAGCGCTTGGCTTACAGTGAGCCGGAGATATCTGGAGAAACACCGACCATGCCCGAACTTTGCGTGGGCGAGCGCCGCTGGACGGTGCCCACCGGCAGCAACCTGCTCGATGCCCTGAACGAGGCCGGGCTTAACGTGCCTTACAGTTGCCGTGCCGGCAGTTGCCATGCCTGCCTGGTGCATTGCCTGGACGGGCAGCCGGCAGATGCCTTGCCTGAAGCGCTGGCGTTGGAAAAGCATGCCCAGGGCTGGCGTCTGGCTTGCCAGTGCCGGGTGGTGAGTGACCTGCGCGTGGCGGTGTTCGACCCGCTGCAGGACGGTATTGCCGCTCAGGTGTGTGGGCTGGACGGGTACGGCGATGTGCTGCGCCTGCGCCTGCGCCCCGAGCGCGCGCTGCGTTACCAGGCCGGTCAGCATTTGGTGCTGTGGAACGGTACGGTCGCGCGGCCTTATTCCCTGGCCAGCCTGCCGGGTGAGGACGACTTCCTGGAATTCCACATCGACTGCCGGCGGCCCGGCGCCTTCTGCGACAAGGCGAGGGGATTGCAGGTGGGCGACACTTTGCGCCTGGGTGAACTCCGCGGCGGGGCGTTGCATTATGACCAGGACTGGCAGGAGCGGCCGCTCTGGCTGCTGGCGGCAGGTACCGGCCTTGCGCCCTTGTGGGGCATTTTGCGCGAGGCGTTGCGCCAGCAGCATCGCGGGCCGATCCGTGTCCTGCACGTAGCGCGTGACCACTACCTGGCCATCGACCTTGCTGAACTGGCGCAGGCCTTTCCAGCGCTCAGCATCGACATGATCGACAGCGCAGACGTCGAGCAGTCACTGTCGGCGTTGCAGTTGCAGTCCCGGCAAACGTTGGCGCTGGTCTGTGGGGCCCCCGACACGGTCGAGCGATTCGCTCGCCGGTTGTACATTGTCGGGCTGCCGAGGAACCAGTTGTTTGCCGATGTGTTCAGTGCTCATGCGTGAGCGGCAGCGCATCGCAACTGCGTAAGGCATCGGATCAGGGAGCCACGGGGAAGGTTGGGATTGGTACTCATGACATGCACCATGGTCTTGCCCTTTTCGAGGCCGTTTTCGAGGATCTCGCAGCGCCTGGCAGCGGTCGTGCCGTCTATCAGAATGTACCCGGTGCCTTCGTCTGCGAAGGACACGTCGAGTTCTCCATTGGCATGGAAACGGCCAATCAGCATCGGTGCGTCTGGCCCTCGGGTCCATATGCCTGCTGCCAGTATCGGGCTGTCAGCATGCTCGGGGGAGTACGCGACGAGCTGATTCCAGGCGAGGCTGTAGTAGCGTTCCAGCAGCGGTGCGCGGAACGATTCATCAATGGCGCCTTGATCATTCAACGCGACCATCATGCCCCCTCGCTTATCACCCATGCCGCAGCCGATGATGCGGTTTGCGGCCGGTAACACCAGAAAATTCTCCAGGGTTTTCAGGGTGTCGGGGAAGTCGGCGAAGCCACCGGTTCCAAAGCCACTGTTGTATTCGCCTGCTGGACTAAGCGATACCACGCAGCCGCCGACTGGCAAGCTATTGGCGTTGTAGGCTCTCGCGCATACCAAAATGCCCTGATCACTCGCGTGGAGGTTCAAACCATGAAGCCAGTTGTCATCCCCGCGCTTGAGCTCCTTGTAACCTGTGCCATTGAAGCCTGGGTCGAGGTTGCCGTCGCGATCGAACTTCATCAGCACGGTATCAAGTTCGAAGAAGTTGCCCAGTACCAAAATGTCATTGCCGATTGAACGCACATGACATTGCATGGCAGGGGGCGTCGAAAAAGCTCTATGCCGCGCCTGACTCAGCGTTGCAGGACGCTTGATGACCCGATGCCCATCCTCGCCGAAGCGTGTGTCCAGGGTACCGTTTTTGTCGAAGCGAGCCAGCGCTGGAACACCATCGAAGAAATAGGATTGATCCGAGGTGAGGCCGATGATCAATAGCGCGCCGTCATCCAGTTGCGTGATGCTGTAGGCCAGCGATTGCTTGAGTCCAAAGCTGCCGGTCGTGATGCCTCCAGTGCCGAAGGAGGTATCCAGATCGCCATTTTTCTTGAGGCGGAAGAGGGCGTAGTGAGGGATTTCGTCGACATAAGCACTACCGACGCAGATGCGGCCCTCGTCAGTGTCCAGGGATGTTTCGATTGTGCCGATATTTTCCGGTATCTTCGCTGTGTATTCGGGATCGATCAGCGAATTTGCGATAGGGTTTGCCATGACGAGCCTCCTGAGCCAATAGGGCCCGTGTAGGCTCTGCTCAGCCAGTGCATCTCACAACTGGCAGAAATGTCAGGTTGACAAAAAAAGGGCCGCTAATCGGCCCTTTTTCGTGAATCAACCAACCAGCGGATCACCGACATGCAGAATCTTCATGCCGTTGGTGCCACCGATGGTGTGGTAGCTGTCGCCTTTGGTCAGGATCACCCAGTCACCCTGTTCCACCAGACCACGCTTGAGCAGCTCGTCGACCGCTGCCTGGCTCACCTTGTCGGCCGGCAGCGAGGCCGGGTCGAAGGCGATCGGGTAGACACCGCGGAACATCGAGGTACGGGCCTGAGTGGCGCGGTGCGGGGTCAGCGCGTAGATCGGCACGTGCGAACGCAGGCGCGACATGATCAGCGGGGTGTAGCCACTTTCGGTGAGGGCGATGATCGCCTTGACGCCGGGGAAGTGGTTGGCGGTGTACATGGCCGCCAGGGCGATGCTTTCGTCGCAACGCTCGAAGGTGGTATGCAGACGGTGGCTGGATTTCTGGTTGGTCGGATGCTTCTCGGCTCCCTGGCAGATCCGCGCCATGGCCTGGACAGCCTCGATCGGGTAGGCACCGGCGGCACTTTCGGCCGACAGCATGACCGCATCGGTGTTGTCGAGCACGGCGTTGGCCACGTCGGACACTTCGGCGCGGGTCGGCATCGGGTTCTGGATCATCGACTCCATCATCTGGGTCGCCACGATCACCGCCTTGTTGTTGCGGCGGGCGTGCTGGATGATCTTCTTCTGGATGCCGATCAGCTCGGCGTCGCCGATTTCCACGCCCAGGTCGCCACGGGCAACCATGACGGCATCGGAGGCGGCGATCAGGCCGTCGAGGGTTTCGTCGTCGGCAACGGCTTCGGCGCGCTCGATCTTGGCCACCAGCCAGGCGCTGCCGCCAGACTCGTCGCGCAGTTTGCGGGCGTATTCCATGTCCTTGGCATCACGCGGGAAGGAGACGGCCAGGTAGTCCAGGTCCATTTCCGCGGCCAGCTTGATGTCAGCCTTGTCTTTCTCGGTCAGGGCCGGAGCGGTCAGGCCGCCACCTTTGCGGTTGATGCCTTTGTGGTCGGACAGTGGGCCGCCGACGATCACCACGCAGTGCAGGGCATCTGCGGTGGCGGTTTCGACGCGCATGACCACGCGGCCATCGTCGAGCAGCAGTTCGTCACCGACGCCGCAGTCCTTGACCAGGTCCGGATAGTCGATACCGACGATGTCCTGATTGCCTTCGGTCAGCGGATGGGCGGTGGAGAAGGTGAACTTGTCACCGATCTTCAGTTCGATGCGCTTGTTGCTGAATTTGGCGATGCGGATCTTCGGACCCTGCAGGTCACCCAGCAGCGCGACATGGCGGCCGTTCTTGGCGGCGATGTCACGGATCAGGCGGGCGCGCGCCTTGTGCTCGTCCGGAGTGCCGTGGGAAAAGTTCAGGCGTGCCACGTCCAGGCCGGCGAGGATCAGCTGTTCGATCACTTCCGGCGAGTTGCTGGCGGGGCCAAGGGTGGCGACGATTTTGGTACGGCGGATGGTCATGCACAGACTCCTATAGTGAAGCGCAGCGAAAGGCTACTCCTGAATCGCGCTGTAGTCATTGTTCCGTTGCACTACCTGCAAGGCGCGCAGATAGGTCAGCTGCAAGGTACACGCGGTAAATTGCAAGCGTGTGCGCGTAGCGGTATCGCTTGCAGCTTGTGCCTTGCAGCTGGAAGCTGAAGAAATGTTCCGGAGGGCCGATACACTGCCTAATAAAGGAGATCCCCCATGCGAGCCCTGATCGTTTTAGCTCTGGCGGCGGCCAGCACCGTCGGCTGCACCCGCTGGTCCATGGACCACCACTTGAACAACGCGTACCGCGCCTATGACCGGGGCGATTGCCAGAAGGTCATGTTGGAATTGTCCCAGGTGGACCGCACCAGCCGTGCACGGCCGTTCATCCATCCGGAAGTATCGTTGCTGCGCGGCCAATGCCTGGAACGCCAGCAACTGTATGTCGACGCCGCGCAAACCTATGAGTACCTGATCCAGCAGTATCCGAACAACGAGTATGCCTACCGCGCCAGGGCACGCCTGCAAACCCTGGAGAAGCTGGGGCATTACCGCAGCGGACAGACGGCAGTGGCTAGCCCAGTGAATACCTCTCCTTGGCGTTAACACCAAGGTGTCGATAAATTCACGAGATTTGCACGGCCAGCTGCGTTAACCTGTAACTTAGTTGTTACAACAACCGCCAGTACCTTGCATTCCTGGCATTGGGTACGGACTGCACTTGTGACCATCTTCAACAAGCGCCATATAGAACGCCATCAACTCCCCTGCGCGCTGAGGGTGTTCAATCGCTTCACCGATCAGCCGATCGGGCAGCTGGGTAATGCCTCTGAAGACGGGTTGATGCTGATCAGCCAACTCCCAGTTCTGGTCGGGCCGGATTACGAGCTGCAATTGCGCGTGCCGCTCGCCGGCGGCGGCTTCCAGTTCATCAACCTGACGGCCAGTTGCCTGTGGTGTCGCGAAGACCAGACACCAGGCCACTACGATTCAGGCTTCATGCTGCTGCAGGCACCGCGCGAGTACGATGATTTCGTTCGCTCGCTGCGCGACTATTTCAGTTTCCGCCCAGCCAACGCTTCCGTCTGAGTCGAGGTCCGCTAGAATCGGGTCGACCTTGATTCAGGACGATCCCGTGACTTCCAGCATCTTCTGGCACGACTACGAAACCACAGGCATCAACCCGCGCTGCGACCGGCCGCTGCAGGTCGCTGGCGTGCGCACCGATCTCGAGCTCAACGAGATCGAAGCCCCCATCAATCTTTATTGCCGCCCCTCCGACGACATCCTGCCGCACCCGGCAGCCTGTCTGGTGACCGGCATCACCCCACAGCAGCTGGCAAACCAGGGCTTGAGTGAAGCCGAATTCATGACTCGCGTCCATGAACAGCTGGCACGCCCAGGAACCTGCAGCGCCGGCTACAACACCCTGCGCTTCGACGATGAAGTGACCCGTTACAGCCTCTATCGCAACTTCTTCGACCCTTATGCCCGCGAATGGCAGGGCGGTAACAGCCGCTGGGACCTGATCGATGTAGTGCGCACCGCCTATGCGCTGCGCCCGGAAGGTATCGAGTGGCCGCAACAGGACGGGCGCACCAGCCTGCGCCTGGAGTTGCTCAGCAAGGCCAATGGCATCGACCACGGGCATGCCCACGAAGCACTTTCCGACGTGCGGGCAACCATCGCCCTGGCGCGCCTGATACGGCAAAAACAACCCAAACTGTACGAATGGCTGTTCCAGTTGCGTAGCAAACATAAAGTGATGGAGCAGATTCGTTTGTTGCAACCCCTGGTGCATATTTCCGGGCGCTTCTCGGCGGCGCGTAATTATCTGGGCGTGGTCTTGCCCTTGGCCTGGCATCCTCGAAATCGCAATGCACTGATTGTGTGCGACCTGCATCAGGAAACCCTACCGTTATTAAGGGAAAGTGCCGAGGTACTTCGCCAACGCTTGTATACGCGTCATGACGAATTGGCGGATGGGGAATTACCGATACCGCTCAAGTTGGTGCAGATCAATCGTTGCCCGGTAGTGGCACCTCTCTCGGTATTGCGCCCGATGGACCAGCAACGCCTCGGTATCGATTTGCCACTCTTGCAAGCGCGTGGGGAAGCGCTGGCCAATCAACAACCGGTGTGGCAAGACAAGCTGGCGGATATTTACGGCAAGGAAGATTTCACCCCGAGTGAAGACCCCGAACAGCAGTTGTATGACGGCTTTCTGGGAGACCGTGATCGTCGTCTGTGCGAGCAAGTTCGTACGCTGGACCCGGCACAGTTGGGGCACGGCCATTGGATGTTCGATGACCCGCGCATGCCCGAGTTGTTGTTCCGCTATCGGGCGCGCAACTTCCCCGAGACGTTGAACAGCGAAGAGCGCCAGCGCTGGTATGCGTTCTGCCAGCAGCGCCTGAGTGATCCAGTGTGGGGTGCACCGAATACCCTGGGCGACTTCGAACAAGCCCGGCAGAGCGCCTGGGCCGGTGCTGACGAAACAGGGCGCCGGGTATTGGAAGCCTGGCAAGTGCATGCCCGAGCGTTGTCAGAGCAATTCGCTATCAGTCTTTGAATGCAAAAACGAAAAACGCCGGCAGTGCGCCGGCGTTTTTTCGTTTCAACAAGCAGGGCGAGTGCGGACAATCAGTCCAGCAGGGTTGCCCAGCCTTCAACCACATCACCACCCCACTTGGCTTTCCACTCTTTCAGGGTCTTGTGGTTGCCGCCTTTGGTTTCGATCACTTCACCGTTGTGCGGGTTCTTGTATTGCTTGACCTTGCGCGCACGCTTGGTGCCGGTAGTCTTGACTGCACCACGTGGGGCTTTGCTCAGTTTCGACTCTGGGTCGAGCAGGGCGATGACGTCGCGCAGCGACTTGGAGTATTCACCCATCAGCGTACGCAGTTTGCCTTCGAACTCCAGTTCTTTCTTCAGCTTGTCATCCTGCGACAGGTTGGCCAGGCGGGCCTGAAGTTCCTTGATGGCTTCTTCGGTAGCGCGGTACTCGTTGATCAGGGACATGGAGTGTTCCTTAATGCGTGTTCAGAAATGTGTGGGGCAATAATAGACAGGCGATACACTCAAGTAAACATATTAATACAGCAATGAACTGTTAATTACCCTGTGACAAATTATCTCAAGATTAAGAAAATTTTACATAAGCCCGGCGCATTGAGCATGAATGTCCCGAAGGCACACGGGGCCCGACACAGCAGCAAGCATCACCTGAGCCAGGCTACTCATGGTGCAATGCTTACTGCGTTTTTTGGGCCGGGCCGCTAGAATGAGCGCCTTTGCGAAGTTCTGGAGTCTTATTCATGCGCACCTATCGTCTGGTGATCGCCTGCCCCGACCGTGTTGGCATCGTGGCGAAAGTCAGTAATTTCCTGGCCTTGTACAACGGCTGGATCAACGAAGCCAGTCACCACTCCGATGAGCAGAGTGGTTGGTTCTTCATGCGCCATGAAATCCGTGCCGAATCGTTGCCGTTCGGTATCGAGGCCTTCCGCGAAGCCTTTGCACCTATCGCCGAGGAGTTCTCCATGACTTGGCGGATTACCGATTCGGCGCAAAAGAAGCGCGTGGTGCTGATGGCTAGCCGTGAATCGCACTGCCTGGCCGACTTGCTGCACCGTTGGCACACCGACGAACTGGATTGCGAGATTCCGTGCGTGATTTCCAACCACAACGACCTGCGCAGCATGGTCGAGTGGCATGGCATTCCGTTCTTCCATGTACCGGTCGACCCAAAAGACAAGGCGCCGGCGTTCGCCGAAGTGTCGCGCCTGGTCCAGGAGCATGCGGCTGACGTGGTGGTGCTGGCGCGTTACATGCAGATCCTGCCGCCGCAGCTGTGCCAGGATTACGCCGAGAAGGTCATCAACATCCACCACAGCTTCCTGCCGTCCTTCGTCGGTGCCAAGCCGTATCACCAAGCTGCCTTGCGCGGTGTGAAACTGATCGGCGCTACCTGCCACTACGTGACCGAAGAGCTGGATGCCGGCCCGATCATCGAACAGGACGTGGTACGCGTGAGCCACGCCGACAGCATCGAGGACATGGTCCGCTTCGGCCGCGATGTCGAAAAGATGGTGCTGGCCCGTGGCCTGCGTTATCACCTGGAAGACCGGGTACTGGTGCACGGCAACAAGACCGTGGTGTTCGACTGATTCGAGCATAGGGCCGCTTCGCAGCCTGATCGCCGGCTTGCCGGCGATTGAGGCGCATGGCGCCCTCAAGGAGTTCCCATGGCAAATTCCCGCAACAGGCCCGCTGCCACACCTCCCCCCACCCTTGGTGAAGGCTGCCTCGCCCGCTACGACCCCGAGGCACTGAGCGACGAAGACGGCACCGACTTCCCCGAAGCCGCCGAACTCTGGCGCCAGCTCAACCCGCCTGACCCCGCCAACGTTCAAGCAGCGGACGTGCCAGCAGGCAAACGAACACCGGCCCGCCCGCCAGCAGATAAAAATAGTAAGTAACCGCACGCCAGATCAGGATTGCCGCCGCGGCTGTCGAGCTGCCGACCATCGGCGCCAGCAGGCTTGCTGACGTCAGTTCCGCGGCCCCAGCTCCGCCTGGCATCAGGCTGAATTGTCCGGCGCTCAGCGACAGCATCTGCACGAGAAAGCTCGGCACCCACGAGAGCTCTACGCCCAGCCCCTTCAATACCAGGTACAGCACGCTGTAGCGCAGGCTCCAGTGCGCACAGGTCAGGGTGAATACCAGTGCCAGGGTACGCTTGGGCAGCCGCCACGTCTGGGCCAGGGCTGCAATGAAGTGCAACAGCTTGCGCGCCCAGCGCCGTTTGCGTCGTGGTGCCATGCCCAGGCGCTGCAACAGACGGCCGTTGAAGCGCATCAATGCACGCCGATATCGCAGCAGCGCCAAAACACCCGCCAGGGCCGTGCACAGCAGCAAGGCGCTGCCCAGCAACAGGCTCTCCTGGCTACGCCCCAGGCTATGGAACAGCGCATAGCCGGCGATGGCCAGCATCGCGCAGAAAAAGAACAGCAAGTCGTTCAGTTGATCCATGGCGAACACCGCACCACTGCGCGCAGGGCCGATCCGGTCGCGCGCGAGCAAGGCCATCAGCGTCAACGGCCCGCCGCTGCCGCCGGGGGTGGTGCAGATGGCGAATTCGGTAGCCATGACCACGCCCAGGCTGCGCATGTGCCCCAGCCGGGCCCCTTGCTGGCCTAGCAACAGGCGCAGGCGCATAGCGTTGATCATCCAGCACAGTAGAATCATGCCCAACAATGTGAACATCAGGCCGGGGTCGAACGCCTGGAGCCTGGGCAGCAGTTCTGTGCCGCCGAGCAGGGCCGGCACCAGTAGGGCGCAGAGCAGTGCCAGTCCTAGCCAGGCCAGGCGATTCATGCGAGCACCTGGCGCTCCAGCCAGGCCGACTTGGTCAACGGTTCCCGGCCCTGGAGCAACAGGTTCTCCAGCGTGGCCAGCCAATAGTTGCGTGACGAGCGGTGGCGCATGTCCACCGGGTGCAGGCCCAGGCGCAAGGTCTGGGCCTCGTGCCAGCGCCGCTGTTGCCAGTTGCAGACCACTTGCGAAACCCCTCGCCGCCAGGCGCTGCGTGCGCTCCAGACCAGGCCGGGCGCTTCGAAGGCCGTGAAGTCGGGCAGGCGATACAAGTGCTGTGGAGTGCTGGTGTAGCGCAGCGGCAGTTGGCGCAGGGCCTGGCGCGTGCCCTGGCTCATCAGCCAGGCCGGGGCGACGAAACCGGCCACCGGCCAGCCCTGGCGGTCGAACAGGGCCAGCCCATCTTCCAGGCGCTGCAGCGCTTGGGCCTTGTCGAGGCCATAGAACTCACCCTCGTGGGTATACAGGCGGCGCATGAAGTACTCGCCCAGGCTGCGGGGCGAGGGGCCGTCGTCGGCGTGGTAGAAACCGTGCAGGGCAAGTTCGTCACCTCGCGCCAGGCGCCTTTCTAGCAAGCGGCAGAAGGTAGGTGAGCGGGCCAGGGGGTTTCGGTGATGAAAGTCAGGCACCACCAGCCAGGTCATCGGCACATTGCCTATCTCGTCGACCGCCTGGACGAACGGCTGGTAGTCCGGCCAGGTTTCCGGCGCGATGTCGTGCAGCACCAGCATCACGCTGCGCGACTCGCCTCCGGCCTCAGCCATGGGCGCGCACCAGCGGCTGATGGCCTAGCACCGCCTGGTAATGCTGGAGCAGGCCGGTCACGACGTTGTCCCACGAGTAGTGCTGCTCGACATGTTGTCGGGCCTGGGCGCCGAGCTTGCGCACGCCGGCTTCGAACGCTTCGCGCACTGCCATGGCCATGGCCTGGCCATCGTTGGCACGGCACAGACGGCCGCACTGTTCGTTGATGATCTCGCTGAAGGCGCCGGCCCTGACTGCCACTACGGGTGTAGCGCTGGCCATGGCTTCGAGAATGACCAGGCCGAAGGTTTCCTGGTCGCCGGCGTGTACCAGCAGGTCGGCGCTGGCCACCAGCCGCGCGACTTCTTCCAGCGGGCAGAAGTGGTCGATCACGCTGACATTGTCCGGCACGCTGGCCGGCATGTTCGAACCGACCAGCAACAAGTGATAGGGGCGTCCCAGGTGCTGCATGCATTCAAGCAGCACGGGCAGGTTCTTTTCCCGCGAGCCGCGGCCGGCGAACACCAGCAGTCGGCTGGTATCGGGTATGCCAAGCTGGGCCCGCAACTGTGGGTCTCGGCGTGTGGGGTTGAAAGTGGCCAGGTCGACGCCGAGGCGTTGCACATGTACGTCACGCACGCCCAGGCGACGCAACTTGTCGGCCATCACCTGGCTGGGCGCAAGCACCCTGTCGAAATTGCCATAGAGCTTGCTGACATAGGCCTCGACATTGGGCGTGAACCAGTTGCCCATGCGGTTGCTGACCAGTAGTGGCAAGTCGGAGTGGTAAAAACCGATCACTGGTACGTCGAGCTGGCGGCGTGCTTCGAGTGCCGCCCAGGCAGTCAAGTAGGGGTCGCCGACTTCGATCAGGTCGGGCTTGAGGCTGCGTAATACATTGCACCAGGGGCCCAGGCGTACCGGAAAGCGGTAGCCATTGCCGAAGGGCAGGGGGGGAGCCGGTACTTCATACACGCCATTGGTGTGGCGGGCACTGGCGCCGGGGATCAACAGGCTGTGGCGCACGCCCTGGAGGGCGTCGAGGCGATGATGTTTGGCATCAAGATAAGTCCGTACGCCGCCGCTGGCCGGGGCATAGAACATGGTGATGTCAGCGATGTGCACGATCAGCATCCCTCCGGGATCGTCTTCGGGTCTGTCATCCGGCGGTAATGAGCCGGCGATGACGCGCCTAAAGGTTGACCTTCCTGAAGGATAGTTTGTTCGATCGGGTTGAGCGGCGGCGGGGTTGCAGCTATCGCCGGCAAGCCGGCTCCCGCAGGTCATGTGGGAGTGGGCTTGCCGGCGAAGAAGGCGACGCGGTGCTTCAGGTCAGATACGGAAGCTGCCTACCAGGTGCTTCAGGCGGGAGGCCTGCTGCTCAAGGTCCGAGCACGCGCGCAGGGTGGCCTGCAGGTTTTCGACCCCTTCCTGGTTGAGCATGTTGATCTCGTTGATATCCATGTTGATCGATTCGACCACGGCGGTCTGTTCTTCGGTGGCGGTGGCCACCGACTGGTTCATGCCGTCGATCTCGCCGATGCGTACGGTGACGCTGTCCAGGCGTTCACCAGCCTGGTTGGCGATCTGCACGCTGTCCTGGCTGTGGCGCTGGCTCTGGCCCATGGTCTCGACCGACTCGCGGGCGCCGACCTGCAGCTCTTCGATCATGCTCTGAACCTGCTGCGCCGATTCCTGAGTGCGATGGGCCAGGTTGCGCACTTCATCGGCCACCACGGCGAAGCCGCGGCCAGCTTCGCCGGCACGTGCCGCTTCGATCGCGGCATTCAGTGCCAGCAGGTTGGTCTGCTGGGAGATGCTGGTGATCACTTCGAGAATCTGACCGATGTTCACGGTCTTGCCGTTCAGCGTCTCGATGTGCGCGCTGGAGGTGACGATCAGGTCGGACAGGCGGTTCATCGCCGCGATGTTGCGTTCCACCACCTGTTGGCCTTCTTCGGCCAGCAGGCGCGCCGAGCTGGCGTGTTGCGAAGCTTGAGCGGCGTTGCCGGCGATTTCCTGAGCGGCGGCGCCCAGCTCGTTGATGGCGGCGGCAACACTGTTGGTGCGGTTGGACTGCTCGTCGGAGTTGGTCATCGACGAGTTGGAGGCGCTGATCACCCGCAGTGCGACTTCGTTGACCTGCTCGGTGGCCGAAGACACTTCACGGATCGAGCTGTGGATACGTTCGACGAAGCGGTTGAAAGCAGTGCCGAGAATGCCGAATTCGTCGTGGTTGTGGATGCTCAGGCGCTTGGTCAGGTCGCCTTCGCCTTCGGCGATGTCTTCCATGGCGCGGGTCATGGTCAGCAGCGGTTGCATCAGCACGCGGATCAGCAGGCCCAGCAGGCCGATGATGATCACCACCGCCACCACCGTGGCGATCACCGCCGAGGTGCGGAAGGTGCTGAGCATGGCGAAGGCCTTGTCCTTGTCCACCGACAGGCCGATGTACCAGTTGGCCGAAGGCAGGCCTTTGATCGGGGTGAAGGTCAGCAGACGGGTCTGTCCGTCCGCTTGCACTTCGGTCAGCTCGCCGGACAATTTCGGCGTGTGCTGCGGGAACAGATCTGCCAGCGACTTCATGACCATCTGCTGGTCCGGGTGAACCAGGATCTTGCCCTGGTCGTTGACCAGGAACGCGTAGCCCATGCCGCCGAAGTTCAGCGAGTTGATGATCTGCACCAGGCCGTCGAGGGCCAGGTCACCACCCACCACGCCGACACTGGAGGACACTTTGCTGAGGATGCCGATGACCATCTTGTTGGTGGTCATGTCCATGTAGGGTTCGGTAAGCGTCACGCCCTGAGCGTTCATGCCGTCCTTGTACCAGGGGCGGGTGCGCGGGTCGTAGCCATCAGGCATCTTCGAGTCGGGGCGCACGCTGAAACCGCCGTCCACCTTGCCCAGATAGACAGTCAGGAAACTCGAGATCAGGGCATTCTGGCCCATCAGCGTTTCGGCATTCTCGGGTTGCTGGGCAATGTTCTGCGCCAGGTTCTCGACCAGCTTGATGCGGCCTTCGAACAGGTTGCGGATGTTGGTCGAAGTGGACTCGCCCATTTCAGCCAGATAATTCTCCAGATTTTCACGGATCGCATTACGCTGGAGGTAATCGTTGTAGAGGGTGAACAGGCTGAAGGCGAGTATCACGATCAGTGATGCCGCCAAAAGAATTTTGTGGCTGAAACGAAGGCTTTTGTTCATGGCGTAATCGGTTCCGCTAAGGTTTTTATCGGGCGTTCGCACGGATACAGCAGTAAAACAGTGCAACATCCCGGAAGTCCTTTGGGTTGTTCCTGTCTTCAATGGCGAATATCACCCCGAGGTATCGGCCACTACGCGGTAAAGCTTGAGAAGAGGATCAAAAAGATGCCGGATTCTTCGACCATAGTCATAGGCGCTGGCACGGATGGCCAGCCGGTCAAGCAAGCCATGCGCCTGGCCAATCGCCATGGGTTGGTGGCGGGCGCCACCGGTACCGGCAAGACCGTGACCTTGCAGCACCTGGCGGAAGTGTTCAGTGATGCTGGCGTGGCGGTGTTCGCGGCCGATGTCAAAGGTGACCTCTGCGGCCTCGGTGCAGCGGGTGCGCCGCAGGGCAAGGTGGCCGAGCGGATCGCCGGGATGCCTTGGCTTGGTCATCAGCCGCGAGCCTACCCGGTGACCTTGTGGGACATTGCCGGGCAATCGGGCCACCCGCTGCGTACCACGCTCAGTGAAATGGGCCCGTTGTTGCTTGGCAACCTGCTCGAGCTGACCGACAGCCAGCAGGCGGCGCTGTATGCGGCGTTCAAGGTGGCTGACCGTGATGGGCTGTTGCTGCTCGACCTCAAGGACCTCAAGGCGCTGCTCGCGCACCTGAAGGACAACCCGCAGCTGTTGGGTGACGATAGCGCCTTGATGACCAGTGGCTCGACTCAGGCACTGTTGCGGCGTCTGGCTACGTTGGAGCAGCAGGGGGCCGAGGCGCTGTTCGGCGAGCCGGCCCTGCAGCTCGAAGACCTGCTGAGGCCCGACGGCGATGGGCGGGGGCGTATTCATCTGCTCGACGCCAGCCGTCTGGTGCATGACGCGCCCAAGGTCTACGCCACCTTCCTGCTGTGGTTGCTGGCCGAACTGTTTGAGCAATTACCTGAGCGAGGCGATGCCGACAAACCGGTCCTGGCGCTGTTCTTTGACGAGGCGCACTTGCTGTTCAACGGTACTCCCAAGGCGTTGCAGGACCGGCTGGAGCAAGTAGTACGGCTGATCCGTTCCAAAGGCGTGGGTGTGTATTTCGTCACCCAGTCGCCGGGCGACTTGCCTGATACCGTGCTGGCGCAACTGGGTTTGCGCATCCAGCATGGTTTGCGTGCATTTACCGCCAAGGAGCAGAAGTCGCTGCGCGCGGTGGCCGATGGCTTTCGCCCGAACCCGGCTTTCGACAGCCTGGCAGTGCTTACGGAGTTGGGCATCGGCGAGGCCCTGGTCGGCACCCTGGAAGACAAGGGCACGCCTGCGATGGTGCAGCGTGTGCTGATCGCGCCGCCGCAATCGCGCATCGGGCCTCTGAGCGGCGCCGAACGGGCTGCATTGATTGCCGCTTCGCCGCTGCTTGGGCGCTACGACAAGCCGGTCGATCGGGAGTCAGCCTATGAAATGCTGACCCAGCGCAAGGGCGAGCCGGTAGCGCCGGCGCCGGTGCCGAAGGCCGACGAAGCGAGCCTGGCCGACAAGGCCGGGGACTTCCTGCAGAGTGCGGCAGGTCAGGCGATCAAGTCGGCGGTGCGCCAGGCGGCGAACCAGCTGGGGCGGCAGTTGGTGAGGGGGTTGATGGGGTCTTTGTTGGGGGGCAAGAAGCGGTAGTTGCTTGTACCGGCCCTGTCGCCGGCAAGCCGGCTTCCACAGGTACAGCACTGACCTCAAGTGCAGCGCCTCACCTGTGGGAGCCGGCTTGCCGGCGATGAGGCCGGTCAAGACCCACGAAAAAGGCGCCTCGAAGGCGCCTTTTTCATAACAGCGGTATCGCTCAGCTAATCGCCTTGGACGCCAGCCAGAACAGGCCGGCCGCCAGGCCCATGGAGGCTGGCAGGGTCAACACCCAGGCCAGCAGGATGGTTTTCACCGTACCGCCTTGCAGGCCGCTCTTGTTCGCGACCATGGTACCGGCTACACCGGACGACAACACGTGGGTGGTCGACACTGGCAGGGCAAATACGTTGGCCATGCCGATAGCACAGGCCGCAGTGATCTGCGCCGACATGCCCTGGGCATAGGTCATGCCCTGCTTGCCGATCTTCTCGCCAACGGTCAGCACAACACGCTTCCAGCCAACCATGGTGCCCAGGCCCAAGGCCAGGGCAACGGCCACGATTACCCAGAACGGGGCGTATTCGGTGGTGGCGGTAAGATCCTTGCGCAGCTTCTCCAGGTCTGCCTTTTCACGGGCTTCCAGGCCCGGCAGCTTGCCGACCTTCTTCGCTGTGTCATCCAGGCACAGCAGGTAGCGGCGTACTTCCACGCGCTTGTCGGCGTCCAGGGCACGGTAGTCGGTCACGCCTTGCAGCGAAGACTGCAGTGCGGCGATGGTCGGCTCGGTCTGCTGCGGGTTGCAACTGAACTGCTCCGGCAGGTCGCTCGGCTGAGCCTTGCCCAGTGCCAGGAACTCGCCCAGGGTGGCGGCGTTGCGCTGGTAGAACTGGCTCAGATGGGTGGTGGCGTCACGGGTGCGCTCGATCTGGTAGGTGGTGCTGTTCAGGTCGAGGACGAACTTGGCCGGCACGATACCGATCAGCACCAGCATGATCAGGCCGATGCCTTTCTGGCCATCGTTGGAACCGTGCACGAAGCTCACGCCCATGGCCGAAATCACCAGTACCAGGCGGTTCCAGAACGGAGGGTGCTTCTTGTCGTCGAGCTTGCGACGCTGCTCCGGGGTCTTGTGCATCTTCGACAGCGGGCGCCACCATTTCAGGCCGATCAGCACCAGGGCGGCGACAGCGAAGCCGGCCATGGGCGAGACCACCAGCGACATGGCGATGTCGATCGCCTTCTGCCAGTTGACGCCATCGCCCAGCGGGATGTCGTTGATCAGGGCGTTGGCCAGGCCCACACCGAGGATCGAACCGATCAGAGTGTGCGAGCTGGAGGCGGGGATGCCGAAGTACCAGGTGCCCAGGTTCCAGGTGATGGCCGCGGCCAGCAACGAGAAGACCATGGCCAGGCCGTGGCCGGTGTTCACGTTGATCAGCAGTTCGACCGGCAGTAGGTGAACGATGGCATAGGCCACCCCGACACCGCCGAGCAGAACGCCGAGGAAGTTGAACACCCCTGAGAAGAATACGGCCAGGTGTGGTGGCATGGCTTTGGTATAGATGACGGTAGCTACCGCATTGGCGGTGTCATGAAAGCCATTGATGAACTCGAAGGCGAGCACGAAGGTCAAGGCGAGCAGCAGGCTCACCAATACCCAGGCATCCAGTCCGCTGAATAAATCGATCATGAAGGTTGTCTGGCGGTCATAGGGGGGCGGGATTATGCCAGAAAACCTTGGCAATCGATGCACCCACTGCTGACCAGCGGCAGCGTTGTGAGGTGCATCTCAAGGCTCGAAAAGACCTGCTGAAACGGAAAAAGTTCCGCTAAAAATCGCAAAATCAGATGAATTTCGCCAATTTTACGAAAACGGCAAGGGCAATTCACCGTTCAAACGGTTGTATGAAATTTGTGTAATTCCATTTCATCGACGGCCAATCGGTAAAGATCGGCCGCGCCGAGGGCGTAGGCCCACGACGCGATGGCGCTGGGCAGCTCAGGGTTCTTCGCTGCGCAGTTCCTTTTCCATCTTTTCCAATTCCTGGCTGAACGCCTGATCCTGAACGGTGGCACGTTTGCGCCAAGGTTTGCGTTCGGGTTCGGGTTGAGCGGCGTAAGTGGTGACTTCGCCACCGTAAACTTCCTTGTAACGTTCAGCCTGGCGCTCGAGTTCCGCGCGCAGTTCATCTTTCGTCACAGTAATACCTGAATGCTTGTAAATGCCGGTGTTGTATGCAGGTGCAAGTTGCCCATGCACTGGGTGTGCTGGATGGCCGGTGGCAGGAGTGCTCGCAGTGCCGGTGTATCGATCCGCGCCAGCAGAATCGATTATAGCAATCGGAAACATGTCAAACAGGGTTATTTACCGACGGTTGACATCGACTGTTGCAAGTTGTCGATCTGTGCAAACTTTGAGCGGGCAGCGGCATTGAAGTTCAGCGCTGTTTTTGTAAAAGGCAGGGGGAAATGAAAAACGGCCTCGCACTAGGCGAGGCCGCTGCCTGGGACTTCTACGGTGGGTACCTGACCAGTCTCTCCAAAGAAGCCACAAGGTGGCAGGGGAAAGGTATAAGTAAATTTGTCGGCGGTCAATTGCGATTATCGGCCGTTCGTTCGATAATCGCACGAGCTAGCGATTTTTTTGAGGTGAGCGATGAGCGACCAAACCCAGGCCAACGAATCCGACAATCCCGACGCGGCTCGCCCGAATTCGCCGGCCCTCGCACCGCCGATCGTGGCCTCACCGGCCAAGCGTATCCAGGCGTTTACCGGCGACCCGGATTTCATGACCTCCCTGGCCCGTGGGCTTGCGGTGATCCAGGCGTTTCAGGAGCGCAAGCGCCACCTGACGATCGCCCAGATCAGCCACCGTACCGAGATCCCCCGGGCCGCCGTGCGCCGCTGCCTGCACACGCTGATCAAGCTCGGCTACGCCACCACCGATGGCCGTACCTATTCGTTGCTGCCCAAAGTGTTGACCCTGGGGCATGCCTACCTTTCGTCGACGCCGCTGGCGGTGTCGGCCCAGCCATACCTCGATCGCATCAGCGACCAGTTGCACGAGGCGGCCAACATGGCCACCCTCGAGGGTGATGACATCCTTTATATAGCTCGATCGGCCACGGTCGAACGGTTGATCTCGGTCGACCTCTCGGTGGGTGGGCGATTGCCGGCCTATTGCACCTCGATGGGCCGCATTCTGCTGGCGGCGATGGACGACACCAGCCTGCGCGAATACCTCGATCGTGCCGACCTCAAGGCGCGTACCAGCCGTACCGTGCATGACCCTGAGTCGTTGTTCGCCTGCATCCAGCAGGTGCGGGCGCAGGGGTGGTGCGTGGTCGATCAGGAGCTGGAGCAGGGGCTGAGGTCGATCGCGGTGCCGATCTATGATGCTTCAGGCCAGGTTCTGGCGGCGCTGAATGTCAGTACCCATGTCGGGCGGGTGAGCCGCAGTGAGCTGGAGCAGAGGTTCCTGCCGATCCTGCTGGCGGCCAGCCGTGATCTTTGCCATCAGTTGTTTGGTTGACAGGCTGCATGCGGTCCAATCGCCGGCAAGCCGGCGATCGGACGCAAAGCGGCCCCGACCGATTTCGAACACACCCGCCGTTTCTTGTGCGATAAACGCACAGTGTCGTTCCTGGTGAATTGCACCCCTTCCGTTCGCTGATTAATGTCTCTCGCAGCGGTCGGCTTTGCCGACCGAACAAGAAAAACATAAGAGGCGCACCTTCATGATCACTGTCCATTCGCTGCTGCGGCCGCACCCGCTCGCAGTGCTGTTGTTTCCAGGCTGACAAAAGCTCGCACTTGCCCGTACTTGATCCTGCATCGCTGCAGTGGTCCGCCCGTGCCCAACTTCTGGATAACAACAATGAACAAACCCCACGCTGTCGGGAATTGCCTCGACGTTCAGTCTTTCATTAATGAACAACCGCTGTCGCGCTATCAATGGCGCGTGGTGATTCTCTGTTTCCTTATCGTCTTTCTCGACGGCCTGGACACCGCCGCAATGGGCTTCATCGCGCCTGCATTGTCACAGGAGTGGGGCATCGACCGTGCCAGCCTCGGCCCGGTGATGAGCGCCGCGCTGATCGGTATGGTGTTCGGTGCCCTGGGCTCGGGGCCGCTGGCTGACCGATTCGGCCGCAAGGGCGTGCTGGTGGCGGCAGTGTTGGTGTTCGGTGGTTTCAGCCTGGCTTCAGCCTATGCCAGCAACGTCGACCAGCTGCTGGTGCTGCGCTTTTTGACCGGCCTGGGCCTGGGCGCCGGTATGCCCAATGCCACCACGTTGCTCTCCGAGTACACCCCCGAGCGGCTCAAATCGCTGCTGGTCACCAGCATGTTCTGCGGTTTCAACCTGGGCATGGCCGGCGGTGGCTTCATTTCAGCCAAGATGATCCCCGCTTACGGCTGGCACAGCTTACTGGTCGTCGGCGGTGTGCTGCCGCTGGTGCTGGCCGTGGTGCTGTTGGTCTGGTTGCCGGAGTCGGCGCGCTTTTTGGTGGTGCGCAACCGCGGAACCGACAAGGTGCGCAAGACCCTCGCCCCGATCGCCCCTGCCGTGGTGGCCCAGGCGGCCAGCTTCAGCGTGCCCGAGCAGAAGGCGGTGGCGGCGCGCAACGTGTTCGCGGTGATCTTTTCCGGTACTTACGGCCTGGGTACGCTGCTGCTGTGGCTGACTTACTTCATGGGCCTGGTGATCGTGTACCTGCTGACCAGCTGGCTGCCGACCCTGATGCGCGACAGTGGCGCGAGTATGGAGCAAGCTGCGTTCATCGGCGCGCTGTTCCAGTTCGGTGGCGTGCTCAGTGCAGTGGCGGTGGGCTGGGCGATGGACCGCTTCAACCCGCACAAGGTCATTGGTGTGTTCTACCTGCTGGCGGGCGTGTTCGCCTACGCGGTAGGGCAGAGCCTGGGCAACATTACCGTGCTGGCTACCTTGGTGCTCATTGCCGGGATGTGTGTGAACGGCGCCCAATCGGCGATGCCGTCGCTGGCTGCGCGCTTCTATCCCACGCAAGGGCGTGCCACCGGCGTGTCCTGGATGTTGGGGATCGGCCGGTTTGGCGCGATTCTGGGTGCATGGAGCGGTGCGACATTGCTGGGCCTGGGTTGGAACTTCGAGCAGGTGCTGACCGCCTTGCTGGTGCCGGCCGCGCTGGCAACGGTAGGGGTGATCGTGAAGGGGTTGGTAAGTCACGCAGACGCCACCTGATCGAAGTTGGAGCTCACCTGAGCGGGGGCTCCAACCGCCTTCAAGGATGGATAGCAGGGTAACAAATTGTTCGATAACCGCACTTATACTCGATTATCGGATTGTAAGGCACCCGCTTGGCTCCTTACTCTGAACGCAACGCGGCATCCTTTACCCGCAGCGTGCAGACCATCAGTGAAACAACCGAAATCGAGCTCGGCGCCCTGCGCGAGCTCGAAACCCGTACCGTCTTGGCCCATCGCCAGGCAGCAGGAGAAGCTTGATGCGCGACGTATTCATCTGTGACGCCATTCGTACCCCGATCGGCCGCTTCGGCGGCGCTTTGGCCGGTGTACGTGCCGATGACCTGGCGGCGGTGCCGCTGAAAGCGCTGATCGAGCGCAACCCGTCGGTGCAATGGGACCAGCTCGATGAAGTGTTCTTCGGCTGTGCCAACCAGGCGGGTGAAGACAACCGCAACGTGGCGCGCATGGCGCTGCTGCTGGCGGGCTTGCCGGACAGCGTCCCGGGGGTGACTCTCAACCGCCTGTGCGCTTCGGGCATGGATGCCGTTGGCACCGCTTTCCGTGCCATCGCCAGCGGCGAAATGGAACTGGCCATTGCCGGTGGCGTGGAGTCCATGTCGCGTGCCCCGTTCGTCATGGGCAAGGCCGAGAGTGGCTACTCGCGCAACATGAAGCTGGAGGACACCACCATCGGCTGGCGCTTCATCAACCCGCTGATGAAAAGCCAGTATGGCGTGGACGCAATGCCGGAAACCGCCGACAACGTGGCCGATGATTACCAGATTTCTCGTGCCGATCAGGATGCCTTTGCCCTGCGCAGCCAGCAGAAGGCCGCTGCGGCCCAGGCTGCTGGCTTCTTCGCCGAAGAGATCGTGCCGGTACGCATTGCCCACAAGAAGGGCGAAACCGTGGTCGAGCGCGACGAGCACCTGCGGCCGGAAACCACCCTGGAAGCGCTGACCAGGCTCAAGCCGGTCAATGGGCCAGACAAGACCGTCACGGCCGGCAATGCCTCGGGCGTCAACGACGGTGCTGCGGCGCTGATCCTGGCTTCGGCAGCGGCCGTCAAGAAGCATGGCCTGACCCCGCGTGCCCGGGTCCTGGGCATGGCCAGCGCAGGTGTGGCGCCACGGGTAATGGGCATTGGCCCGGTGCCTGCGGTGCGCAAGCTGACCGAGCGTCTGGGTGTGGCGGTGAGCGATTTCGATGTGATCGAGCTCAACGAAGCGTTCGCCAGCCAGGGCCTGGCAGTGCTGCGCGAGCTGGGTGTGGCCGATGATGCGCCGCAGGTGAACCCCAATGGCGGCGCGATTGCCCTGGGGCATCCGCTGGGCATGAGCGGTGCGCGCCTGGTGCTGACAGCGCTGCACCAGCTTGAGAAGAGTGGTGGCCGTAAAGGCCTGGCGACCATGTGTGTGGGTGTTGGCCAAGGGTTGGCGCTGGCCATCGAGCGGGTTTGATATTTACCGGCCCTATCGCCGGCAAGCCGGTTCCCACAGGTATACGCTGGCCACAGCACAGCGCTGTACCCGTGGGTGCCGGCTTGCCGGCGATAGGGCCGGTAGCTACGACACCAGGCCAATTGCCAGCCCGCTAGCGGAACGAGTGTGTTACTAGGTATGTCTAGACTTACCTAGAACCCTCCAGGAGTAAAACCGTCATGACCTCAGCCTATTACACCGGCGAAGAACGCAGTAAGCGCATCTTCGCCATCGTCGGTGCCTCATCAGGCAACTTGGTGGAATGGTTCGACTTCTACGTCTATGCCTTCTGCGCCATCTACTTCGCGCCGGCCTTCTTCCCCTCCGACGACCCCACTGTGCAGTTGCTCAATACCGCCGGGGTGTTCGCCGCAGGCTTTCTGATGCGCCCCATCGGCGGCTGGATCTTCGGCCGCCTGGCTGACCGCCATGGGCGCAAGAATTCGCTGATGATCTCGGTGCTGATGATGTGCTTCGGCTCGCTGATGATCGCCTGCCTGCCGACCTACGCCAGCATTGGCACCTGGGCGCCGGCGCTGCTGTTGCTGGCCCGATTGATCCAGGGCCTGTCGGTGGGTGGCGAATACGGCACTACCGCGACCTACATGAGTGAGGTGGCCTTGCGTGGCCAGCGCGGCTTCTTCGCGTCATTCCAGTACGTCACCCTGATTGGCGGCCAGTTGCTGGCTGTACTGGTGGTGGTGATCCTGCAGCAACTGCTCAGCGAGGACGAACTGCGTGCCTGGGGCTGGCGGATTCCATTCGTGGTCGGTGCCATCGCCGCACTGATCTCGCTGATGCTGCGCCGCTCGTTGCACGAGACCAGCAGCGCCGAAACCCGCAAGGACAAGGACGCTGGCTCGATCAAGGGCCTGTTCCGCAATCATGCCGCAGCCTTCATCACCGTGCTTGGCTACACCGCAGGCGGCTCGCTGATCTTCTACACCTTCACCACCTACATGCAGAAGTATCTGGTCAACACGGCCGGGATGACCGCGAAGAACGCCAGCTTCGTGATGACCGGCGCACTGTTCCTGTTCATGGTGCTGCAGCCGTTCTTCGGCATGCTCTCCGATCGCATCGGCCGGCGTAATTCGATGCTGTTGTTCGGCGCCCTGGGTACGATCTTCACCGTGCCTTTGCTGATGGCGCTCAAAACCGTGAGCAGCCCGTTCATGGCCTTCGTGCTGGTGACCCTGGCTCTGTGTATCGTCAGTTTCTACACCTCGATCAGTGGCCTGGTGAAGGCCGAGATGTTCCCGCCGCAGGTGCGCGCACTGGGGGTGGGTCTTGCCTATGCAGTGGCCAACGCGTTGTTCGGCGGCTCGGCCGAGTACGTGGCCCTGGGCTTGAAAACCATGGGCATGGAGAACACCTTTTACTGGTACGTGACTGCCATGATGGCGATTGCTTTCCTGTTCAGCCTGCGGCTGCCGAAACAAGCGGCGTACCTGCACCATGACGACTAAGGACGCTGCATGAGCAACCAATTGTTCGACGCCTACTTCACCGCCCCGGCCATGCGCGAGGTGTTTTCCGACCGTGGCCGCCTGCAGGGCATGCTCGACTTCGAGGCGGCCTTGGCCCGCGCCGAAGCTGCTGCCGGGCTGGTGCCGCACAGTGCGGTAGCGGCCATCGAAGCGGCCTGCCAGGCCGAACGCTATGACATCCGGGCGCTGGCCGATGCCATCGCCACGGCGGGCAACTCGGCCATTCCACTGGTCAAGGCGTTGGGCAAAGTGATTGCCAGTGGCGTGCCGGAGGCCGAGCGCTACGTGCACCTTGGCGCTACCAGCCAGGATGCGATGGATACGGGGCTGGTCCTGCAGTTGCGTGCGGCGCTCGAACTGATCGAAGCTGACCTCGCCAAGTTGTCAGACACCCTGGTGCACCAAGCCTTGCAACATGCCGACACGCCCCTGGTCGGCCGTACTTGGCTGCAGCATGCCACGCCAGTGACCCTGGGCATGAAGCTGGCGGGTGTGCTCGGTGCCCTGACGCGCCACCGCCAACGGCTGCAGGAGCTGCGCCCGCGCTTGCTGGTGCTGCAGTTCGGTGGCGCTTCCGGCAGCCTCGCGGCCCTGGGCAGCAAAGCGATGCCGGTCGCCGAGGCTTTGGCCGAACACCTCAAGCTGAACTTGCCGGAACAGCCGTGGCATACCCAACGTGATCGACTGGTGGAGTTCGCCTCGGTGCTGGGCTTGATCGCCGGCAGCCTGGGCAAGTTCGGCCGCGATATCAGCCTGCTGATGCAGACCGAAGCGGGCGAGGTATTCGAGCCTTCGGCACCGGGCAAGGGCGGGTCGTCGACCATGCCGCACAAACGTAACCCGGTTGGGGCGGCGGTGCTGATCGGCGCCGCCACCCGCGTGCCTGGCCTGCTCTCGACGCTGTTTGCTGCCATGCCCCAGGAGCACGAACGCAGCCTGGGTCTGTGGCATGCCGAGTGGGAGACGTTGCCCGATATCTGCTGCCTGGTATCCGGTGCCCTGCGCCAGGCCCAAGTAATCGCCGAAGGCATGGAGGTAGACGCCGAACGGATGCGCCGCAACCTCGACCTGACCCAAGGCCTGGTCCTGGCCGAGGCGGTGAGCATCGTCCTCGCTCAGCGCCTGGGCCGTGACCGCGCCCACCATCTGCTGGAGCAATGCTGCCAGCGCGCCGTCGCCGAGCAGCGCCACCTGCGCGCCGTGCTGGGAGACGAGCCGCAAGTCAGCGCCGAACTGTCGGCTGAAGAACTCGACCGCCTGCTCGACCCTGCCCATTACCTTGGTCAGGCCCGCGTCTGGGTGGCGCGGGCGGTGGCCGAACATCAACGTTTCACTGCCTGAAGGAGACCGCTGTGGCGCATTTGCAACTGGCCGATGGCGTACTGAACTATCGATTCGATGGCCCGGAAGATGCCCCGGTGCTGGTGCTGTCCAACTCGCTCGGCACCGACCTGGGCATGTGGGACAGCCAGATCCCGCTGTGGAGCGAGCACTTGCGCGTGCTGCGCTACGACACCCGAGGCCACGGCGCGTCGCTGGTGACCGAGGGCCCTTACAGCATCGAACAGCTTGGGCGCGATGTGCTTGCCCTGCTGGACGCGCTGGATATCTCCAATGCGCACTTCGTCGGCCTGTCCATGGGCGGCCTGATCGGCCAGTGGCTGGGGATCAATGCTGGCCAGCGCCTGCACAGCCTGACCCTGTGCAACACCGCTGCGAAGATCGCCAACGATGAGGTATGGAACACGCGTATCGACACGGTGCTCAAGGGCGGCCAGCAAGCCATGGCCGACCTGCGCGATGCCTCCATCGCCCGCTGGTTCACTCCTGGGTTTGCCCAGGCCCAACCCGAGCAGGCGCAGCGCATCTGCCAGATGCTGGCGCAGACCTCCCCGCAGGGCTATGCCGGCAATTGCGCTGCGGTGCGCGATGCCGATTACCGTGAGCAACTGGGCCGTATCCAGGTGCCTACGTTGATTGTTGCCGGCACCGAGGACGTGGTGACCACACCGGAGCATGGGCGCTTCATGCAGGCCAACATCGTCGGTGCCAGTTACGCCGAGTTCCCGGCGGCGCACTTGTCCAACGTCGAGATCGGCGAGGCGTTCAGCCGTCGCGTGCTCGACTTCCTGCTGGCCCGTTGAGGAATCCGTGATGGACGAGAAACAGCGTTACGACGCCGGCATGCAGGTACGCCGCGCGGTGCTGGGCGATGCCCATGTGGACCGCAGCCTGGAAAAACTCAATGACTTCAATGGCGAGTTCCAGGAGATGATCACCCGCCATGCCTGGGGTGATATCTGGACCCGCCCGGGGCTGCCGCGGCACACCCGCAGCCTGATCACGATCGCCATGCTGATCGGCATGAATCGCAACGAAGAACTCAAGCTGCACCTTCGTGCGGCGGCCAACAACGGCGTGACCCGTGACGAGATCAAGGAAGTGCTGATGCAGAGCGCGATCTACTGCGGGATTCCAGCGGCCAATGCCACTTTCCACCTGGCGGAGACGGTGTGGGATGAGTTGGGTGTGGAGTCGCGCCAGTCGTGATGCTTGCACTGGCCTTATCGCCGGCAAGCCGGCTCCCACAGGTGCCCCACAGTTTCTAAGAGTTGTGGCGATCGCTGTGGGAGCCGGCGGCTTGCCGGCGATTGGGCCAGTGAATGCCCTACAGGGCTGCCTTTTTCTGCCGCACGCCCACCGGCCCGGCATTGGCCTCCACAGCCCGTTTCAATTCCGGGCACAGCCCCAGCATGAAGCCCGCTTCCGCCACCACGAACAACGGCCCGATGATCAGCCCGCTCACATCGTCGACGAACGCCGGCTTGCGACCCTCGTAATAGTGCCCGACGAACTGGATGATCCAGCCCACCACGAATGCGCCCACCCCGGTACTGAGCCACAGCGCCGTGCTTTGCACCGCCAATGCCTGGCCCACCCACAGGCACAAGCCCAGCGCCAGGCCCATGACCAGCCCGAAGCGCAGGTCCAGGCGCAGGTAGAACCACACCGAAGCCGCTGCGGCCAGCAGCGCGGGCGATAGCCAAACACCCGCTACATCCCAGCCGGGGCGCGACAGCAGGATGGTTACCGCCACCACGATCAGTGGAATGCCGACGAAGTGGGTGGCTATGTTGCGCGGGTCGCGATGATAGGCGGCGTACTGGCTCAGGTGTTCGACGAGGTTTTTCATTGTTGTTCCTGCTTGGTTGGCCAATGACCCACTATTGCTGAGAATAGTCGGCGGCCGAACCATCATCAGCTCAGCGAATGGCAGCAGTTCGCGCGGGCATATCCAGCCCCACCAAGGTCTCGATCATCGCCCGCGCCGCAGGCGACAGGCGATAGCCGCTACGGCTGATCACTCCGCAGCGCACACTCAGCACCTCCAGCCCCGGCGGCAGGTTGCGCCAGTGCAGGCGTATCAGGTTTCCTGCGGCCAGGTCATCGGCCACCGCTTCCTCGCTGGCGGTGCCGATGGCATCGCTGGCCTGCACCACACTGCGCAGCACCGCCAGGTGTTCGGTCTGCAGGTGTGGGGTGAAGTCGCTGCGCCCGCTCAGGTTGGCCAGGCGCTTGCGCACGCCCGGGGTGAGCAGAGCGCTGGCCAGGGGGTAGCTGAATAGGTCGTTGGTCGACAGGCTGTCCTTGGCGAGCAATGGGTGGCCGGGGCGGCAGAAGAACAGGCCAGGGCGTGGGCTGAGGGGCTCGGTATTGAAGTTGGGATCGGCTTCGAAGGGGCGGATGTCGTCGACGAAAAACTCGATCTGTTCGCGGCGAAGGGCCTGCCCAAGACGCTCGCCGTTGTCGACCCGTAGCGAGGTACGGATGCCAGGGTGGTGCGCAATGAACTGCTGCAGGGCTTGCGGCACTAAACGTACGGCCAGTGCCGGGCCGCTGCCAAAATGCAGCTCGCCAGCGTCGAGCTTGGTCATCTGCAGCACATCATTGCTCAGTTGCGCGGCGCCCTGCACCAGCCGGCGGGCGTGTTGCAGCACTACCAGGCCTTCGGGTGTAGGGGGCAGGGCCTTGCTGGCCCGGTCAACCAGCGGGCAGCCGAAACCGTGTTCGAGGCCCTGAATGGCGCGGCTGAATGCGGGTTGGGTGATGCCCATGGCTTCGGCGGCGCGGACGAAACTGCGGTATTCGGTTAGAGCGATGAAATAGCGCAGTTGGCGAAGGTCCATGTCGAGGCTCTGCGGCGGGTAATAGAGGCCGATTTAAACGGTTACCTCATATGTCGTCAACGAAGGTTTCATTGTGAATTTATTCGTTTTGGTTATTTGAAGGTTGAGGCCTTATCGCGGGTGAATTCGCTCCTACAGGAAAGCGGATGCATCCGCGAGAGGCCCGCAACTTCAAAGCAGATTCAACGGATAGCTCACAATCAACCGGTTCTCATCGAACGAATTGGTGCTGAAATCCCGTCGCATGGTCGAGTTGCGCCATTTTATCGACAGATCCTTCAGCGACCCCGACTGCACTACGTAGGCCAGCTCGGTCTCGCGTGCCCATTCCTTGCCATCATCAACACCACCGGCGGTCACGTTGCCGCCCTTGATGTAGCGGTTCATCAGTGTCAGCCCAGGAATGCCGACACTCACGAAGTTGAAATCATGGCGCACCTGCCAGGAACGCTCCTTGGCGTTGTCGAAGCTTGAGTTGTAGCTGTCGTTGGCCAGGGTGCCACCGCTGGTGCCGTTGACCCGCAACCAGGCGTCGTCGCCGCTGACCTTCTGCAAGCCGACATAGAAGGTGTTGCCCTTGTAGCGTGCCGACAGCATTGCCGAAGCCGTGCGGTTGTCCAGCTGCCCGGCGCGTTCGGCGCCGTCCTCCTTGCCGATGAAGTAACCCAGGTTGGCGCCCAGGGTCCATTCGCCCAGTGGCTGGCTATGCATCAGGTTGAGGTACTGCTGGCGGTAGATATCCTTGAGCTGGGCATCCCACAGGCCGATCAGGGTGCGCTTGTCGTTGAAGGTGTACTCACCGCCGCCGAAGTTGAAACGGTCGGAGGTGAAGGCCGCGCGTCCGTTGAGCGACATGTCTTCCATGCTGGCGTCGTTGCGCGGGCTGTTGCCGCGGAACTGGCCGGCGTACAGGGTCAAGCCATCTATTTCCCTGGAGGTGAGCTGGCCGCCGCGAAAGGTCTGGGGCAGCGAACGGCCGTCGTCGGAGCGCAGGATCGGCAGCACCGGCATCCATTCGCCAACCTTCAGTTCGGTCTCGGAGAGCTTGGCCTTCAAGGCCACACCGAGGCGGCCGAAGTCGTCGGCAGGGCGGCCATCGTCATGAACCGGGAGCAGGTGGGTATTGGTGGTGCCTTTGCCACCATCGAGCTTGATCGAGTACAGGCCCAGCACGTCGACACCGAAGCCGACGGTACCCTGGGTGAAGCCGGAGCGTGCATCGAGGATGAAACTCTGGGTCCATTCTTCACCCTTGGCCTGGGGGTGGGCCGGGTCGACGAAATTGCGATTGATGTAGAAGTTGCGCAGGTTGAGGCTGGCCTTGGCGTCCTCCATGAAACCGCCTTCGGCGGCGAACACGGGAAGGGCGCAGGACATGGCCAACAAGCCGGGCAGCAGCTGGCGTGAGGGTTGCAAAGTGCTCATCGGTGGTGGATCTCTTGTTTTTATTGGCGAGCCGGTGCGCTGCAGGGTGCGGCCTGCAGGGGCGGGGCTGTTTGATGAACCAGGTGCAACGTTGCGTGAAGGATGGTGCGGGGTGGGGCGGGGGTGAGGCAATTCGCCGCAAACGGAACAGGGCGATAATCGAACGGAATGTTCCAGTTGGTTAATTGTGGAGGGGAGCGGTTTCCCTGTGGTGACTTCACTGGCCTCATCGCCGGCAAGCCGGCTCCCACAGGTACTTCACAGCCTTCAAGTACTGTGGGTAGCTGTGGGCAAACAAAAAGCCCACCGCAAGGGTGGGCTTGATGTTGCCTGCAAGTCCGATCAGCTCTTCGGTGTATCCACCGAAGCCTGCTGATTGGCCTGCCCGGTCTGTTCGTACCAGCCACCGCCGAGCGCCTTGTACAGGTTGACCTCGCTGGTCAGCTGCGAGAGACGGTCGGTGATCAGCGACTGCTGGGCACTGAACAGGTTGCGTTGGGCGTCCAGGAAGGTCAGGTTGCTGTCGATACCGATGCGGTAGCGACGCTCTGCCAGGCGGTAGTAGTCCTGGTTCGCCTGCACCAGGTCGCGCTGCGCCTGCAACTGCTCTTCGAAGGTCTTGCGCGCCGCCAGGCCATCGGAGACTTCCTGGAAGGCCGTCTGGATGGTCTTTTCGTATTTGGCGACGTTGATGTCCTTCTGGATCTTCGAGTAATCCAGGCTGGCCTTCAGGCTGCCGGCGTTGAAGATCGGCAGGTTGATCTGCGGCTGGAACAACCAGGTACCTTGCCCGCCCGCGAACAGGTGGCCCATGTCGGGGCTGAGGCTGCCAGCGTTGGCAGTTAGGCTGATGCTCGGGAAGAACGCTGCGCGAGCTGCACCGATATTGGCGTTGGCGGCCTTGAGCAGGTGCTCGGCTTCCTGGATGTCCGGGCGACGCTGAAGAATGTCCGACGGCAGGCCGGCCGGTACTTCGGCCAGCTGGTCGGCATTGAGCTCCAGCGGCTTGGCCAGGTTGGCAGGAATGCCGGTGCCGATCAGCACCGCCAGGCTGTTGGCGTCCTGGGCGACCAGGCGCTGGTATTGCGAGTACTTGACGCGTGCGCCTTCCACGGCGGTACGCGCCTGGCTGACATCGAGCGCCGAAGCCACACCCACCTCATTGCTGCGGCGGGTCAGGTTGTAGCTTTCCTCGTACGTTTTGAGCGTGTCTTCGGTCAGCTTGAACAGCGCCTGGTCGGCCTGCCAGGTGTAGTAGGCGTTGGCCACGCTGGCCACAAGGGCGATCTGCGTGGAGCGACGCGCCTGCTCGCTGGACAGGTAGGTTTCCAGGGCCTGCTCGGTAAGGCTGCGCACACGGCCGAACAGGTCCAGTTCATAGGCGCTGACGCCCAGGGTGGCCGAGTACTGGCTGGTGATGCCCGATTCGCCGGTCTGCGACATGTTCGCCGGAACCCGCTGGCGGCTGCCGCTGCCGTTGGCGGAAACCGCCGGGAACAGGTCGGCGCGCTGAATGCGGTACTGGGCGCGGTAGGCGTCGATGTTCAACGCTGCCACGCGCAGGTCGCGGTTGTTGACCAGCGAGGTCTGGATCAACTGCTGCAGTGCCGGGTCGTGGAAGAACTGGCGCCAGCCCTGTTCGGCGGCGGCCACGTCGGCCGACTGGGTCGGCGAGTACGCAGGGCCTTGCGGCCACTGCGCAGCCACCGGGGACTCCGGGGTCTGGTAATCGGGTATCAGCGAGCAGCCGCCAAGAATGAAAGCGGTGACTGCCAGGGACAACAAAGACTTGGTCATTGCCCAGCCTCATAACGTGGAGTTTCAGGGGTGGCGTCTTTTTCTTCCGGCTCTTTGCTGCCGAACAGCGACGACACTGCGACGAAGAATAGCGGTACCCAGAAGATTGCCAGGATGGTCGCACTGATCATGCCGCCGATCACACCCGTACCAATGGCGTGCTGGCTGCCGGCGCCGGCGCCGCTGGCGATGGTCAACGGTACCACGCCGAGGATGAATGCCAGCGAGGTCATGATGATCGGGCGCAGACGCATGCGGCATGCTTCGATCGCCGCGTCGTACAGGCTGCGACCTTGCTCATGCAGTTCCTTGGCGAATTCCACGATCAGGATGGCGTTCTTCGCCGCCAGGCCGATGGTGGTCAACAGGCCGACCAGGAAGTACACGTCGTTGGACAACCCGCGCAGGCTGGTGGCGATCAGTGCACCGATGATACCCAGTGGCACCACCAGCACGACGGCGATCGGAATCGACCAGCTTTCGTACAGGGCTGCCAGGCAGAGGAACACGAACAGGACCGAGAGGGCGAACAGTGCCGGCATCTGCGAGCCGGAGAGTTTTTCCTCGTAGGACATGCCGGTCCAGGAGAAGCCGATGCCGTCAGGCAGTTCGCCCGCGATACGCTCGACTTCGGCCATGGCTTCACCGGTACTGTAGCCAGGAGCCGGTGCACCGAGAATCTCCATCGCCTCGACGCCGTTGTAGCGGGACAGCTTGGGCGATCCGTAGCTCCACTCGCCCTTGGCGAAGGAGGAGAACGGCACCATCTCGCCCGCACCGTTGCGCACGTACCACTTCTGCAGGTCTTCCGGGCTCATCCGCGCGTTCGCTTCGCCCTGGATGTACACCTTCTTGACCCGACCGCGATCGATGAAGTCGTTGACGTAGCTGGCACCGAGGGCGATCGACAGGGTGTTGTTGATGTCGGCGATGGTCACGCCCAGGGCGCTGGCACGCTCGTCATCGATGGTCAGCTGGTACTGCGGCTCATCGTTCAGGCCGTTCGGGCGCACGGCACTGAGTACCTTGCTCTGGGCAGCCTTGGCCAGGAACTGGTTGCGCGCTTCCATGAGCTTGGCATGGCCGACACCGCCACGGTCCTGAAGGAACACGTCGAAGCCGGTGGCGTTACCCAGTTCGAGTACCGCAGGCGGGGCGAAGGCGAACACCATCGCGTCGCGGAAGGTGAAGAAGTGCTGCTGGGCACGCTGGGCCAGGGCGAACACGCTGTTGTCCTTGGAACGCTCATCCCAGGGCTTGAGCATGATGAACGCCATACCCGAGCTCTGGCCACGGCCGGCGAAGTTGAAGCCGTTGACGGTGAACACCGAGGCAACGGTATCGGCTTCTTCCTTGAGCAGGTACTCGCGCATCTGGTCGACCACCACCTGCGTGCGCTCGGCACTGGAACCGGCCGGAGTTTGTACCTGGGCGAACAGTACGCCCTGGTCTTCCTCGGGCAGGAACGCGGTAGGGATGCGCGCGAACAGCCAGATCATGCCGACCACGATCAGCGCGTAGGCCAGCAGGAACGGCACCTTGTTGCGCAGGATACCGCCGACACTGCGCTCGTAGCCGTTTACGCTGCGGTCGAAGTTGCGGTTGAACCAGCCGAAGAACCCACCCTTGGCCACATGGTGCTCGCCCTTCTTCAGCGGCTTGAGCATGGTGGCGCACAGCGCCGGGGTGAAGATCAAGGCCACCAGCACCGACAGGCCCATGGCCGAGACGATGGTGATGGAGAACTGCCGGTAGATCACACCGGTGGAGCCCCCGAAGAAGGCCATTGGCAGCAGTACCGCCGACAGCACCAGAGCGATACCCACCAGGGCGCCCTGGATCTGTTCCATGGAACGCTTGGTCGCCTCCTTCGGCGGCAAGCCTTCCTCGGACATGACCCGCTCGACGTTCTCCACCACGACGATGGCATCGTCCACCAGCAAGCCGATGGCCAGGACCATGGCGAACATGGTCAGGGTGTTGATGCTGAAGCCGGCCGCGGCAAGGATGCCGAAGGTACCCAGCAATACCACCGGTACGGTCATGGTGGTGATGATGGTGGCGCGGAAGTTCTGCAGGAACAGGTACATCACCAGGAACACCAGGACCACGGCCTCGATCAGGGTGTGGATTACCCCGCTGATCGATTCGGTGACCACTGGCGTGGTGTCATACGGGAATACTGCTTTCACCCCAGGCGGGAAGAACGGCTCCAGGTCGGAGACGGTCTTGCGCAGGGCCTTGGCGGTGTCCAGGGCGTTGGCGCCGGTGGCCAGTTTTACCGCAAGGCCCGAGGCTGGCTTGCCGTTGAACTGGGCGCTGACGGCGTAGTTCTCGCCACCCAGGCCGACCTGGGCGACATCACCCAGGCGCACCTGCGAGCCATCCTTGTTGACCTTGAGCAGGATCTTCTCGAACTGCTCGGCGGTCTGCAGGCGGGTCTTGCCGATGATGGTGGCGTTGAGCTGGGTGCCGGGCAGGGCAGGCAGGCCGCCGAGCTGGCCGGAGGACACCTGCACGTTCTGCGCGGCGACCGCAGTCTTGACGTCCACCGGGGTCAGCTGGAACTTGTTCAGCTTGGCCGGATCCAGCCAGATACGCATGGCGTACTGGGCACCGAATACCTGGAAGTCACCGACACCGGCCGTACGCGAGATCGGGTCCTGCATGTTGGAGACGATGTAGTTGGCCAGGTCGTCCTTGGTCATGCTGCCGTCTTCGGACACCAGGCCGATCACCAGCAGGAAGTTCTTCACTGCCTTGGTGACACGGATACCTTGCTGCTGCACTTCCTGTGGCAGAAGCGGGGTGGCCAGGTTCAGCTTGTTCTGCACCTGAACCTGCGCAGTGTCAGCGTTGGTGCCCTGCTCGAAGGTCGCGGTAATGGTCATGCTGCCGTCGGAGTTGGACTCCGAGGAGACATAACGCAGGTTGTCGATACCGTTGAGCTGCTGTTCGATCACCTGTACCACGGTGTCCTGCACGGTCTGCGCCGAGGCGCCCGGGTAGGTCACGGCGATGGCGATGGCCGGCGGCGCGATGCTCGGGTACTGGTTGATCGGCAGCTTCAGGATCGACAAGGCGCCGACCAGCATGATCACCAAGGCGATCACCCAGGCGAAGATCGGGCGATCGATAAAGAACTTCGACATGGTTTACTCCGCTTTGGCGTCTGCTTTGGCCGCGTTGGCCTGATCAGGGCTGCCCGGCTTCTTGACGTTGGTGGCATCGCTTACCTTGACCTCGACGCCAGGGCGCACGTATTGCAGGCCTTCGGTGATCAGGCGGTCGCCCGGGTTGAGGCCTTCCTCGATCAGCCAGTCGCTGCCCAGGGTACGGCTGGCCTTGAGCTGGCGCAGCTCGACCTTGTTCTCCTGGTTGACCACCAGCGCGGTAGGGGCACCCTTGAGGTCACGGGTCACACCCTGCTGCGGGGCCAGGATGGCGTTGCTGTTGACCCCGGCCTTGAGCCGCGCATGCACGAACATGCCGGGCAGCAAGGTGTGCTCGGGGTTGGGGAAGATCGCGCGCAGGGTGACGGAGCCGGTGGTCTCGTCGACCGCGACTTCCGAGAACTCCAGGCGGCCTTCCTGTTTGAACAGGCTGCCGTCTTCCAGCACCAGCTGTACCGAGGCGGCGTTGTCGCCGGCCTTCTGCAGCTGGCCGCTCTCCAGGTCACGGCGCAGCTTGAGCAGCTCGGCGGTGGACTGGGTGACGTCGACGTAGATCGGGTCGAGCTGCTGGATGGTGGCCATGGCGTTGGCCTGGCCGTTGCTCACCAGTGCACCTTCGGTGAACGAGGAGCGGCCGATGCGACCACTGATCGGCGCCAGCACCTTGGTGTAACGCAGGTCGATCTGGGCGCTCTTGAGCGAAGCCTCGGCCTGCAATCGTTTGGCATTGGCGTCGTCGTACTCCTGCTTGGAAACGGCTTGCTCGTCGATCAGCTGCTTGTAGCGCTCGGCCAGCGAGCGGGTCGCCTGCAGGTTGGCCTGGGCGTTGGCCAGGGTGGCCTCGTACACCGCAGAGTCGATCTGGTAGAGCTGCTGCCCTTCCTTGACGTCGCTGCCTTCCTTGAACAGGCGCTTGAGAATGATGCCATTGACCTGCGGACGCACTTCGGCGACCCGGAAGGCGCTGGTGCGACCCGGCAGCTCGGACGTCAGGGTGAAGGCTTGCGGTTGCAAGGTAACGACGCCGACCAGAGGAGCTTGCGCTGCAGGCGCGGCTTCTTCTTTCTTACAGCCACTTAGCAGGGTTGCCAGGGCGACGGCGGAAACCAGAGCGGTAACGGCTGGCTTGAATTGCATGAGGATCCTCGGGTCGCTAGAGCAGGGAGACGCTCAAGAGTAATGGAAGAGTCTTGTCAGAAAAAAATCTATCCGGTGGATAAATAGCTTACTAACGAATATACTTACATTCACGGTTGTTTGTAAATAGCGCTCGGGTGGTAGCTGATGACTACCCCGGCCCTCGATTAGCCCATCCGGTAGGTACCCTGCAGAGGTACACCCGGCGGATTCCCCGCAGGCGAAGTGCATGCGGGCCCTGATGAGGTTGTACTGCCATGGTCCGTCGAACCAAAGAAGAAGCCCAGGAAACCCGCGCCCAAATCATCGAGGCGGCGGAAAAGGCCTTCTACAAGCGCGGGGTTGCGCGTACCACACTGGCCGACATCGCCGAACTGGCGGGGGTTACCCGAGGTGCTATCTATTGGCATTTCAACAACAAGGCCGAGCTGGTGCAGGCGTTGCTCGACAGCCTGCACGAAACCCATGACCACCTGGCGCGTGCAAGCGAAAGCGAGGACGAACTGGACCCGCTTGGCTGCATGCGCAAGCTGCTGCTGCAAGTGTTCAACGAGCTGGTGCTCGACGCCCGAACCCGGCGTATCAATGAAATCCTGCATCACAAGTGCGAGTTCACCGATGACATGTGTGAAATTCGCCAGCAGCGCCAGGGCGCGGTGCTGGATTGCCACGAGGGCATTACGCTGGCCTTGGCCAATGCCGTGCGCCGTGAGCAGTTACCCGCCGGGCTGGATGTAGAGCGCGCGGCGGTGGCCCTGTTTGCCTATGTCGATGGCTTGATCGGGCGCTGGTTGCTGCTACCGGACAGCTTCGAGCTGCTGCGCGATGCCGAAAAATGGGTCGACACCGGGCTGGATATGCTGCGCTTGAGCCCCGCCCTGCGCAAATGACACTTTGTTAAGGATTGTGAGGAAGTGTTTCCCTTGTTCATTAAGGGGGAATTAAACACTCAGCGTCCTCGCAGTTGCTTATCAGGCAAAGCCGCCGCGGCGACCAGCCCAAGCAAGGACGCCACGGCGCTACCCATCAGCAGGTGGCGGAAGGTGTCCAGCAGCCGCACCTGCATCGCAGGTTCGGGCGCGCCCGCCTGCAAACTCCCCAGCAACGGGTTACCCAGCACTTCAAGCCCACCCTGATGCAGCAGTGCCAGCAACAGGCTGGACATGCAGGCCACGCCCATGGCACCGCCCAGCGAACGGAACAGGTTGGTGGTGCTGGTGGCCACGCCGATATCTTTGATGTCGACCGCGCTCTGGGTGCCTACCAGCGAAGTAGGGAACTGCAAGCCACAGGCAATTCCGACCAACAGCATGAACACGCCGCTTAGCAGCGCCGACTGCGGTGGGGTGATGGCCATGGCGAAGATGGCGATCGGCATCAAAATCGCGCCAGCCAGAATCTGCGGTTTGAAGCGCCCGGTGAAGCTGGTCATGCGCCCACCGGTGAAGGCGCCGATGGGCAGCCCGATGGCCAGAGGTAGCAGGTGCAGTGCTGCGCTGTCGGCGCCGGCACCGGTAATTCCCTGGTAGCGCAGGGGCATCAGCATGGTCAGCGAGATCGACTGGAAGCTGGCGAAGAAGATCACGCCCCAGCACAGCACGGCGACCCGGTTGCCAAACAGGTTGAGTGGCAGCAAAGGTTCCTGGCAGCGCCGCTCATGGCTGATGAAGAGTACCAGGCCAAGGCCGGCACAGCCGAACAGGGCCAGCACAGGCAATGCGGTCCAGGCATGGCCTTGGCCGACCAGGGTGATGCCCAGCAGCAGGCTGCCCAGGCCGAGGATCAGCAGCAGGGCGCCCAGATAGTCCACCCGCGCTTCGCGGCGTTGCACCGGCATGCCGGCCAGCGCTCGGCGAATGGCATACAAGGCAACCAGCCCCAGGGGCAGGTTGATCCAAAATACCCAGCGCCACGACAGGTACTCCGTCAGCCAGCCGCCGAGCACCGGCCCGGCCACGCTGGCCACGGCGTACATGCTGCTGAAATAACCCTGGTAGCGGCCACGCTCGCGCGGGGGCACGAAGTCGCCGATGATTGCCTGGCTCACCGAAACCATGCCGCCCGCACCAATGCCTTGCAGTACCCGCGCAAGTACCAGTTGCTGCATGTCCTGGGCCAGCGCACAGGCGATCGAGGCCAGGGTGAACAGGCTGATGCCGGTGAGGATCATGCGCCGCCGGCCATACAGGTCGCCGAGCTTGCCGTAGATGGGCACGGCCACGGTCATCGCAACCATGTAGCCGGAGATGACCCAGGCCAGCAGGCCGACGTCGTTGAACTGGGCTGAAATGGCGGGCAGGGAGACGGCAACGATGGTCTGGTCGAGGGCGCCGAGGAAGATGGCCAGCATCAACGCGGTGAGCACATTGCGCAGGACGGTGGGGGGCAGGGCGGCGGTCACGGGATTACCTTGTCATCGGCTGTTGGGTGCCTGTAGTGGCCCCTTGGAGGGCTTGCCCCGCGAAGGGGCCGTTGAATTGTAACCCGACTTAGGTAGCTCCCTATGTACTATCTGCATCCCCTATGCAAGATCGGCATTGGCGCATTCATCCAGTGCTGCATGGCCGCGTGATATCGTGGCTTTACCGCAGAGGCTGAAAACCGGGGCTCGCACCAGCATGGTGCAATAAATAGCCGCCGGTTTTCGTGTCGCTGTCTCCCACACCTTTTATTCCTCTGCCTGCATGTCGAGCATGACCGCCCAGATGGCGACGGTTGGAACAGGTCAGGTAGACCCGATTCAGGGGTCGGTAGCAACCGTTCTATTTTCACCTTTTTAGCGGAGTGATCATGCCCAAGGCTTCCCATCAAGATCTGCGTTTTGCCTTCCGCGAGTTGCTCGCTTCAGGTTCCTGCTATCACACGGCCTCGGTGTTCGATCCGATGTCGGCACGCATCGCCGCTGACCTGGGCTTCGAAGTCGGCATTCTGGGCGGTTCGGTCGCTTCGTTGCAGGTGCTGGCAGCGCCAGACTTCGCCCTGATCACCCTCAGTGAATTCGTCGAGCAGGCCACCCGTATCGGCCGTGTGGCTCAATTGCCTGTGCTTGCCGATGCCGACCACGGTTACGGCAATGCGCTCAACGTGATGCGCACGGTCATCGAGCTGGAGCGAGCCGGCGTGGCGGCGCTGACCATCGAAGATACCCTGCTGCCGGCCCAGTTCGGGCGCAAGTCCACCGACCTGATCCCGGTCGAGGAGGGTGTCGGCAAGATCCGCGCAGCGCTGGAGGCACGGGTCGATTCCTCGCTGTCGATCATCGCCCGTACCAATGCCGGGGTGCTCAGCACCGAAGAAATCATCGTGCGTACCCAGAGCTATCAGAAGGCCGGCGCCGACGGTATCTGCATGGTCGGAGTGAAAGACTTCGAGCAACTGGAGCAGATCGCAGAGCACCTGACCGTGCCGCTGATGCTGGTGACCTACGCCAACCCCAACCTGCGCGACGACGAGCGCCTGGCGCGCCTGGGCGTACGTATCGTGGTCGACGGCCACGCCGCGTATTTCGCCGCGATCAAGGCCACCTACGACTGCCTGCGCCTGCAGCGTGGCCAGCAGAACAAGTCCGAGAACCTCAGCGCCACCGAGCTCTCGCACACCTACACCCAGCCTGAGGACTACATCCGCTGGGCCAAGGAGTACATGAGCGTCGAGGAATGACAGGCTCGGCGCCGTTCTGCCAGGTGAACGGCGCCAAAGGCTAGCGGTCCCACTCCGGCTCGTCGGTGAACCGCTGCGCCAGAAAGTCCAGCATGCTGCGCAAGGTTGCCGGCATGTGCTTGCGAGACGTGTACACCGCATTCAAATTCAGCTCCCGTGGCCGCGCCTCGGGCACCAGGCGCACCAGTTCGCCGCTGTGCAAGGCGGTGGCGGCCTGGTAGGTCGGCAGCATGGCGATCCCCGCGCCAGCCAGCGCCGCCTTTTGTAATGTCATCGCTTCGTTGGCGCTGATGTTGCCGTCCACCGGCACCGCGATTTGTTGCCCATCCACTTCGAAGTGCCAGAGGCTGTGGCCGAAGTAGGCGTGGGTCAGGCAATTATGCCGGCTCAGTTGCTCGACCCGCTGCGGCGTGCCGTGTTCGCGCAGGTAGGCCGGTGACGCACACACCACCGAACGGCACACGGTCAGGCGCCGGGCGATGAGGTTGGGGTCCAGATCATTGCTGGTGCGTATCGCCAGGTCGATCCGCTCGTCCACCAAGTTCACCGTACGGTCGAGCATCTGCAGTTCAACCTTCACGCCGGGGTAGCGCCGCACGTACTCGGCCACCGCGTCCACCAGCTGTGCTTGGCCGAACGAGGTGCTGACACTGATGCGCAATTCGCCACGAGGGGCGTCGTCCGGTTGGCGCACGGCGGCTTGCAGGTCGCCGGCAAGCTCCAGCAGTTGCCGGCAGCGGGGCAGGGTCTGCTGGCCAGCGGCAGTCAGGCTCAGCTTGCGCGTGGTGCGCTGCATCAACCGTGCGCCGACCCAATCCTCCAGTTCCGCCAGATAGCGTGATACCACTGGCCGCGATAGTTGCAGGTGATCCGCCGCTGCCGACTGGCTGCCCAGGTCGACGACGGTGACGAAGACGCGCATGGCGTTGAGACGGTCCATGATTTGCCCGATTTCAGAAACAAACTATGTCTGAGCATCGCATTTTTTGTCATGGATCGGGCAACTAAGCTGTGAACCATTCATTTACATGCGGATGTTAGCGATGTCTGTTTTCACACCCTTGCGCGGTTGGTTGCTTGCCTGTGTTTGTCTGTCCGGTCCGGTGATGGCTGCCGAGCCACTGTACCTTGAGGTCTACAATCCCGGGCATGAAGCGATCTTTCCGGTCAGCTCGGTGATCGTTGCAGGGGAAAGGGACGCCATCCTGGTCGATGCCCAGTTCGGCAAGGCCCAGGCTGAACAGCTGGTACAGCGCCTGCGTGCCAGCGGCAAGCAGCTGACGACCATCTACATCAGCCATGGCGACCCGGATTACTACTTTGGCCTCGACACCCTGACCCAGGCCTTCCCTGATGCCAAGGTGCTCGCCTCGGCAGCCACGGTGGCGCATATTCGCCAGACCATGGACGCCAAGCTTGCCTACTGGGGCCCGCAGATGGGCGCCGACAAACCTGCGCGGCTGAGGGTACCGCAGGTGCTCGATGGCGACCGGCTGATGCTGGAAGGCCAGGCCTTGGAAGTGATCGGCCTGGACGGTCCGCAGCCTGAGCGCAGTTTCGTGTGGATTCCGTCGATCAAGGCCGTGGTCGGTGGTGTCGTCGTGGCAGAGAACATCCATGTATGGATGGCCGACACCCAGTCCCCCAAGTCCCATGCCGACTGGCTCGGCACGCTGGCGCAGATCGAAAAGCTGGCACCGCGCACGGTGATACCCGGCCATTACATGGGCCAGAGCAGTCGTTCGCTGGAGGCGGTGCGCTTCACCGCGAACTACATTCGCGACTTCGATCGTGAAACCGCCAAGGCGAAAGATGCCGGCGCCTTGATTGCGGCAATGAACAAGCGTTACCCCGGCCTGGCCGATGAAAGCTCGCTGGAGCTGAGCGCCAAGGTCGCCAAGGGCGAGATGAAGTGGTAATTCCGTTCACCTGATTGGAGTGTTTCCCATGAGCAAGATTGCAATCATCGGAGCTACCGGCCGTGCCGGCAGCCAGTTGCTGGAAGAGGCTTTGCGTCGCGGGCACAGCGTACTGGCCATTGCTCGCAACCCTTCACGGCTGTCGGGACGTGAAGGCGTCGAGGTTCAGGCACTGGATGTCACCGACAGCGCGGCGCTGCAGAAGGCGGTAGCGGGAGTGGATGCGGTGCTGAGCGCGGCGCATTTCGCCACCATTACGCCGCACGCGATCATCGAACCGGTCAAGCGCGCCGGGGTCAAGCGGCTGCTGGTAGTGGGCGGTGCGGGAAGCCTGCTGTTGCCTTCAGGGCATCGGGTCATCGACAGCCCGGACTTTCCGGAGGCGTACAAGGCCGAAGCCAGTGCCGGGGTGCTTTTTCTCGAGCAGTTGCGTCAGGAACAGAACCTGGACTGGACCTTCCTGTCGCCGTCGGCGGAGTTTGTCGAAGGGGAGCGCACAGGGCATTACACCTTGGGCAAGGATCATTTGCTGATCGGGGCCGACGGCAAGAGCTGGATCAGCTTCGCAGACTATGCGATTGCGATGATCGATGAGCTGGAGAAACCGGCGCATTCGCGGCAGCGGTTTACCGTCGGGTATTGAGTTGTCGCTTTCGCGGATAAATCCGCTCCTACAAGGCCTGCACCGAACCTGTAGGAGCGGATTTATCCGCGAGAGGCCTTCACTGTTCCGCCCGGCTCTGCAGCCAGTCCATCAACTCGACCAACCCAGCCGGCACATTCCTGGCCTGGTAGGCTAGATAGTAGGCCTTGCCCGTCAGCACCTTGAGCCCAAACGGCATGCACAACCTGCCATTTCTCAAGTCGTCGCCAATCAACGCCCAGTCGCCAATAGCTACTCCAGTCCCCTGGGAGGCCATCGCCATCGCCATGTCCAGGGTTTCGAAATGCTGCCTGGGCCCTTGGCCATCCAGGGTTGCGCTAGCGGCCTGTAACCATAGGCGCCAGTCGTGCTCATCTCGCGAGGGGTGCAGCAACATATGGCGCTTCAGGTCGTCGATCGCCACCAGCGGCGCAGGCCCCGCCAGCAGCGATGGTGCACACACTGGGGTGAGCTGCTCATCGAACAGCTTGCGCACATGCAGCCCATGGTTCGGCGCTTCGCCATAGACCACCGCTGCATCGAACCCTTCGCGGCGAAAATCCACGCCATGCTGCACCGTGGTGGTCAGCTCCACCGGCACGTCCGGCCGCTGCGCCTGCCATTCCATCAGGCGTGGCAGCAGCCAGCGCATCACACAGGTCGGTGCCTTGAGCTGCAACGTGGCGCTGCGCCCACCCACCTCGCGCACCCCTTGTTCGATGAGCGCAAACACCTGTTGTACGCGTGGCAGCCAGTCCTGCCCCTCGCGCGTCAGGCTTAGCCCACGGGCCTGGCGCTGGAACAGGGCGTAACCCAGGTGTTCTTCGAGCCCGGCGATCTGCCGGCTGACCGCACCCTGGGTGATATGCAATTGCTGGGCGGCGCGGGTGAAATTGCAGTGCTGTGCAGTAACCAGAAACGTGTGCAGGGCGGGGAGGGGAGGAAGTCGTTTCATCGCGGCAAGCCATGAGTACAGGACATGGCTAGTATGTGTTTTTTTGGATTGTGGCGATAGCAGCGCGTTAGGTCCAATGGGCGTCAGATATCCAACAAGATGCAAGGTGATACCCATGGCAACCTGCGGCGAAGTATTGGTCAAACTCCTTGAAGGCTATGGTGTGGACCATGTCTTCGGCATTCCCGGCGTACATACCGTGGAGCTGTACCGAGGCCTGGCGGCTTCGTCCATTCGCCACATCACCCCGCGCCACGAGCAAGGTGCGGGATTCATGGCTGATGGCTACGCGCGTACCCGTGGCAAACCCGGCGTGTGCTTCATCATCACCGGCCCGGGCATGACCAACATCACCACTGCCATGGGCCAGGCCTATGCCGACTCGATCCCGATGCTGGTGATTTCCAGCGTGCAGTCGCGTGATCAGTTGGGCGGTGGCCGTGGCAAGCTGCACGAGTTGCCCAACCAGGGGGCCCTGGTGGCAGGCGTGGCGGCTTTCTCGCAGACGTTGATGAGCGCCGACGACTTGCCTCAGGTATTGGCCCGTGCCTTTGCCGTGTTCGACGGTGCGCGCCCACGCCCGGTGCATATCGAGATCCCGCTGGATGTGCTGGTCGAGCCTGCTGATCACTTGCTGCCGGGCCGCCCGGTGCGCAGCAGCCGTGCTGGCGCTGCACCACAGGCCGTGGCGCACATGGCCGAACGCTTGGCCAAAGCACGCAAGCCGCTGATTCTGGCCGGTGGCGGTGCATTGGCCGCAGGGGCGCCGCTGGCACGTCTGGCCGAGCACCTTCAGGCGCCGGTGGCACTGACCATCAATGCCAAGGGCCTGCTCCCGGCAAACCACCCGCTGCAGATCGGTTCGACCCAGTCGCTGGTCGCCACGCGGGCGCTGGTGGCGGAAGCGGACGTGGTGCTGGCAATCGGCACCGAGCTTGCCGAAACCGATTATGACGTGACCTTCAAGGGCGGTTTCGAGATCCCTGGCGCCCTGTTGCGGATCGACATCGACCCGGACCAGACCGTACGCAACTACCTGCCGGAGCTGGCCCTTGTTGCCGATGCCGAACTGGCCGCGCAAGCATTGCTGGATGCCCTGCACGATTTGCCGGCCCCGGTCCGTGATGGTCACTGGGGTGCGGCGCGGGCTCGGCAGCTGCGTGAATCGCTGGCGGCGAGCTGGGATCAGCCGACCTTGAGCCAGACTCGCCTCTTGACCAGCATCCTCGAGCGTCTGCCGAATGCCATTCTGGTGGGGGATTCGACCCAGCCGGTCTACACCGGCAACCTGACGCTGGACATGGACCAACCGCGGCGCTGGTTCAACGCCTCGACCGGCTACGGCACCTTAGGCTACGCGTTGCCTGCGGCGATGGGGGCTTGGCTGGGCAGCGCCGAGCGCCTGGCCGAGCGTGCGCCGGCCATTTGCCTGATCGGCGATGGCGGCCTGCAGTTCACCCTGCCGGAACTGGCCAGCGCGGTGGAGGCGCAGGTTCCGCTGATCGTGCTGTTGTGGAATAACCAAGGGTATGAAGAAATCAAGAAGTACATGGTCAACCGTGCCATCGAGCCCGTTGGTGTGGATATCCATACTCCGGACTTCATTGGCGTGGCGCGGGCCTTGGGGGCCGAGGCGGAGCAGGTTGGCGATGTGCAGCAACTGCAGGCTGCCCTGGGGCGGGCTGTGGAGCGCAAGGGGCCGACCTTGATCGAGGTTGACCAGAATCAGTGGCAGGCGGCAGTAGCAGGCTGACGATCAGGCATTAGCCTTGGTCGCCGCTGCAACTGGATCCCCGCTCCCATAAGCGCTGCTACGGGCCAGCCAGCCAATCACCCTGCACTGGCCCGTAACCGCGCCACATCCCGAATTGGCGGTGCCCCATACAGCCGGCTGTACTCCCGGCTGAACTGCGACGGGCTTTCATACCCCACCCGATAGCCCGCCACCGCTGCTTCCAGCCCGTCATTGAGCATCAGCCGTCGCGCCTCCTGCAGGCGCAACTGCTTCTGGTACTGCAAGGGGCTCATCGACGTCACGGCCTTGAATCGATGGTGCAAGGTCGAGGTGCTGAGATTGACAACCCGGGCCAGGTCTTCGATGCGCAGCGGTTGCTGGAAGTTCTGGTTGAGCCAGGTGATGGCCTGGCACACCCGGTGCGTCTGGCTGTTGGCCAGGGCAATTTCATACAGGCGATACCCCTGCGGCCCACGCAGCAGGCGGTAGAGGATTTCCCGGCGGATCAGCGGCGCCAGCATGGCAATGTCTCGCGGCGTATCCAGTAGACGGATCAGGCGTAGCAGTGCGTCGAGCAGCTGCGGATCGGTCCGTTCCACGTACAAGCCACGGCCGGAGGGCAGGTTGGGCACCAGCATCGGGCCGCTTTCGGTAATCAACTGGCTGATCTCGGCCGGGTCCAGGTCCATGCGCAGGCCCAGGCTGGGGTGTTCAGGGCTGGCGTCGAGCTTCACGCCGCTCAACGGCAAGGTCACCGAGACCACCATGTAATGCAACGGGTCATAGGCGTACTGTTCGTCGCCAAGAAACAGGCTCTTGCTGCCCTGGGCAAGGATGCACAGGGCCGGTTGGGCGAGGGTCGGCACCGAGCGGACGTTCTCGGTATAGCGCACCAGGTACAGGTCGTCGATGGCCGAGGCCGGGCCATGGGGCTCGCCGGCATGCCGGCGGATCAGCTCGGCCAGTTCCTGACGTTGTACTTCCAGGGTCGGGTCGATGGACGGGGCGGTGGTCATGATGGCTTTCCTCTGCTGACCGACGCAGCATAGGTTTGGGCAATGGTGGGCGCTAGTCGAAAGCTGCACGTGGATTGCCTGATCCTGCCGCGCGGCAGAATCAGGCAATCCACGTGCAGTAATAGCCTAACGCGCCGCGCGGGTGAGCCCCTAACCTTGGCAGCCTGTTTCAATTGTCCGCGTGCTTCAAGGAGATCGTGCAATGACCCTACGACAACCGGTCACTCACTTGGCTTTCATCCGCGCCAGCAGCGGCCGTTCGGCGGAGCTCGGCGCGCGCCTGCGAGACCTGCTCGAACCTTCGCTGCGTACCCCAGGCTGCCTGAGTTTCAGCGTGCAGCGCTCGCAATCCGACGCCGACCTGTGGCTGCTGAGCGGTAGCTGGTGCGACCAGCAGGCGATGAGCGGCTATTTCGCCTCGCCAACCCTGGAGGTGTTTGGCGAGCTGGTCCAGGCCCAGGTCGTCAGCAGCCTGGACCTGCATACCTTCGATTGAATGACCAGCCGCACGGAGTAGAATGCCGCCCCTCGATCAACGACGCGGATAGCGACATGGCACGTAAAGAGTTCCCGCATTTCGAAGCGGTTTCGGCGATGGTCCCGGTGGAAGGCGGCGGTTATAACGCCGCCATCGCGGTCAAGGCCCTGGGCATGGGCGGTGCGCCGCGCTTTCATAAAGTGCTCGAGGGCCAGGTATTCAAAAGCGCCATGGCGGCCGACGACGCCGCCTGCGCCGAGCTGGAACGCCTCAAGGACGTTGGCGAGGAAGGCGAGCTGATCTGGTGATCACACCTGCGGCCTGCTCATCTTGAACAGGTTGCCCAGTTCGAAGTAGTCCGCCGGGCCACCGCCTCGCAGGATCGGCTCGGCGGCCGCGGTGTCGTAGATACCGTCCTTGAGCAGGTGCTCGGCAATGTGCACCGCTACCACCTCACCGAGGATCAGCCAGCTCGGCACCAGCGCCTGGTCGGCCCGCTTGAGCTGAACGATCTGGCTCACCTTGCATTCGAATGCCACCGGGGTTTCGCCCACGCGCGGCACGCTCACCAGGCTCGACGGCGTTGCCGTCAATCCGCTCAATTCGAATTCATTCACTTGCGCCGGTACGGCTGCGCAGCTCTGGTTCATGGCTTCGGCCAAGGGGCGGGTGGCCAGGTTCCAGACGAACTCGCCGGTCTGCTCGATGTTGTTCAGGCTGTCTTTGCGACCGACACTGCAGAAACCGATGATCGGCGGAATGTAGTTGAAGGCGTTGAAGAAACTGTAGGGCGCGAGGTTCAGGCGGCCTTCGCGGTCCTGGGAGGAGATCCAGCCGATCGGGCGTGGGCCGACGATGGCATTGAACGGGTCGTGGGGCAGGCCGTGGCCTTTGGCGGGTTCGTAGTAGTACATCTGTCGGGCTTGTGGCCCTACCTCCAGAGGGGACGAGGCGCCTAGTGTGCCAAGCTTGTGCCCGCCTGGAAATGATCAAGCCCGGCCGAGGCCGGGCTGGTTGCACGCATCAGGGATCAGCTGATGCGGTGGGCGTTGGTGCGGTCGAAGCCGTCTTCGGCGAAGCGTTGTGCGCCAGTGCGGTCGAAGCCGTCTTCGGCGAAGCGTTGTGCGCCAGTGTGGTCGAAGCCGTCTTCGGCGAAGCGTTGTGCGCCAGTGTGGTCGAAGCCGTCTTCGGCGAAGCGTTGTGCACCGGTGCGGTCGAAACCGTCTTCGGCGTAGGTGGCAGCCTGGCTCTGGGCTGCTGCGAAGCTATGGGCATTGGTGCGGTCGAAGCCATCTTCAGCGAAAGCGCCAGTGGCGAAAACCGAGAGGGCCAAGGTAAGGATCAGTTTGTTTTTCATGGTCGTTGCTCCGTTGGGTTCGAGGTTGTTTGTTTCTATGGATTCAATGCTACGCCGATTAATTTGATAAAAAAGCGCAAAAAATGACGCTAAAAAATCTAATTAGTTGATGTGTTGAGGCGTGTCGATCGTGACTCCGCATACAGCTTTGCCTTGCAAACGCAGTGTTCCTGTTTCGGCGAGCGATTGGCCTGGTCAGCACCTACAGGATGCAGTGCTGGTATTAATCGGGGGTTAAGGGGGCAAATGCCTAGTGTTTGAAGGGATCAACGCTTTTTTCATAAACCGCCAACCGATTTTTCAGGTACCGCTCATCACCATCGCCGCACCTTTTCCCGGAGCGGCAAACAATGAACAAACTCCCGCAAATCACCCTGGCCTTCTGGGTCATGAAGATCTGCGCAACCACCCTGGGCGAGACGGCCGGCGACCTGCTGTCGATGACCCTGAACGTTGGCTATGCCGTCAGCTCGATGCTGCTGATCAGCGTGTTCCTGCTGACCTTGCTCGGCCAGCTCTACTCGCGCCGCTACCACCCGATGCTCTACTGGCTGGTGATCCTCTCCACGAGCACCGCCGGCACCACCATGTCCGACTTCATGGACCGCACCCTGGGCCTGGGTTATGCAGCGGGTTCGGCCATCCTCATTGGCATCCTCTTACTGACCTTCCTGGTCTGGCGCCTGAGCGGCAACCCGCTGGACGTCACCCGCATCAAGACGCGCACGGGTGAGCTGTTCTACTGGGTGGCGATCCTGTTCTCCAACACCCTGGGTACGGCGCTGGGCGACTACCTGGCCGATGATTCGGGCCTGGGCTTTGCCGGTGGCGCCCTGCTGATCGGCAGCGCCATCGCACTGGTGGTAGTGGCTCGTTACTGGACACGGATCTCCGGCGTGGTGCTGTTCTGGGTGGCCTTCGTGCTGACCCGCCCGTTCGGTGCAACCCTCGGCGACGTCCTGACCAAGCCGCACGAGAAAGGCGGCCTGGATTTCGGCACCATCGGCTCTTCCGCCGTACTGGGTGGGGTGCTGCTGGTGCTGGTGCTGATGGCAAGCTGGTACCAGCGCCGTGAGCCGCGTCAGGCGTTGGAGATGTCCTGAGCGTTGACCTGGTAGCGCGTACTGCGCCCGCCACCGGGTAGCCGAACTAGGCAGCCCTTGTCCAAGAGGTCTGTCAGGTGACGGGTTGCGGTGGCCTTGGATACCTTGGCCACTGCCTGATATTGCGTTGCATTTATGCCGTCCTCGAAACCACGAGGGTCACCATCTAGTAGCTGGTTGAGTACCCTGATCTGTTCGGGTAAAAGCCCATCCGCCCGGTGGGCATTCCAGAACCTGGCTTTGACCAGTACCCGGTCGATACGCAGCAGTGCCTGTTCGAGGCTGCGTAGCAGCGTTTCGAGGAACCAGGTCAGCCATTGGGTGATGTCCAGATCGGCCTTTTGGCTGCTTTCTAGAATCCGATAATCACCTGCTCGGTCTTCGAGAATGCTCGCGGACATGGCGTAGAAACGAATGGCCTGGCGTTCACCTTGGGCGAGCGCGAGGTCAGTCAAAGCACGTGTCAGGCGACCATTGCCATCGTCGAACGGGTGCAATGTGACGAACCAGAAGTGGGCGATGCCTGCCCGCAGCAGTGGGTCGAGGTCTGCTGCATACTGGCTGTCTGCAAACCATTCGAGAAAGCTGTCGAGTTGACCTTCTAGTCCGGCACGGGGTGGCGCCTGGGAATGTACGGTTGGTTGGTCTAGGCGGCCAGAAATAACCTGCATCGGGGCTTGATCGCGCAGTTGCCCAACCAGAATCGGTTTCGCCAGCAGATCGCTGTGCTCTGGAAACAACCATTGACGCCAGGTGAACAGGCGCTGCAATGTCAGTGGTTGCCCATAGCCTTGCGTTGCATCCAACATCAGCTCCGCGAGCCCTTCGCTGCGGGGCACTGGTAGGGCCTTGCTCGTGCATGCCCAATCGTCGTGCCAGAGAGGAACGTACAGAGCTGGCATTTAGTTGTTCACCTTCAATCGCGGATGAGGTGATGATGTTCTGCAGCAAAGTGTCGAGCATGTTCTCACACTCGCTGAGCTCATCGAACGCGCCCATCCTGCCAAGCAGGCGCCCTTGTGCCTCCACGCAATTGCGAAGCAAGCCCCCGAGTTGGTCGTTTTGCCAGTGGAAATGGGGCCATTCGGGTTGCTGCCAGATCCAGTAAGGAAGGTTCACGATCGCCTCCAGTTGTTTCATGAGCCGAATAGAATGGTTATTCGGCTCACGCGAGAGCGACAAGCATAAAAAAGGGGCGTCCATTTTAATTGGATGCCCCTTTTCCAAACTGCGAAATTACTGTCAGTCAGTGGTAATCCGCGAATGCTGCTTGGTGTCCTTCATGGTTGCGTACACCAGCAGCGAGCAGGCGATGCACGCCGTCACGTACCAGTAGAAACCGCTTTCCATGCCCGCGCTCTTGAACCACAGGGCCACATATTCGGCAGTGCCGCCGAAGATCGAGACGGTCAGCGCATACGGCAGGCCGACGCCCAGGGCGCGGATCTCGGTAGGGAACAGCTCGGCCTTCACCACTGCGTTGATCGAGGTGTAGCCGCTGACGATGATCAGCGCGGCCATGATCAGGAAGAACGCGCCCCACCAGGTCTGGATGGTGTGCAGGGTGCTGAGGATCGGTACGGTGAACAAAGTCCCGAGTACGCCGAAGGCGATCAGGATCGGGCGTCGGCCGATCTTGTCCGACAGGCCGCCGATGATCGGCTGCAGGCACATGAACAGGAACAGCGTGGCCGCCGAGATGGTGGTCGAATCGCTGATGCTCATGCCCACGGTATTGACCAGGTACTTCTGCATGTAGGTGGTGTAGGTGTAGAAGGCCAGGGTGCCGCCCATCGTCAGGCCAACTACGGTCATCAGCTCCTTGGGGTGGCGCATCAGGGTGCGCATCAGGCTTTCCTTGGCCTTTTCCTTCTTGGTGAACGAGGCGGTTTCTTCCATGCCGCGGCGCAGGTACAGGGCAACCACCGCGCACAGTGCGCCGATCACGAAAGGTACACGCCAGCCCCAGGCATACAGCTGCTCGGTGGTCAGGGTCTGCTGCAGCACGATCAGCACCGCCAGGGCGATGAGCTGGCCGGAAATCAGGGTCACGTACTGGAAGCTGGAGAAGAAGCCACGGCGATCCTTGCTGGCCATTTCGCTGAGGTAGGTGGCCGAGGTGCCGTATTCGCCACCCACCGACAGGCCTTGCATCAGGCGGGCGATGACCAGCAGTACGGGAGCGGCGACGCCGATGGTTTCATAGCCCGGGGTCAGGGCGATGACCAGCGAGCCTGCGCACATCAGCAGTACCGAGGCCATCAGCGCGGCCTTGCGGCCCTTGCGGTCGGCGTACAGGCCCATCAGCCAGCCACCGATCGGGCGCATGAGGAAGCCCACGGCGAAGATCGCGGCGGTGTTGAGCAATTGTGCGGTGGAGTCGCCGGCCGGGAAGAAGGCCTTGGCGAAGTACAGCGAGAATGCGGCGTAGACGTACCAGTCGTACCATTCGACCATGTTGCCGATCGAACCACTGAAAATCGACTTGAGGCGGCTGGCGGTAGATTTTTCTGCGGCGGGCGCGATGGCCGCCCCGGCTGGCAGGGAGGTGGCGTTATCCATCAGGGATACCTTCTCGTTGTTTTTGTGGAGCGCGCCTGGGCGCAGCTTGAGAAGGGTTTTGCACGAGGTGTGCCAAATGAGTGCGCAGCGATCCATTCGAGGGCATGAGCCCAGGGATCACGCGCCCTCTGTAGGAACAGCCTTGCCGCAATGGGCTGCACCGCAGCCTGACAAATAGCGGTGCATGAGCGGATTCTTGCTTATCAGTCCTACCTGATAGGCGGATTTCCGCTTATTCGCGGAGAACAAAGTCCTCCCGCACCAATCCATGGCGCTGCATCTTTTCGTTCAACGTCCGCCTTGGCAACTGCAGGGCTTCCATCACGCCCTTGATCTCGCCCTTGTGCATGCGCAACGCCGCCCGCAGGCATTGTGCCTCGAATGCCTCCATCTGCTCGGCCAATGACTGGCCGGCAGGCGCGTCTTCAAGGTTGGGCGAGCCCAGGCCCAATGCATGCCGCTCCGCCGCATTGGCCAGCTCTCTCACGTTGCCCGGCCAGTCGTGCGACAGCAACTGGGTCAGTTGCGTGGCCGCCAGGGGCGGGGCGCTGCGACCCAGCTTTTGCGCCGCGGCCCGGGCGAAATGCTCGAACAGCAACGGAATGTCCTCCCGCCGTTCGCGCAATGGCGCCAAGCGCAGTTCCGCCACGTTGAGGCGATATGCCAGGTCTTCGCGAAAACGCCCGGCGCGAGCCTCTTCGAGCAGGTCGGGTTTGGTCGCGGCGATGATCCGCAGGTCGACGCTGATACTCTGGTTGGCCCCCAGCCGTTCCAGCTTCTGCTCCTGGATCACCCGCAGCAACTTGGCCTGCTGGGCCAGCGGCATGCTTTCGATTTCGTCAAGAAACACCGTGCCACCGTTGGCGTATTCCAGCTTGCCGATGCGCTTGCCTTGTGCGCCGGTGAACGCACCGCTCTCGTGACCGAACAGCTCGGCCTCGAACAGCGACTCGGGGATCGCGGCACAGTTGAGCGCGACGAAAGGCTTGTCGGCCCGCGGGCCGAAATCGTGCAGACAGCGGGCTACCCGCTCCTTGCCGCTGCCGGTTTCGCCCCGGATCAGCACATTGACCGGCAGGTTGGCCAGATCCAGTACCTGTCGGCGTAACTGTTGCAGGCCCTGAGACATGCCCAGCAGGGTGGTTTCAAGGCGCGACTTGAGGTCGGCCTGTTCATGCAGGCGGCGGTTCTCCAGCACGAGCTGGCGTTTCTCCAGTGCCCGGCGCAGGCTGCCCAGCAGGTGTTGCGGGGTGAAGGGTTTTTCCAGGAAGTCGTAGGCGCCGTTGCGCATGGCTTCCACAGCCATCGGCACGTCGCCATGGCCGGTCAGCAGGATTACTGGCAGGTCCGGGTCATCGGCCTGCAGGCGCTCGAGCAACTGCAGGCCACCCATGCCTGGCATGCGTACATCGCTGATGATCACGCCCGGATAGTGCCGCGGCAGGTGTGTCAGGCACTCCTCGGCGCGGGCGTACAGTTGCACGCTGAAGCCGGACAGGCTCAGCCACTGTTCGACGGCGCTGCGGATGCTCGCCTCATCATCGACGACGATCACCGAATTCAACATACAGGCTCCAGGTCGCGGGGCAGGGTAAGGCTCAGGCGGGCGCCACCGGGCAGGTTCTCGGCCTGTAGCTGGCCGCCAGCCTCGATGATGATGCCATAGGAAATGGCCAGGCCCAGGCCGAGCCCTTCGCCGACCGGTTTGGTGGTGAAGAATGGGTCGAAGACCTTGGCCAGGTCGGCGTCGGCGATACCGCCGCCCGAGTCGAGCACGCTCAGGCGCCATTGCGTATTGTCGGGCTCGATGCGGATTTCCAGGCGCTTGTAGCGTTTGTCGGCCATGGCGTCGAGGGCATTGCGCAGCAGGTTGATCAGCACTTGCTCCAGGCGGATTGCATCGCCCCGCACCCAGGCTGGGCGCGCCAGGTACAACGCCACTTCGACCTCTTCGGCACGGATGCGGGTGTCGAGCAATTGCAAAGCCTGATCGACCACGTTGGCCAGGTCCAGGCGCTCGCGCAAGCCGCCTGGGCTGTTGCGGGCGAAGGTCTTCAGGTGGCCGGTCAGCGCGGCCATGCGCGTGAGCATCTGCTCCAGGGGTTCCAGGGCCTTGCGCGCTTCTTCATGGCGGCCATGGTCGAGCAGCAGGCGCAGGGTTTCCAGTTGCATGCGCTGGGTGGTCAGGGGCTGGTTGATCTCGTGGGCCATGGCCGCCGACATCTGCCCGAGGGCGGCCAGCTTGGCCGACTGCACCAGGCCCTCCTGAGCGGTGCGCAGCTCGCGGGTACGCTCCTCGACCTGACGCTTGAGTTCATCACGGCTGCGCTGGCGCAGGCGGGCCAGGCGCCAGCGCTGGCTGACGAACAGCCCAGCGAACACCAGGCTCAGCCAGACGGCGGCGGCGCCCAGCGCGGCGTTGCGGCCATCTGCGGCCACCTGCGGTTTACGCAGCAGGTGCAGGGTCCAGCCTTCACCCGCCAGCGGCAGGCTTTCCCACAGGTATTCGGCGGGCCCGTCGGGGCCTTGTACGCGGCTGAGCTGGCTGTTATTGGCGAACCGGGTCAGTACCTGGTGCTGCAGCGGCACCAGCGGTTGCTTGTCGTACTGACGGGTTTCAGCCAGTTCGGCACGGTCGGCGCCACTGAGCGGTTGCAGTTCGCGATAGCGCCAACCGTCCTGGTTGGCGATGAAGGTGATGCCGCGTGCGTCGCTGACCAGCAGGATATCGCTGCCCTGACGCCACTCGCGTTCGAGCTCGGGGAATTCGAGTTTCACCACCATGGCGCCGAGGAAGCGCCCATGCTCGTCGTTGACCGCGCTGGCGAGAAAGTAACCCGGTACGCCACTGGTCACCCCGACTGCATAGAAGCGGCCACTGCCCTGGCTGCGGGTTTGCTTGAAGTAAGGGCGAAAGCCGTAGTTGGAGCCCACGTAGGAGGTCGGCAGGCGCCAGTTGCTGGCGGCCACTGCCAGCCCGGTGCGGTCGAGCAATTCGAGGGTCGAGGAGTTGGCGGCGCCGTTGATGCGTTCGAGCTTGCGGTTGAGGGCGTCCTGTATCGGTTCGCCGACCGGGCCGCGCAAGGCTTCGATCAGCTCCGGGTCCAGCGCCAGCACTGCGGGCAGTGCACGGTAGCGGTCGATCAGGGTGTGCAGCGAATTGGCATACAGCCCCAATTGCTGGCTGGCTCGGCGAGCATCGTCTTCCATGGCCTGGCGCTTGGCCTGGTGCATGGCCCAGCCGGCGCTGAGCGCGGTACCGGCCAGGATCAGCAGGGTGATCAGCCCCAGACGCAGGGCGCGAACGGTGAAGGGCATGGGACTGGTCCGGATGGTCAGGGAGGGGCCATGCTGGCCCCTTATCGCGGGTAAACCCGCTCCTACAACAGTTCGAAACTCTGTTGCTGCACGGCCTCGGAATCCAACCCGACCTGGACATTGAACTCACCAGGCTCGGCCACGTGCTGCAGTCGGCCATTGTAGAACTTCAGGTCATCTTCGCTAATGCGGAAGGTCAAGGTCCGCGACTCACCGGCCTTGAGCATCAGCTTCTGGAAGTTCTTCAGTTCTTTGACCGGGCGGCTCATGGATGCCGACACATCCTGCAGGTACAGCTGCACCACGGTTTCGCCGTCGACCTTGCCGGTGTTTTTCACCGTTACCTTGGCTTGCAGGCTGTCACCCTGCTTGAGCGTGTTGTTCGACAGGCTCAGCCCGGACAGCTCGAAGGTGCTGTAGCTCAAGCCGTAACCGAACGGATACAGCGGGCCATTGGGCTCTTCGAAATACTGCGAGGTGTAGTTGCCCGGCTTGCCCGGCGTGTAGGGGCGGCCGATGCGCGTATGGTTGTAGTGCATCGGGATCTGCCCGACAGAGCGTGGGAAGGTGATGGCCAGCTTGGCCGACGGGTTGTAGTCGCCGAACAGCACGTCGGCGATGGCGTTGCCGCCTTCGGTGCCGGAGAACCAGGTTTCGAGGATGGCGTCGGCTTGCTCGCGTTCCCAGCCGATCGACAGCGGACGGCCGTTCATCAACACCAACACCAGCGGCTTGCCGGTGGCTTTCAGGGCCTTGATCAGTTCGCGCTGACTGGCCGGAATCTCCAGCGTGGTGCGGCTCGACGATTCGTGGGACATGCCGCGGGACTCACCAACCACCGCCACCACCACATCGGACTGCTGGGCGGCTTTGACTGCCTCGTCGATCAGCACGGCGGCCGGGCGTGGGTCGTCGACGATTTCCGGGGCGTCGAAGTTGAGGTAGTTCAGGTAGTCGAGGATCGCCTTGTCGCCAGTGACGTTGGAGCCTTTGGCATACACCAGCTTCGCCTTGCCCTCGACGGCGCGGCGCAGGCCTTCGCGCACGGTCACCGAGTGCATCGGTTTGCCGTCGCCGGCCCAGCTGCCCATCATGTCGATCGGCGCATCGGCCAGTGGGCCGACCAGGGCGATGGTGCCGGCTTTTTTCAGTGGCAGGGTCTGCTTGTTGTTTTCCAGCAGCACCAGGCTGCGACGGGCCACGTCGCGAGCGGTTTCGCGGTGCAGGCGGTCGTCGCTGTAGTAGTCCTTCAGGTCGGTTTCGGCTTTGCCGATCCGCACGTAGGGATCCTTGAACAGGCCCATGTCGTACTTGGCGCCAAGCACTTCACGTACGGCCTGATCCAGTTCGCGCTGGGTCACTTCGCCGGACTTCAGCAGCCCGGGCAGTTCCTGGCCGTACAGGGTATCGTTCATGCTCATGTCGATGCCGGCCTTGATCGCCAGCTTGGCCGCCTCACGGCCATCACGGGCGACGCCATGGCGGATCAGTTCTTGGATGGCACCGTGGTCGCTGATGGTCACGCCCTTGAAGCCCCACTCCTTGCGCAGCAGGTCGTTCATCAGCCAGGTGTTGGAGGTGGCCGGCACGCCGTTGATCGAGTTCAGCGCCACCATCACGCCGCCGGCACCTGCGTCGAGCGCGGCGCGGTAGGGCGGCAGGTAGTCGTTGTACATCTTCGGCAGGCTCATATCGACCGTGTTGTAGTCGCGCCCGCCCTCCACCGCGCCGTACAGGGCGAAGTGCTTGACGATGGCCATGATGCTGTCGGAATTGGCCGGGCTGCTGCCCTGGAAGGAGCGGACCATCACCTGGCCGATCTTCGAGGTGAGGTAGGTGTCTTCACCGAAGCCCTCGCTGGTGCGGCCCCAGCGGGGGTCGCGGGCGATGTCGACCATCGGTGCGAAGGTCATGTCCAGGGCGTCGGCGGATGCCTCGATGGCAGAAGTTCGGCCGACCTTGGCGATGGCGTCCATGTCCCAGCTGGAAGCCAGGCCCAGGCCGATTGGGAAAATCGTGCGTTCGCCGTGGATGGTGTCGTAGGCGAAGAACATCGGGATTTTGAGCCGGCTGCGCATGGCAGCGTCTTGCATCGGACGGTTTTCAGGGGCGGTACGCGAGTTGAAGGTGCCGCCGATACGGCCGGCGGCGATTTCTTCGCGGATCTTGTCGCGTGGCATTTCCGGGCTGATGCTGATCAGGCGCAGTTGGCCGATCTTTTCGGCTTCGGTCATCTGGCTGATCAAGTGTTCGATGAATGCCTGCTTGTCCTGCAGGGGCGGGGCGGTGGGGGCGGCGAGGGCCGCCTGACTGGCAAGGCCCATGGCCAGGCCCAGCATAGACAGTTTCATCATGAATTCCGTTGTCGAGGCCTGTGCCGTATCCACGAAGATACGCGCGCGGCCGAAGTTTTCAGGCGGCTGTTGTTGTACGATTTATCAACTCCAGCGGCGGATTATGCCTGAATATGCCCCCCGCAGAGGAACACCCGAATGCCGGGACAACAACTATAAGAAGGCTGACGAGACCGAAGGCATGACCCCTCTTGATGAATACGAACAGCGCCAGGTCGCCGAGGCCATCGCCCGCGTCGAACGGCGCACCGACGCCCAGCTGGTGACCGTGCTGGCGCGGCGTGCCGATGACTACGCCTATCTGCCTTTGTTCTGGGCCGCAGTGCTGGCACTGGCGGTCCCGGGGCTGGCGCAGTGGCTGCTCGGTTGGCCCGGTGTACGTGGGCTGCTGGTGGCCAATGTGCTGCTGTTCATCGCCCTGTGCCTGCTGCTGCGCAGCCCGCGCCTGGCTGTTTGGCTGATCCCCGCCGCATTGCGCCGTTGGCGCGCTTCGAGCCTGGCGCGGCAACAGTTTCGCGAACAGAACCTGCAGGGCACGACCGCAGCCACCGGGGTGATGATTTTCGTCGCCGAGGCGGAGCGGCATGTGGAAATCATCGTCGACCAGGGCATCGACCGTCATTTCGATGCCCAGGCGCGGGCAGAGATCGTTGCGCGCCTTGCCGAGCAGGTGCGCCAAGGGCGGACCTTGCAGGGTTTTGTCGAGTGCATCGAGGCGTGCGGCGAGTTGTTGTGCCAGCACGTGCCGCGCACCCACGCGCGTAATGAACTGCCCAACCGTCTGGTGATTCTCGACTGAACCGGGGGCTGCAGGGGTGTAGAATGCCCGGCACTGCGTAACGCGCCCCCTGTTATCCGAGGCACCTGTTTTCCATGTCCGCCAGTACTTCCGCTTCCCCAGCGCCGGATGCGCGCGCCCAGTTCCTCGACCTGCTCAACGCTGCCCTGCACGGTAATACGCTGGTCAAGCTGGTGCTGGCGCGCCATGTCGGCGCCGACCAGACCTTGCAGCGCATCATCGGCAAACCCTTGCTGGTGAAAGGGCAGGCCAGCCTGTCGCTGGTCTATCGCCACCAGACCCGTGACATCACCCGCAACCTGCCCGTGGACCAGGCCCTGATGCTGGTCGCCGAGCTGCTGCCGGAAAGCTTTCGCAATGCCCACCTGTTCGACGCCGATGGCGAAGTGCAGCTGACCTTCAGCAAGAAGGGCAAACCGATGATTCAGCGCCATGGTGCGCAGGCACCACGCGAGAGTGCTGCCACTGCCGTTCATGATCGGGAGAAGAAGCGCTACCTGGAGCTGTCGCGGCCGTTCCTGCGCGACCTCGGCGTGACTGATGCGCAGGGGGCGTTGATCCCGTCGATGTCGCGCAAGTGGAAGCAGATCAACAAGTTCATCGAAGTCTTCGACCACGCTTTGGCCAATGCTCCCGTGCCGGCGCACCAGGCGCTTCGGGTGGCCGACTTCGGTTCGGGCAAGGGCTACCTGACTTTCGCCATGCACGACTACCTGCGCAATACCCTGGGCCGCGAGGCGCAGGTGACGGGGGTCGAGCTGCGCCAGGACATGGTCGACCTGTGCAATGCTGCAGCTGCGCGCCTGGAGCATCCGGGCCTGGAGTTCCAGTGCGGCGACGTGCGCAGCGTGGTTCCCGAGGCCATCGAGGTTATGATCGCCCTGCATGCCTGCGACGTCGCCACCGACTACGCCATCCACACCGGCATCCGCTGCAATGCCGCGATCATCATGTGCTCGCCGTGCTGCCACAAGCAGATCCGACCTCAACTCCACAGCCCCGGGCTGCTGCAGCCGATGCTGCAATATGGCCTGCACCTGGGGCAGCAAGCGGAAATGCTCACCGACAGCTTGCGTGCCCTGTATTTGGAAGCCTGTGGCTACGAGACCAAGGTGTTTGAGTTCATCTCGCTGGAGCACACCAACAAGAACAAGATGATTCTTGCGGTGAAGCGCAAGCAGCCGCTGGCACCTGGGGCGTTGCTGGAGAAGATTGCGCAGCTCAAGGCGTTTTATGGGGTGCAGGAGCATTGCTTGGAGACGTTGTTGCGTGAGGATGGGTTGATTCCGAGTAATCCTTGAGGGCACTAGTGAATCGAAGGCTGGCGATTAGTTGATCGAAGATGCAAATCTGGGCGCGCTTCTGGAGCGGCTGGCTGAAGCGGGTAGGAAATGCTGGATCTTGCGCGGGTACCGATGAGTATCAAGGTATCCAATGCCCCATGAACGTGTTTTCGGCAGCTCTCGACCTTTGAGCGTGTGCCTCAGCGACGGCGCTGAGGCACCTCGACGGCCAGCTCTGCTTGCCCAAGTGGATGGGAGCTTGCATCGAAGAAATGCAGCTCCGTCGCCTTCAGATCAGCAAATCGCTCAACAAAATGCCGTTTCTGATTGAGCACCGAAGCTTCGCCCAACGGCCGGATGGCAATCGACAGATGCGCCGGCCGTGCCTGGCGAATGGCCTCGAGCAGGTGCTGATCACTCTTGTCCAGATGCTGCCCGAACAGACATAGACCCTGGCTTTCCTGCGCCAATTGCCCCAGGCACCACCCCAGGTAGTCCGAACTGCGGATCGCCCGCAGCTTTTCTTCGCTGCGGTCTTCATTGACGAACAAAGGCACTTCACCCGGAATGTTCACGGCAAACCCGTCGAGCAGCTCGGCGCTGTCGGCGCTGCGTTGGCGGGTGCTGCCATCAGGCAGCTTGAGCAGGTGCAGTCCGCCGTGCAGGTGCATCACCCGGGTACCCTCGGTACGGGTGCGGCGTACGTCGAAGAAACCCTGCTCGTCGAACAGGTGCGCGAAACCTTGCGCAGCGTGCTGCATGGCCCAGGGCAGGATCAGGTCATAGTTGCTGGTGTAGATGCTGCGGTAACCACGCAGGGCCTGGTTGATCGACGCCAGCGTAGCAGCGGGCATCAGCGACCAGGGCAGATGCACAGTGCGTATGGCGTGGATCAAGCCTTCCTTGATCGAGTAGTAGCGGTTCAATGGCGCGGTGGAGTTGATCGCCAGCGCCGCGTTGGCGCGCACGGTATGGTTGAGCGTGCTCAGAACCGGCTCGAACAGCTCCGTGCCCAGTGACTTGAACAAGGCCTGGTCGCTGATCGCCAGGCCTTTCTTGCGTCCGGCCCGCTGTGCCTCTTCGTACAGCGAGAAGTAGCCGAAGGGTTTCCACAATGCACGGCTGGCGCCATTGCCTAGTAGCAAGGCGTCGCAGGGATGGCGCTGGGCGAGAGCCGGCCAGGTGTCGAGGTAGGCGTCGAGTGCAGGCATGTGCGGTCCATTCGGTGGGGCGGGAAACGGGGGCGACTTTAGCATGTCAGCGAGTTGCGCGCGGCTGCCGTCGCCCTTACTCCGCTTCAGGTCCTTTACGACTCCTGTTACGCCACACCCGATACGCCCGGATCCCCGCCCGCACCGAACCGAACAGCAGTTTCTCCTCCATTTCCCGTGCCATCCCGGAGCGCACCAGCATGCGCAGGAAGGTGCCGCGGGCGCGCGCGATGGCGAAGTACACGCCTTGCGCCGCCAGGGTGTCGCGTACCTCGCGCAACGCGGCGATGCCGCTGACGTCGATGTTGCTCACCGCCTCGGCATCGAACAGCACCGCCTTGGGGGCTGCCTGGCTTTGCACGGCTTCGAGCAGGCGCATCTTGAAGTAGTCGGCGTTGAAGAACAGGATGGCGTCGTCGAAGCGATACACCACCAGGCCTGGGACGGTGCGAGCTTCCTTGTGCTTGCGGATGTCTACCTGGCCCTCGGTGCCCGGCAGCCAGCCCAGCACGGCGTCGGTGGGTTGGTAGATGCTGTAGAGCAAGCGCAGGATCGCCAGGGTCACGGCCACCATGATGCCCGGCAGCACGCCCAGCCCGAGTACCCCAACCGTGGTCAGCAGGCACAGCCAGAACTCGAAGCGACTCAGGCGCCGGATGCGCCCCAGTGACTTGATATCGATCAGCCCCCAGCCGGCCATCAGCAGTACTGCTCCCAACGCGGCCTGCGGGATCCACGCCATGGGTGCGGTAAAGAACAGCAGGATCAGGGCGATCACCAGCGCGGCGATGATGCCCACAAGCTGGCTCTTGCCGCCGACCATGTCGTTGACCGCCGTGCGCGAGTCGGCGCCGCTGATGGCAAACCCCTGGGAAATGCCCGCCGCCAGGTTGCTCACGCCGAGGGCGACGAATTCATGGTTGGCATTGATTGCATAACCGTGCCGGGCGGCGAAGCTGCGAGCCGTGAGCATGGCGCTGCAGAAACTGACGGTGGCGATACCCAGGGCGTCACGCAACAGGCTCTTGGTTTCTGCCAGATTGCTCTGTGGCCAGGCCAGTTGCGGGATACCGGCCGGCACCGGGCCGAGGATGGCAACACCCAGGCGGTCCAGGCCCAGCAGGCCCACAAGCGCGGTGAAGACGGCGACGGTGACCAACGCCGCCGGCAGTCGCGGGTAGCGGCGTGGCAGCCAGATCAGCAGGGCCAGCCCGGCCACGCCGATGGCCAAGGTCAGCCAGTGAATTTCAACCAGGCGCTGCACGAAGTTGATCAGGCTGAGGATGAAACCGTCACCCTCGATCTTGAACCCCACCACCTTGGACATCTGCCCGGCGATCAGGCTCAGGCCGATACCGTTGAGGTAGCCGATCAGGATCGGCCGTGAGAAGAAGCTGGCAATGAAGCCGGCACGGGCCAACCCGGCGGCAATCAGCATCACCCCCACCAGCACGGTGACGATCACCGCCAGTTCGGCGGTTCGCTGGGGGTCGCCCAGGGCCAGCGGTGCCACGGCACCGGCGATCATCGCGCAAGTCGCGGCATCCGGGCCGACCATCAGTTGCCGTGAGCTGCCCACCAGGGCATAGATCATCATCGGCAGTACGCAGGCATACAGGCCGTACTGGGGCGGCAGGCCGACGATCTGTGCGTAGGCGATGGCGATGGGGATCTGGATGGCAGCGACCGACAAGCCGGCCTGCAGGTCGGCATGGAACCACTCGCGGCGGTAGTGCAGCAGGTTGGCGAGGCCCGGAAGCCAGCGAGACAGAAACATGCGTAGTCCTTTCGAGATGTTTCGCGGATGCATAGAGCATATGCGCCACAAGCCGGGTTGCTGGCAAGTGCAGGAAAGGCAGAAACGAAAAAAGGAGCCAAGGCTCCTTTTGACAGCGATGACGTTGCTGAAACGCCATGCGGGGAATGCGGTGTGGAGCGGGTAGAGGGAATCGAACCCTCGTCGGAAGCTTGGGAAGCTACTGTTCTACCATTAAACTATACCCGCGTCTGCGCTCGACTTTTTACCAGAACCCTCATCGAATTAGAAGCCCGAGTTATAAAAAAGCTGTCGGCGCCCATAGCCTGCGGGTGTGGCTACAGGACGCCGATGCATTCAGATGGCCCATGCATGCTGCCCTTCAGAGGCATAGGCGGTACGCGCGCGGGGTTCGCGCAGGGTCGGTTTGAGGAAACCGAGCAGGGCGCTGCGGGTATCCTCGCAGGCCGTCTTGTTCTCCATGTCGAGGAAGTGGCCAGCATCACGAATCACCGTGAAGTGGCTCTTGTCCACATGCCGGCCAAACTGGCGGGCATCTTCAGCGGTGGTGTACTCGTCACGGTCACCGTTGATGAACAGTACCGGGATGTCGATATTGCGTGCACCTCTGAGCGCTCGCTCCAGGTCATGTTCCAGCACCTGATTGATGTGGTAGTGCATCTGCGCATACTCGTGATTATCCAGGCCGCTCACGTGGCGATAGTTGAAACGCTTGAACAGCGAGGGCAGGTGCTTGCCGATGGTGTCGTTGACCAGGTTGCCGACCTGGTAGCGATCACAGGCGGCGAGATACTGGCAGCCGCGGTCGAGATAGTCGCGCATCGGTTCGTTGATCACCGGCGAGAACGAGCTGACCACCGCTTTCTTCACCCGCCGCGGCTGGTGCGCCAGCGCCAGCAGCGTGCAGGCACCGCCCCAGGAGAACGACATCACGTGATCGGCCTGGAAGTGGTCGATCAGTTCGAGGAGGATGTGGGCCTCGGTCTCCTTGCTGATCATGCGTTCCTGCCGGTTGTGCGGCTTGGACTTGCCCGAGTAGGGCTGGTCGTACAGCACGACGTTGAATTGCGGGTGCAGGTTGCGCACCGTCTGGGCGAACGAGGCCGTGGTGGCCAGCGAACCGTTGATCAGGATGATCGTTTTCTCGGCTGCATCCGCGCGATGGAACTCCGTGTAAACCCGATACTGACCTTGGATATCAAGTACAGCGATTTCTGGCCTCATGTCATCGACTCCTGGCGCAAAAAGGGCATTCGCGTCACCTAGGGTGCACGTTCTATATGACAGGTAGGCATTTGCCTGAAGAAAAAACCGGGGCCCTGTGTCGATCCTTCGTACACGTGTCGACGGTATTGTTTTAGGCGGGCAATTCACCGTGCCCCCAGGCATCAAGGCCTCGGGTAACCGGCAAAAAGGTGTCTTCGACTGCGGGTGTGACTAATGAGTCACGTGCAGACTGACGAGTTAGGATTCAAGCAGCGGGTTGGGGTTCTCGCAAGTGCCGCTGGCGGAAAAATGTGACTTTTGCTGCTGGGCGGTCGTATGACGACTTTGCGCTGACTGCTCCGGCCCTAGACGGTGGCTATCTCATCACGCGTCAACGCCCTGAACGCCCCCGGCGCCAACCCCGGATCCAGCTGGATCGCCCCCATGCTTTCCCGGTGCAAGCCCACCACCTTGTTGTCGAAGTGACCGAACATGCGCTTGACCTGGTGATAACGCCCCTCGACGATCGCCAGCCGCGCCTGGCGTGGCCCGAGGATATTGAGCTGGGCGGGCAGGGTGGTGAGGCCTTCGAAGGCGAAGTAGAAACCCTGGCGAAACTTATCGACGTAGTGCGCGCCGATTTCGTCTTCGGTCTCGACCAGATAGTGCTTGGGCAGCTTGGTCGTCGGCTGGGTCAGGCGCCGCGACCATTGGCCGTCGTTGGTCAGGATCAACAGGCCGGTAGTGTTGTAGTCCAGGCGCCCGGCGATGTGCAGGCCGACGCGCAGCTCGTCGGGCAACAGGTCGAGCACGGTGGGGTGTTGCGGGTCCTGGGTGGCACTCACGCACCCTGCGGGTTTGTGCAGCATCAGGTAGCGCGCCGCGCGGCCCGCCTGGAGCACCTGATCATCCACTTCGATACGGCTGAACTCGCGTACTTCGGCCTGCGGGTCAGTGACCACCTCGGCATCGACCCGCACGCGGCGCTGCACCAGCAGCAGGCGCACTTGCTGGCGGTTGTAGCAGGGCAGGTTGGCGAGGAAACGGTCGAGGCGCATGGTGGCAAGGCAGGTGCGGATCTTGGGCGCGCAGTCTAGCGGTTTTCCGAACTGATCGGGGCTGGCTTCGTCGCACGCTCGCCTTCTTCTGCCAGTTGGTCCAGCACCTGCGCGCAGCGCGGGCACAGGCAGGCCTTGTCGCGCAGTTCGGCAGGCAGGGCCTGGAGCACGGCAGGGTCGATGGTCACGGCATAGCACCAGCAGGCTTGCGTAGCGCTGCGAGGGTCGGCCAGGGCGCACTGGTTGAGGGCGCCACAGGCGGGACAGTGCTGGGGATCATTCATGGTCGGTTCCGGGTGTTTCGCTGCAGACGCGGTTGCGGCCGGCCTGTTTGGCACGATAAAGCGCGTGGTCGGCACGGCTGAGCAGGGCATGCAGGCTGTCGCCCGGCTGCAGGCTGCTGAGGCCGATACTGGTGGTCAGGCGTAGCGGCTTTTCGTCGTAGCTGAACGTCAGTTGCTCGGTGCGTCGGCGGATCTTCTGCGCAACGTCGATAGCTTGCCGACCTTGGGTTTCGCGCAACAGCACGATGAACTCCTCGCCACCCCAGCGGCACAGTATATCCGACTGGCGCAGGCTGCCCTGCAGCACAGTGGCGAATTGGCGCAGCACTTCGTCGCCTGCCAGGTGGCCGTGGGTATCGTTGAGTGCTTTGAAATGGTCCAGGTCGATCAACAGCGCCACCAGTGGCGAGCATTCGCGCTGGGCCTGTTGCAGTGCCTGCGCCGCCAGCAGGTCGAAGCTGCGCCGGTTGGGCAGCCCGGTGAGGCTGTCGAGCGTTGCCAGGGCCTCGGTGCTGGCCTGGTGGCGCCTGAGCATGGCATGCAGCAGGGATAACACCACCAGGGTGATCATCGTGCAGATCGCCAGGTTCAGGTAAAGCGTATGGCGAATGCGATCGAGGCTGCCGGATTCGCGTTTGTCCACCATCAGGTACCAGCCCAGTTCGGGCAATTGGCGCACATTGAGGAAGTGGCTGTGCCCGGCGCTGTCACGGTATTCGTGGCTGCCTTCGCCTGGCACTGGGTGCTGCTCCAGCACATCGGCCAGTTCGACGTTGCCCTGCAGGTTCTGCCCCACTCGCATGCCGTGCGGCCCGCCATCGGAACCGGTGAGCAGGACCTTGCCGTCGGCATCAGTGAAAAATACCGAGCGCTGGTAGCGTCGCTGGTAGTTGTCGATCAGCTTGACCACCGCATCCACGCTCAGGCCAACCCCGGCGGCGCCGATGAAGCGGTGCTGGTAATCCAGCACCCGGTAGTTGATGAACACGGTCAGGCTGTCTTGATTGGCCATGTCGAGGTCAACGTTGATTTCATAGGGTGCCTTGAGCTCGCGCAAACGGAAATACCAGGCATCGCGCCAACTGCCGGGCTCCACCTGCTTGAGCACGCCTTTGGCCTGGTAGTAGGTGAGGGTGTGGTCGGAGACGAAAAACGAGGTGAAGGTGGCCTGCTTGCCCATGACCTCACCCAGATAGCGTGTGATGCGCCGGGTGTCCTGTTCGCCGGCCAGCACCCAATCGCGCAGGAAGGTGTCCTGGGCCATCATCGAGGCGATCAGCACCGGGCGGATCAGGTCCTTCTGGATTTCCGAATACACCGTGTCGGAGGTCAGCGGCAGTTCGGTATTGATGATGCCGTCGCGGATCGCGCTGCGCGAAGCGAAGTAGCTGAGCAGCGAAGTGGCGAGGAAGCCACAGGCCAGCAGCATCAGCAGGGCGAGAATCAGCGAGCGCTGTGAGAACAGGGCAGAGCGTGAAGGCATGATCGTCCCGTGATGTGTGCCGAGGCGCTCATTCTAGTGATATGGCCAAAAAAAGACTGCAGGTTTTTAAGGGTTATCCGACCTGTTACTAATTGTTGCAGAAATGGCACTGCACCTTGGCGCAACGGTCTTATTCAATGTCGATGAACGCTTTTCAGTCGACGCTCGTCAGCGCCGCTGTTCGGGCACCCCTGCGGTCCAGGAGGCCGCCATGTCCTATCGAATGTTGTTGATCGCTTTGCTCGGTTTGATGACTTGCGCCTGTGTGCCCTACTACGAGGGAGGCAGCTATTACCGTTCGGATTACTACACCACCGACCGCTATGTGTCGCCGGGGTATTACCGCTATGACAGTTATTATGTAACGCCGCAGCCACGTTATTACTACCAGCCAGCGCCGCGCTATTACCCGCCAGCGCCGCGTTACTACCATCCGGCGCCTGTGCCTCAATATCGATCGCACCCGCAGCCGGGCGTGAACCAGTGGCATGGCAACCCGCGATATGACTATGGCAACCGCCAACGTTATGACTATGGGCGGGATCGTGACCGCAACGATTACCGCAATGGTAGCCAGCGTTATCAGAATGACCGCTGGCATTCCAATGGTCGGGGTAATCGTGATTCCCAGCCAAATGGCGGCAGGGGTGGTGATCGCAACTGGCAGCGTTGATGTTGAGTGGGGCCGCTGTGCGGCCCCTCAGGCCAGATCTGCCAATGGATGGCGACCTTCCCACACCTTCACGAAATGCGCCTCCACCACCGCTGCCGGCACTTGCGCCACATCCGGCCAGTGCCAGCGGGGCTGGTTGTCCTTGTCCAGCAAGCGGGCGCGCACGCCTTCGCTGAATTCGGGATGACGGCAGCAGTTGAGGCTCATCCCGTATTCCATCTGGAACACCTGCACCAATGACATGTGGCGGGCGCGTCGAATCTGCTCCCACACCAGGTGCGCGGTCAGCGGGCAGCCTTCGTGCAGGCGTCTACCTGCTTCGGCCAGCAGTGGGTCGCTGTGGTGCTTCAGGCCTTGCAGCGCATGCCACGCACCGGCGGGGTCGGCGACATCCAGCAGTTCATCGATCACCTGGCGGCGGGGTAGCCATTGTGCTTCGGGCAGCTCCTCGCTGGCGCGATGCTGCTCGGCCTTGAGCAGGCTGTTGAGCTGCAGCTCGGTCTGCTCCTGCCAGTTCAGTTGCAGCAATTCATCGATCAGTTCCTCCTGCTGGTGCTCGCCAAAAAAACGATCCGCCAAGCCCAGGTCGAGCGCATCGCGGGCATTGAGCGGTGCGCCTGTCAGCCCCAGGAACAGCCCCAGCTTGCCAGGCAGGCGGGCGAGGAACCAACTTGCACCCACGTCGGGGTAGAGGCCGATACTGATCTCCGGCATCGCCAGCCGGCTGCTGGGCGTGACGATGCGGATGTTGGCGCCCTGCAGCAGCCCCATGCCGCCACCCAGCACATGGCCGTGGCCCCAGCACAGCAGCGGCTTGGGGTAGGTGTGCAACAGGTAGTCGAGGCGATACTCGGCGGCAAAGAAGGTGGCGGCCAGCGGTGGCACGCTGCCGGGGTGATCACGGCAGGCCTGGGCCAGCGCCCGCACGTCGCCTCCGGCACAGAATGCCTTGGCGCCGTTGCCACGCAGCAGCACGCAGACCACACCGGGGTCGCGGGCCCACTCATGCAGTTGTTCGCCGAGCACTTCGATCATCGGCAGGTTGAGGGCGTTGAGCGCCTTGGGCGCATCCAGGGTGGCAACGCCGATGCGGGCGCCATCGACGCCGGTGAGTACCTCGCACTGAATGGACATGGACTACCTCGCACAGGTCATCACCCTAGTATGGCCTGCATGGCTGATCATGCCGGTCGTCGGTCGGATCGATTGACAAGGGCGAATGCCTTACCTAGTGTCGCGCCATTGTTTACGGATGGCCCCATGACTGACGACGATCGCATCAAACTCGAACCCGGTTGGAAGGCTGCATTGCGCGCCGAGTTCGACCAGCCTTACATGCACCAGCTACGGGAGTTCCTGCGCCAGGAATACGCGGCGGGCAAAGAGATCTACCCACCGGGGCCGATGATTTTCAATGCGCTCAACTCCACACCGCTGGAGCAGGTGAAAGTGGTGATCCTCGGCCAGGATCCCTATCACGGCCCCGGCCAGGCCCACGGCCTGTGCTTCTCGGTGCAGCCAGGGGTGCCGACGCCACCCTCGCTGGTGAACATCTACAAGGAGCTGCAACGCGACCTGAACATCCCCATCGCCGGCCATGGTTACCTGCAGAGCTGGGCCGAGCAGGGCGTGCTGTTGCTCAACACGACCATGACCGTCGAGCGAGCCAATGCCGCTTCGCATGCCAAGAAAGGCTGGGAGTTCTTCACCGACCGGATTATCCAGGTGGTCAGCGAGCAGTGCCCGAACGTGGTGTTCCTGCTGTGGGGCGCGCATGCCCAGAGCAAGCAGAAGCTGATCGATGGCACCAAGCACCTGGTGCTGAAGTCGGTGCACCCGTCGCCGTTGTCGGCCTATCGAGGATTCCTTGGCTGCGGACATTTCAGCCGGGCCAATGGCTTCCTCGAACAGCGTGGGCTGGCGCCGATCAATTGGGCATTGCCGCCGCTCTAGCGGTGGCCCGATGGCTCCCACAAGTCTGGTGTGGGAGCCGGCTTGCCGGCGATGAAGGCGCCACGATCACTGCCGATCAGCATTCCATACCCTGAACAGCGGCTCCGCCAGAAACAGCACGAACAACAGCCTCATCACCTGCAGCGCCGTTACCAACGGCACGGAAAACTGCAAGGTCTCCGCCGTCAGGCTCATCTCGGCGATGCCCCCGGGCATCATGCCCAAGGTCAGCGAACGCAGATCCAGCCCTGTCATCACGCTCAACCCCCAAGCCGCGCCGCCGGCAATCAGCATGCACAGTGCCGTGGCCACCAGCGTACGCCCCAGGAACGACGGCGCCCGGCGGAAGAACGCGCGGTTGAAATGGCAGGCCAGGCCACTGCCGATCAGCCATTGGCCGATCTGGCTGGCGCCGTTGGGCAGGGCAATCTGCAGGTTGCCCGCCAGGCTCACCGCAGCCGCCACCAGCAAGGGCCCGAACAGCCAGGGGTTAGGCTGTTTCAAGCGTTGCCAGATGAAACCGATCGCCACGCCCAGTGGCACGATCAAGCCGAGCCAGGCCCAGTTGACGGTACCGGTGTGATTCAGCGATACGCCGTCACCGATCAGGAATTTGAACAGCGCCGGCACGCACAGCACCACCGCCAGCACACGCAAGCTCTGCGCCGCCGCCACCTGGCTGAGCACCGCACCGTTGCGTGCCCCCAGGTTGACCATTTCCCCCGAACCGCCAGGCATACTGGCGAAAAACGCCGTTGCCCGGTCTTCACCGGTGCAGCGAAGCAGCCACACGCCGACCACGCTGGACACGGTGGTGAACAGTGCCGCAAAGAAGATCAGCACGAAGTGGCTGGCCACCTGCTCGATCACTGCCGGAGTGAAGTGCAGGCCGATCCCCAGGCCGATGATGCATTGGCCGCATTTGCGGCCATGGGGGATTTCCGACAGCTGCCAGGGTGTCAGGCAGCGCACCAGGATGATCGCCAGCAGCGAGCCGACCATCCACGGCAAAGGCCAGCCGACCTTGCTGGCGAGATACCCGCCCGCAAGGCCGACCAGCCCGGTTGCAACGAACAGCGGCAAAGACCGATCAGGCATCGGCCAGCGCCCGGCGCTGCTGGCTGCGTTTACGCCAGATACGCAGCAGTGGCAGGCCCAGCATGAACACGACCAGTACCCACACGCCCATGCTGATCGGGCTGGACCAGAGAATGCCCAGTTCGCCGTTGGAGATCGACAGCGCGCGGCGCAGGTTCTGCTCCATCAACCCGCCGAGGATGAAACCGAGCAGGATCGGCGACAGCGGGAAGTCCAGCTTGCGCAGGATGTAGCCCATGATGCCGATGCCGACCATCAGGAACAGGTCGAAGGTGGTGGCATGCACGGCGTACACGCCGATCGCGGTGATGATCGCGATCACCGGCACCAGCGCCCAGTTCGGTACGGCGAGGATGCGGGTGAAGATGCGAATCATCGGGATGTTCAGGATCACCAGCATGATGTTGGCGATGAACAGCGAGGCGATCAGGCCCCAGACGATGTCCGGCTGCTGTTCGAACAGCAGCGGGCCGGGGGTGATGTTGTACAGGGTCAGTGCGCCGATCATCACCGCAGTGGTGCCCGAGCCTGGTACGCCCAGGGTCAGCATCGGTACCAGGGCGCCGCAGCAGGAGGCGCCGATGGCGGTTTCCGGGGCGGCCAGGCCGCGGGCGTCGCCCTTGCCGAACTTGCCGCTCTCGCCCGCGATACGCTTCTCGGTCATGTAGGCCACGGCGCTGGCCAGGGTAGCGCCGGCACCTGGCAGCACGCCCATGATGAAGCCGAGCAGGCCGCAGCGCAGGTTGACCAGGAACACCGAGGCGGCTTCCTTGAAGTTGAACAGCATGCGCCCGGTGGCCTTGACCGCCTGGTGGCCATGGTGGGTCTTTTCCAGCAGCAGAAGGATTTCGCTGATGGAGAACAGGCCCAGCACCAGCACCACGAACTGGATACCATCGGCCAGGTGCACGCTGTCACCGGTGAAGCGGTATACGCCGCTGTTGGCATCGATACCGACCGCCGACAGGAACAGGCCGATCAGCGCGGCGATGAAGGTCTTCAGCGGCTTGTCGCCGGCCATGCCGCCGAGGGCGACGATGGCGAACACCATCAGCACGAAGTATTCCGCCGGGCCGAAGGCAATGGCCCATTTCGCCAGCAACGGGGCGAACAGCACCATGCCGCAGGTGGCGATGAGGGCTCCGATGAACGAACTCCAGGCCGACAGCGACAAAGCTACGCCGGCGAGGCCATTACGCGCCATCGGGTAGCCGTCGAGGGTGGTCATCACCGTCGAGGCTTCGCCCGGGATGTTCAGCAGGATCGAGCTGATCCGCCCGCCATATTCACAGCCCAGGTACACCGCGGCCAGCAGGATGAGCGCCGATTCCGGTGGCAGGCCCAAGGCGAAGGCGATCGGGATCAGCAGGGCCACGCCGTTGATCGGGCCCAGGCCCGGCAGCAGGCCGACCACGGTGCCGATCAGAGTGCCCGCGAGGGCGGTGACCAGGTTGTACGGGCTCAGGGCGACGCCGAAGCCCTGGCCCAGGTAGCTCAAGGTATCCATGTGTCAGTTCTCCAGTACGCTCAGCAAACCAAGGGGCAGGGGCACATCCATCACGCGGTCGAACAGCCAGTAGAGGAACAGGCTCATGCCCACCACCACGATGGTGCTGTGCAGCCAGCGGCCGCCGTACAGGCGGGCCATGGGGATGCCGACCAGGCTGGCGCTGAGGATGAACCCGAGGGTCTCGAAGGTGCTGGCGAAGACGATCAGCAGGCCCACGCAGATACCGATCTTGGTCAGGGTTTCGCGGTCCAGTTCGGGCTCATCGTCCTTGCGCACGATCGGTGTCGGGCGGATGGCCAGGTACAGCAGGCCCAGGCCCATCAGGCCGAGCATCAGCAGTGGGTAGGCGCGCGGGCCCACCGGTTCATAGGAAAACGCGGCCTGGTAGGGCCAGGCCATCACGGCCAGGGCGGCGCACACCGCCAGCAGAGCCAGGGCGAAGAGGCGTTGCAGGATCATTGGGGGAATCCTCGTTGGGGCATGTTGTGGCTGCTGGCCTCATCGCCGGCAAGCCGGCTCCCACAGGTACAGCGGTGCTCTCACTGTGGGAGCCGGCTTGCCGGCGATGAGGCCAGTACAGGCAACCCAGGCTTACTGAATCAGGCCAAATTCCTTGGCCAGCGCCTTGTAGTCAGCCACCTGCTTCTTCACATACCCGTCCAGCTCTGCACCGGTCATGGCGAACGGGAACAGCTCGCGCTGGTCACGCAGCTTCGCGAAGTCTTCGGAAGCCAGCATCTTGTCGAACGAGTCTTTCCACCAGGCGTATTCCTCGTCGGTCACTTTCGGCCCAAGGTAGAAACCACGCACCACCGGCCAGACGATGTCGTAACCCTGTTCCTTGGCAGTCGGGATGTCCTTCATCTCCGGCTCGTCCAGGCGGTTTTCCGAGAACACCGCAAGGATGCGCATGTTGCCGCTCTGGATATGCGGCATGGAGTCGGAGATGTCGGTGGAGCCCACCTGGATGTGCCCACCCAGCAGTGCGGTGGCGATTTCGCCGCCGCCTTCCAGGGCCACGTAGCGCAGGTCGCGCGGGTTGATGCCGGCGGCCTTGGCGATCAGCGCGGTCTGCATCCAGTCCTGGCTGCCGACGGTGCCGCCGGAGCCAATCACTACCTTGCTGGGGTCTTTCTTCAAAGCCGCGACCAGGTCGTCGAGGGTCTTGTAGGGCGAATCGCTTTTCACCGCAATGGCACCGTAGCTGGTGCCGACTGCAGCCACCCACTTCACCGCGTTTTCATCGAAGCGGCCGAATTTGCCCTGGGCCAGGTTCAGCAGCGAGCCGCTGGACCAGGCCACCAGGGTGCCGGCATCGGCCGGGCGCTGGGCCACCACGGCGTTGTAGGCCACCGCGCCGACGCCACCTGGCATGTAGGTCACGCGCATCGGTTTGCTGAGGATCTTCTCCTGCACCAGGGCGCTCTGCACCAGCTTGCAGGTCAGGTCGAAACCGCCGCCGGGCGAGGCCGGGGCGATGCATTCGGGACGTTTAGGTTCGGCGGCCAGGGCATTGCCAGCCAACAGCAGGCAACCGGTAGCCAGAACGAGGCGGCGCAGTGAAAAGGTCATCGTCTATCTCCGTGAGCATTGTTGTTATGGGGTACTGCTATTGGCTTACCAGAGGGCCACGCTGTAGCTCACCAGCAGCCGCACTTCGTCGGCATCGCGGGCGAAGTTGGAGCGGAAGGTGGCGTTGCGCAGGCGCACGGCGACGTCTTTCAACGGGCCGCTTTGTACCACGTACTTGAACTCGGTGTTGCGCTCCCACTCCTTGCCCTCGCCACCGGCGGCGCGGCTGACGTTGTCACCGTTGATGTAGCGGGTCATGAAGGTCAGGCCGGGGATGCCCAGGGCGGCGAAGTTGTAGTCGTAGCGCGCCTGCCAGGAGCGTTCGTCGGCGCCGGCGAAGTCGTTGATCTGGACGAAGTTGACCAGGTAGGGGTCGGCGCCGTCGATGTAGGGGAAGGCGCTGTCGCCGGACAACTGCTGCCAGGCGGCGCTGACCTTGTGCCCGCCCAGGCTGTAGCTGAGCATGCCGTTGAAGGTGGTGTTGTCGATACGCCCGGCCTTGGCCGAACCGGCGTCGTCGCTCAGTGCCAGGCGCAGGTCGGCGCCGAAGGTGCCCGGGCCCCAGGGCTGGGTGGCGAGCAGGCCGATGAAGTGCTGGCGGTAGATGTCGTCGAGCTGGGCGAAGTGGTAGCTGCCGGTGATGCGGTCGGTGAACTTGTAGTCCAGGCCGGCCAGGTCCAGGTTGTCGGCCGTGAAGGTGCCACCGAAGCGCCCGTTCTTGTTGTTGAGCGCCAGGTCTTCCCAATTGGTGTCATTGCGGTCCTTGGCCTTGTCCAGGCGCCCGCCGGTGAAGGTCAGGCCCTTGATTTCCTGGGAGGTGAGCAGGCCACCTTCGAAGGTTTGCGGCAGAATGCGCCCGTCGTTCGGCTGCAAGGTCGGCAGTTCAGGGATGAGGGTGCCGATCTTTAGTTCGGTCTTGGACACTTTCACCTTGCCGGTCAGGCCGAGCTTTGAATACTCGTCGGCGGCCTTGCCGTCGTCATGGGTCGGCAGCAGGCCGGTGTCGGTGCGGTCGGGGCTGGAATCCAGCTTGATCCCCAGCATGCCCAGTGCATCCAGGCCGAAGCCGACTGGGCCTTCGGTGTAGCCGGACTCGAAATTGAGCATGAAGCCCTGGGCCCACTCGTCGCGCTTGGATTGCTGCGCGCTGGTGCCGTCGCGAAAGTCGCGGTTGAAGTACATGTTGCGGGTTTCGAAGGTCGCCGTGCTGTCTTCGAAGAAGGCGGCCTGGCTCATCGGGGCGACACCGGCGAGTGCAAGGGCACTGGCGATGGCCGTGGGGCGTGCGGACAGGGAACGGGCAGGTGTGATTGCCTGCGGCTGCAATGACAGCATCGGGATGGCTCCGTTTATTGTTCTTATTCGTTGCACCTTGCTGGTGCTTTTTTCGGCGCGTAGAGCGACCGTGGTGCGATGCTAGGCAATCAACCTTTCGCTAACCTTTCAGCACGAAAGGTTTGTCACAAGGGGCTTCACAGGCCGGGCGACAGCGGTACACTCCGCGCCACCGCCCCACCCGAGCAGGGAGAATCCGATGCGTGTGCTGCTGGTCGAAGACCACCTGCAACTGGCTGAAAGCGTGGCCATGGCCCTTAAAAGCCATGGCCTGACCGTGGATGTATTGCACGATGGCGTGGCCGCGGACCTGGCCTTGGCCAGCGAGGAATATGCCGTTGCCGTGCTCGACGTGGGTTTGCCGCGCATGGATGGCTTCGAGGTGCTGGCGCGCCTGCGCAGCCGTGGCAAGACCCTGCCAGTGCTGATGCTCACCGCGCGCAGCGACGTGAAGGATCGTGTGCACGGTCTGAATCTTGGTGCCGATGATTACCTGGCCAAGCCCTTCGAGCTGACCGAGCTGGAGGCGCGGGTCAAGGCTCTGCTGCGGCGCAGTGTGCTCGGTGGCGAGCGCCAGCAGCGTTGCGGGCCGTTGGTGTATGACCTCGATACCCGCCGCTTCACCCTGGGAGAGGACAACCTGACGCTGACCTCCCGCGAGCAGAGCGTGCTCGAAGCGCTGATCGCCCGGCCTGGTCGGGTCATGAGCAAGGAGCAGCTCGCCGCCCAGGTGTTCGGCCTGGATGAGGAAGCCAGCCCCGATGCCATCGAAATCTACATTCATCGGCTGCGCAAGAAGCTTGATGGCCACCCAGTGGCCATCGTGACTTTCCGTGGCCTCGGTTACCTGCTCGAGCATCGCGATGCGTGACAACGGTAGCCTGCGTGGGCGGCTGCTGGGCAACCTGGCGCTGCTGCTGGTGGTACTGATGCTGGCCAGCGGGCTGAGTGCCTACTGGAACGGCCGCGAAGCTGCCGACACCGCCTACGACCGCACCTTGCTGGCCTCGGCCAGGACCATCGCCGCCGGCCTGTCACAGCGCGACGGCACCCTCAGTGCGGATGTGCCCTACGTGGCGCTGGACACTTTCGCCTACGACAGCGCCGGACGCATCTACTACCAGGTACTGGACATCAACCAGAAGCTGATTTCGGGCTACGAGAAGTTGCCACCACCGCCGCCCGGCACTCCGCGCACCGACGACTACCCAGCACTGGCGCGTTTCTACAACGCCACCTATCTGGGCCAGGATGTGCGCGTGGTCAGCCTGCTCAAGGCGGTGAGCGAGCCGAACATGAATGGCATGGCGGAAATTCGCGTGGCCGAGACTGAAGAGGCGCGGGTGCGTATGGCGCGTGGGCTGATGGCCGACACCCTGCTGCGTCTGGGCATGCTGGCGCTCGGTGCGCTGGTGATGGTCTGGTTCGCGGTGAGTGCCGCGCTGCGGCCTCTGGAGCGCTTGCGAACGGCGGTGGAAGAGCGCCAGCCGGACGACCTGAGGGCGCTGCCGGTGGTGCAGGTCCAACGGGAGTTGGGGCCCTTGGTGCGAGCGTTGAACCACTTTACTGAACGTCTGCGCGGGCAGTTCGAGCGCCAGGCGCAATTTATCGCCGAAGCTGCACATGAGTTACGTACACCGTTGGCTGCGCTCAAGGCTCGGGTCGAACTGGGCTTGCGTTCGCAGCAGCCCGAGGAATGGCGGCAGACGCTGGAGTCCGCAGCCCAGGGCACCGATCGCCTGACGCATCTGGCCAATCAGCTGTTGTCGTTGGCGCGGGTAGAGAACGGTGCCCGGGCGATTGCCGAAGGCGGGGCCCAGCGCCTCGACTTGAGCCAGCTGGCGCGTGAGCTGGGCATGGCCATGGCGCCGCTCGCCCACAACCGCGGTGTGGCTTTGGCGTTGGAGGCCGAGGCGCCGGTGTGGCTCAAAGGGGAGCCGACCTTGCTCAATGAGTTGCTGAGCAACCTGGTGGATAACGCCCTGGCGCATACCCCGTCGGGGGGCAATGTGATCCTGCGGGTGCTGGCGCCGGCTGTGCTGGAGGTGGAGGATGATGGGCCGGGTATCCCCGAGGACGAGCGCGAGCGGGTGTTCGAGCGCTTCTACCGGCGCAGTGCCCAGGGCAGTGGCCTGGGGCTGGCCATTGTCGGCGAGATCTGCCGGGCGCACCTGGCGCAGATCAGCCTGCATGATGGTGAGAAGGGTGGGTTGAAGGTGCGGGTGAGCTTTATTGCCGATTGATGTGTTGGCAATGCCGGCGACAGGGCCGGTACCGCTGTTCAGCGCAACATGCTGCGGGCTTCGAGCAGCTCGCCGATCTCGAGCTCGGTGCCATACGGCAACCCCAGGTGCCGGTAGGCCGGCAGGGCTGCCAGCGGCCGGCTGCGCCCGCGCTGGCTGAGGCAGCGGGCGATCTGAACCACGTCGATGTAATCGACCTTGTCGGTGCTGCGATCCAGGTCCTGCACCTGGCTCGGCAGGTTGACCAGCTGCTCTGGAAATTCCCAGGAAGAGAGGATCTTGTCCCCCAGCACCGGCTGGATCTGCTCGATCACATAGTGCAGGCAGACCGGGTCGGAAAGCAGCTCGTTATGCTCCTCGGCATAGATCAGTACCGGCAGCGCGCCAATCTGGTGGACCAGCCCGCCCAGGGTGGCCTGGTCAGGTTTGAGTTGGGTGTAGCGCCGGCACAATTCGTAGCTGATGCCTGCAACTTCGAGGCTGTTGGCCCAGATATCGCGAAGCTTCTGCTCGACTGCCGAAGACCGGGCATGGAAGATCTGTTCGATCACCAGGCCGATGGCCAGGTTGCAGCTGTAGTTGATACCCAGACGAGTGATCGCGGTATGCAGGTCGGTGACCTCGACCGCTGCGCGTAGCAGCGGGCTGTTGACCACCTTGATCAGGCGCGCCGAGAGGGCAGCGTCGCGGCCGATCACCTTGCTCAGGGCAGCGACGCTGATTTCCGTGTTCTCGGCGGCCTCGCGGATGCTCAGGGCTACTTCCGGCAAGGTCGGCAAAACCAGGTCATCATTGGCGATGGCAGCGAGCAACTGTGCTTGAACCGTCTCGGCCAGCTTGTTCATTAACTTCTCTACCGCAGTGGTGGCGTGCTGGTCAGCGCTGGATTTCTCGGTCGCGGTCCAGTTCGTAAGGCAGGCTCAGCAGCTCAAGGCGTGGGCCTTGCAGGCTGCCCAGGTGCAGGTTGTCGTCTTCCACTGCGTCGGCGCTCAGTACCGCCAGCAGCTCGCAGCCCTGGCCCGTGCTGGCAGCCAGTACCACTTCGCCAACCGAGGAGCCGTGAGTGGGCGAGAAGATCTCCGCGCCCGGCGCTGGAATCGCCTGCTCGGCGAGTGCCAGGCGATACTGGCGACGTTTGAGCTTGCCCAGGTACTGCATGCGCGCAACGATTTCCTGGCCGGTGTAGCAGCCTTTCTTGAAGCTCACGCCGTCGACCGCCTGCAGGTTGATCATCTGCGGGATGAACAGCTCACGGGTCGGGCCCATGACTTGGCCGATACCCGCGCGGATCTGCCCCAGCAGCCAGTCATTGAGGCTACCTTCAGGCAAGGCCGCGGCCAGCGCCTCGCGCACGTGGGGGGCGTTGTCGGCGGGTACCCACAGCTCGACACGGCCGTCGGAAACCGCGATGGCGATCAGGTTGTCATGGCGTACGGTGGCGCCGGCGCTGGCCGGGACGCTCAGGCCCAGGGCCTGCAGCGCGGCATCGCCCTGTTGCAGGCCGAAGCGCACCCAGGCAGCGCTTTCGTCGCTGAGGGTGGCCTTGGAGAACACGGCGTATTTCTTCAGGTCGGCCAGCTGCGCTTCGAGCAGTTCGCTGGCCATGGCCAGCAGGTAGCCGTTGCCTTCGGGGAGGATGCGGAAGCTCGACTGCATGCGCCCCTTGACCATGCAGCGGGCACCAAGGCCGGCGTGCTCGGGGCTGAGGTAGTTGATGTTGCACGTGAGCTGGCCCTGCAGGAACTTGCCGGCGTCGGAGCCGCGTACGGCGAGGATGCCCTCGTGGGACAGGGGGCTGAAGAAAGCGGAATCGGCCATGGGTCATCGCGGTGGCTAAAGTCTGGCGGCCATCATAGAACGCCGGTAACAAAATAGGTAGGTGACTAGACCAACGCCCGGTGTCGCTCACGGCTTCGCACGGTATACTGCCCGACCATTCGAGGAGGGCCCCATGGTCGAACAAACTGAACTCAACCGGCTTTTCTGGCACAGCCGCCGTGGCATGCTGGAACTGGACGTGCTGCTGGTGCCATTCACCCAGGAGGTCTACCCGACCCTGAGCGACGCCGATCGCGAACTCTACGTTCGCCTGCTGAGCTGCGAGGATCAGGACATGTTCGGCTGGTTCATGGAGCGCACCGAGTCCGAAGACCCGGAGCTGCAACGCATGGTTCGCATCATTCTGGACCGTGTCCAGCCCAAGTGAGTCCTTCGAGTGCCGTTGGCAGGGCTCGCGCCAACTGCTGACGGCCTACCTGGTCTGCCAGGTGCTGGCGCAGATGGCCTTGTGGCCCAGTGCGCTGCCCTGGTGGTCCTGTCTGGCCGTTCTGGCCGTATGCATTGCCCACGCTTGCTGGGCCATTCCCCGACGTATCCTGTTGACTGATCCGCATGCCGTTACCGGCCTGCGCCGAGATGTGCTTGGCTGGCAGGTGTTCAGTCGGGCGCGGGGGTGGCAGCCGGTACGCTTGTGTCGGGACAGCATGGCGCTGCCGGAACTGGTGGTGTTGCGCTTCGTGCGACCGGGGTGCTGGTTTGGCGAGAGTCAATGTATCGCCAGGGATGCCCTGGGGAAAGAGGAGTATCGGCGTTTGCGGGTAAGGCTGAAGTTCAGTCGCCGCCGGTGGGCCGAGTCGGCTTCGTCGCCGGCAAGCCGGCTCCCCCAGTGAGCGCAGCACAGTACCTGTGGGAGCCGGCTTGCCGGCGACGAAGGCACCCTCGATTTCAGTTCGGGCTGAGGATGGTGTCCTTGGCCTCAGACAGCATTCCGGGGTAATCCAGGGTGTAATGCAGCCCGCGGCTTTCCTTGCGCTGCATCGCCGAGCGAATCATCAGCTCGGCCACCTGGGCCAGGTTGCGCAGTTCGATCAGGTCACGGCTGACCTTGTAGTTGCTGTAGAACTCATCGATCTCATCGAGCAGCAGGCGAATGCGGTGCTCGGCGCGCTGAAGGCGCTTGCTGGTGCGCACGATGCCCACGTAGTCCCACATGAAGCGGCGCAACTCATCCCAGTTGTGCGCAATGATCACATCTTCGTCCGAGTCGGTGACCTGGCTGGCATCCCAGCAGGGCAGGGCGCTGGGCATGTCGATCTGCTTCAGGTGCGCCTGGATGTCCGCCGCAGCGGCGCGGCCGTAGACGAAACATTCGAGCAACGAGTTGCTGGCCATGCGGTTGGCCCCATGCAGGCCGGTGAAGCTGGTTTCGCCAATGGCATACAACCCTGGCACATCGGTGTGGCCGCGATCGTCGACCACCACGCCTCCACAGGTGTAGTGGGCCGCCGGCACCACCGGGATCGGTTGCCGGGTGATGTCGATACCAAATGTCAGGCAGCGCTCGTAGACGGTGGGAAAGTGGCTCTTGATGAACTCGACCGGCTTGTGGGTGATGTCCAGGTACACGCAATCCACGCCAAGGCGCTTCATTTCGTGGTCGATGGCACGGGCCACGATGTCGCGCGGGGCCAGTTCCTCTCGTGGGTCGAAACGTGGCATGAAACGCTCGCCGTTGGGCAGGCGCAAAAGGGCACCTTCGCCACGCAGGGCTTCGGTGATCAAGAAACTCTTGGCCTGCGGATGGTACAGGCAGGTCGGGTGGAACTGGTTGAATTCCAGGTTCGCCACGCGGCAACCGGCGCGCCAGGCCATGGCGATACCGTCGCCACAGGCACCATCGGGGTTGCTGGTGTAGAGGTAGACCTTGGCCGCGCCACCGGTGGCGAGCACGGTGAAGCGCGCGCCGAAGGTGTCCACTTCGCCGCTGTTGCGGTTCAGTACATAGGCCCCGAGGCAGCGGTCGCCGGGCAGGCCCAGGCGCCGCTCGGTGATCAGGTCGACCGCCACGCGCTGTTCCAGCAGCTCGATGTTTGGCCGCTGGCGCGCCTGGGCCAGCAGCGTGGTGAAAATGGCCGCGCCCGTGGCATCGGCGGCATGGATGATGCGCCGGTGACTGTGGCCACCTTCGCGGGTGAGATGAAACTCGAAACCGCCGTCGTCGACCCCGTAGTGTTCGTCACGGGTGAACGGCACGCCCTGTTCGATCAGCCATTCGATGGCTTCGCGGCTGTGTTCGACGGTGAAACGCACCGCTTCTTCATGGCACAGGCCGCCGCCGGCATTGAGGGTGTCCTCGACGTGGGACTGCACGGTATCGGAATCGTCCAGTACCGCGGCAACGCCACCCTGGGCCCAGAAGGTCGAACCGTTGGCCAGGTCGCCCTTGCTCAGCACAGCGATGCGCAAGTGGCTGGGGAGGTTCAGTGCCAAGCTGAGACCGGCGGCGCCGCTGCCGATCACCAGGACATCATGTTGGAATTGTTGGCTCATGTCAGGACACTAGTAATCTTGGAAAGGGGCGCGGCACAATAGTCACTCGCAGATGGCATTGTGAAACTATCGTGAATGCAGGTCGGGCTGCCTTTATAGCAGCCTGCGGTAGCCAATTTCCATGCCATCTACGAGGTTGGGGCGATCTTCGTGGGAACTTTCCTACACGGCTGGAAATCCTATGAAGGCTGCCCGTGCGCCAAATTTTCGCGCGGCGACGCGTGGCGGCGGCTCTATCCGGGCTGACACCTGCGTATCCGAAACCTGATTATCGACGCAGCCGGCCGTGCCCGCGCCGCGTCTTCCGTGCGAGCCGACCAAGGGCCGCAGGAAACTTGCTTGGAGGAGAGAACTTTTGCGAAAAGCCCGAGTCTATGTTTGCAAGCCTGAACGATGGCTTTTGCAACGCTCCTTCAAGTTCACTGAGGAGTGTTCATGCTAACCCAGGAAGAGGATCAGCAGCTTGTCGAGCGTGTACAGCGCGGCGACAGGCGAGCGTTCGATCTGTTGGTGCTGAAGTATCAGCACAAGATTCTCGGGTTGATCGTGCGGTTCGTTCACGATACCCACGAGGCCCAGGATGTGGCGCAGGAAGCCTTTATCAAGGCCTACCGTGCGCTTGGCAATTTCCGCGGAGACAGTGCGTTTTATACCTGGCTGTACCGCATCGCCATCAACACGGCGAAGAACTACCTGGTGTCCCGTGGAAGACGGCCACCAGACAGCGATGTGAGCTCCGAGGATGCGGAGTTTTACGACGGCGATCATGGTCTCAAGGATCTCGAGTCCCCAGAACGCTCCCTGT